>CP075369.1:2620000-2920000 GCA_019454205.1 Xanthobacteraceae bacterium
GATCGCCTTTGGGGACGCAGCGGCCCGCGCGAGGGGAGCAAGACACTACCGTGGAAAGCCGACGAACGGCCGGTGATGGGCGCGAGGCCCTGGCGGCGCAGATCGATCTGGGTAACGAGCCTCCGCTTGGTCTCGATGGCCACGACGAAGAGCCGATCGATCGCCGTTCCGTGTCGGTGCGTTGGCTGGCGGCTACCGTTATCACTGCGCTTGCCGGCGGCGGGCTGATGGGCGGCGCGGTTTATGCCGCACTCGACGGCGATTATCGCTTCGCGCAGGTGCCCGAAATCATCCGCACCGCGAACGTCCGCAACGATCAGCGCGCAATCAACCCGAACCGCAAGGGCGACCGCATCAGCGTGCTCGGCGACAGCGTGCTTGCACGCCAGGTCTTGCGCGTTTCGACCACGACGCGCGTCGGCGACCGCGAAATCGTGCGTGTGCGGCCGTTCGTGCGGGTCGCAACCAATCTCGCGCTGACGCCTTCTTCGCTGACCGCAAACATTCCCGCGTTCAACCCCGTCAAGCTGATGGGCGAGGAAGACCAGACCGCGGAAACGCCGGACATCGAACCGACCGGCGAACTCACCATCGTCATGCGCGATCTCTCGCAGCTGCCGGCGAACGCCCGCATTGCCGGCGCGGTGCGCCTCGAAGACGTCATGATGCGCGTGCGCGAGCATCTGGAAGTGATGGTGAACCATCCCGCCGCCGGCGCGATCCCGTTCCAGGGCTTCACGCTCGGCAACTCGCTCGCCTACGCGAACGAAGGCGGGGTGCGCACCACGCTCGATCCGATGCCCGCGGTTGCCGAGAACATGCTGGTCATCACCAAGACCTCGCAGGACACCAAAGGCGGCAACGACTGGACCGAAAAAACGCTGGTCGCCAAGAAGAACGACACCCTCGTCTCGCTGCTGAAAGAACTCGGCGCCCAGCCCCAAACGACGGTCGAACTGGTTCGCGCCTTCAACCGCGGCCGCGACGGCCTCCTGAAAGAGGGCCTTCGCGTTCGCGTCTTGATGAACACATTGAAAGACGGAAGCGTACAACCGCTCCGCGTCAGCATCTTCAACGACAAGGCGCACGAAGCGACGGTCGCTCTTACCGATCTCAACAAGTACGTCACTGTCGCCGAGCCGCGCGACATGAACATGCTGCGCACCACACCGCAGCCGGAAGACGACGAAGACGATGGCAATGGCCTGCGCCTCTACAACGCGATCTACGAAACGTCCCTGCGCAATCAGGTGCCGACGCACATCATCGAAGCACTGATCAAGGTGTTCTCTTTCGACATCGATCTGCAACGCAAGGTGCGCGCGGGCGATGCCTTCGACATCCTGTTCGGCGACGACGAGAACGACACCAAGGGCGAAGTGCTGTTCGCCTCGCTGCAACTCGCCGGCGAAAATCAGCGCAAGTATTACCGCTTCCAGACCACCGACGACGGCATCGTCGATTTCTACGATGAAGGCGGAAAGAGCGCGAAGAAATTCCTGCTGCGCAAACCGCTCGCAGGCGGCAACTTCCGCTCAGGTTTCGGTCTCCGCCGCCACCCGATCCTTGGCTATTCGCGTATGCATTCTGGCGTGGACTGGGCCGATGAGACCGGCACGCCGGTCTTCGCGGCGGGCAACGGCACCATCATCCATGCCGACTGGAGTTCGGGTTACGGCCGCCGCGTCGAAATCCAGCACTTGAACGGCTACGTCACGACCTATTCCCACTTGTCGGGCTTTGCGCGCGGCATTCAGGATGGCGTGAAAGTCCGCCAGGGCCAGATCATCGGCTACATCGGCAACACCGGCCTCTCGACTGGCCCGCATCTGCACTACGAAGTCGCGATCAACGGTAACTATGTCGATCCGCTTCGCATCCGTCTGCCGCAAGGCCGCGTGCTGGAAGACCAGTTCCTGAAGGACTTCGCCCGCGAGCGGCAGCGTATCGACGGCATTCTCGCCCTCGGCACGCCTAACCGCGTCGCGCAGACCGGCAACTGACCGCTACTTTACGGAAATCTCGACGCGCTTGCCCGGCGAGACCGAGATCTCGTGTTCGGTCTTCTTGTCGCCCTTGGTCGTTATGATCACGACGTAATTGCCCGCATTGAGCGCCGTACTCGCTTCCGCTTCGTAGAAGGTGCCGATCCACGTCCGCCGGTTATTGATGTCGCGCTCGGCGGAGAAAATCTCGATCGTGCTGCCTTCGGGCACTTTCGTTCCCAGAACACCGGCGTCGAGATTGAAGTTGACCCGTGTGGTGTCGCCGGATTTCACCTCGACCGGGAACACGCGCTTCGCGTAGCCGACGCCGACCGTGACCTCATAACGCCCGGCCGGCAGATCGAATTGCGATAGCGCATCGTAGAGTGTCGCAATCCATACCGGCTGCTCGGTATCGTTCTTCGCGGGATGACGGACTTCCACGGTGATGCCGTGTTCGACCTTGGGTCCGTTTGCCGCGTAAACCGCGCTGACCGCGAGCTTGCCCACATCGAGCGTCATGGAGACGTTGATCGAGTCGCCGGCGGCGATAGTGAATTCTTTTTTCGTTTTCGCCGTGCCCTTGGTCAGCGTCAGCACGTAGCTGCCGGCCGGCAGGATGAACTTCGGCAACTTCTCGTAGTCGGTCGTGACGTAGTCGCCGTTCGCGCGGTACAGTTCCCACGTCACGTTATCGGCCTTGCCGCCGCCGATCACTTCGCCGTCGCTCGTGACGTAGCCGGCTTCAAGGCTTACATCGAGCGCCGAAACCTTGCCCTTCTCGACCTTGAAGGGAAACTCGCGCTCCACGAAGCCGTATTTCACGACGACGATATAGTCGCCGGGATCGACCGCATCGGCGACCGGCGCACCGTAGAACGTAGTGACGTAATCGCCCTTCTGGCCGCCGCGATTGGTGTGAAAGCTCCAGCCCACATCCGACTTCGTGTCACTGATCGGATCGCCGCCCTGCACGAGCCGCGCGATGCCGCGGAAGTTCTTATCGGCAAGCGGATCGGGTTCGGGCTTCGCGGGCGCTTCCGTCTGCACCTTCTCGCCCTGCACCGCCTGCACTGCGCGGTTCAGCGCGTTCTCAAGGCCGGAGGCATTGCTCGCATCGAGATAGACGCCGCCGGTGACGCGCGCGATGCATTGCAATTGCGCTTTCGCCGCCGGGTCGGTCACGTCGAAGCCGATGACATGCGCAACGAAAGCGACCCCCGATTTTTTCAGTTCGCCCGCGACCGCGCAGGGATCGGGCGCGCAAGTCTCGATGCCGTCGGAAACCAGAATGATCGTCGCCTTGTTTTCGGTGGAACGCAGCGCCTGTGCCGCGGCGCGCAGCGAGTCCGCCATCGGCGTCTTGCCCTTGGGGTTCAGCCCCTTCACCGCCGATCGGATTTTATCGGCATCGAAACTGCCGACCGGCACCACCAGTTCGATATCCCGGCAGTCGCCCTTGGTGCGATGGCCATAAACCATCAGGCCGAGGCGGTCGTTCGGGCGCCACTTCGCGAGAATGGAATCGACGGCGCGGCGGGCGGCGGAAATCTTGGTTTGCCCGTCCACCTGACCCCACATGGAGCCGGAAGCATCGAGGATCAGGATGGAGTCCCCGGCCTGCGCCCGCGCGGCAGTCGTGCCGGTTACCGCACAAAGAAACAGCAGGATGACAAAGCCAAAAGCCGCCCCAAAACGCTTCACGTCGCGCTCTCCTGAAAACAAGTTCCTGTGACCACGCGATTCTAGGGCTGATTCTAGGCTCCCGGAAAGCGCGGGGCAGTTGCTACGGCAATCGTGCCTGATAATCTCTTAAGCCGGTTGGATGCTTGAAACCGTCTCACGGGAGTTACGGATGAAACTGAAATTGGCTACGGGCGCATTCGCGCTTGCTTTGATTACTTCGCTTTCGGGCGGCGTCAGCGCGCAGTCGAACGCGCCTGCGATTTCGAGCGCCTGGGGCGACCTCGACATCTCGCAGGAGCAGTGCTTCGGCCGCGCCCGCCAGGTCATGCAGTCGCAGAACTACACGCGCATCGAACTGGTCGGTAACACGACCTTCGGCGACAAAGGCGACTACCAGATCGGCATTCGCTGCGTTTCCGAGAAGCGCATGTATTATGTCTTCGGCGGCGGCCCTGACGACAAGGTGCTGCAGGGCTACATCAACCAGATCAAAGGCGGCGGCATGTAAGCCGGGCGCCAATAAAACAAAACGGCCGGGAGTTCTCCCGGCCGTTTTTATTTTAAGCGGCGCCGTCCTTAAGCCGCGCGCGTGACGGAAGTTTTTCCGCCGGTCTCGAACGCGAGACGGTCGCCGCTGGCAACTACCTTCACCTTTGCGCCGTCCGAGATTTTGCCGGAAAGAATCTGCTCGGCGAGCGGATCCTGCACCAGCTTCTGGATCGTGCGCTTCAGCGGCCGCGCGCCGAACGCCGGGTCGTAGCCCTTCTCCGCCAGCAGCGCCCGTGCATCCGCGGCCAGTTCGAGCGTGATCTTGTGCTCGTCCAGCAGCTTCTGTAGCCGCGCCATCTGGATATCGACGATCGCGCCCATCTGCTCCTTCTTCAGCCGATGGAACAGGATGATCTCGTCCACGCGGTTGAGGAATTCCGGACGGAAGCTCGCGCGCACGACGCCCATCACCTGCTCGCGCACGCTGTCCACGTCGTCCTTCTCGCCGAGCGCAACCAGGAATTCCGCGCCGAGGTTGGACGTCATGATGATCAGCGTATTGCGGAAATCGACCGTGCGGCCCTGACCGTCGGTCAGGCGGCCCTCGTCGAGCACCTGCAACAGCACATTGAACACGTCCGGGTGCGCCTTTTCGATCTCGTCGAACAGGATCACCTGATACGGCCGCCGCCGCACCGCTTCGGTCAGCGCGCCACCTTCCTCGTAGCCGACATAGCCCGGAGGCGCGCCGATCAGGCGCGCGACCGAATGCTTCTCCATGTACTCGGACATGTCGATACGAATGAGCGCCGCTTCGTCGTCGAACAGGAAGCGCGCGAGCGCCTTCGTCAGTTCGGTTTTGCCGACGCCGGTGGGGCCGAGGAACATGAACGAGCCGATCGGCCGGTTCGGGTCCTGCAAGCCCGCGCGTGCGCGGCGCACCGCGGTAGAGACCGCATGCACGGCTTCCTGCTGCCCGATCACGCGCTTCGCGATCTCGTCTTCCATGCGCAAGAGCTTCTCGCGCTCGCCCTCCAGCATCCGGTCCACCGGAACGCCGGTCCAGCGCGATACCACCTGCGCGATGTGGTTCGGCGTGACCGATTCCTCGACCAGCGCCGCGCTTTCCTTGCTCTCCAGTTCGGCGAGCTTTTTCTTTAGCGCCGGAATCTTGCCGTAAGCGAGTTCGCCCGCCTTCTCATACTCGCCCTTGCGCTCGGCATTGGCGAGTTCGTTGTTCAGCGCGTCGAGGTCGGCCTTCAGCTTCTGCACCGAGCCGAGCTTTTCCTTCTCGCTCTGCCAGCGGGAAGTGATCGCCGCCGATTTCTCCTCAAGCGACGCCAGTTCTTTCTTGAGGCGCGTCAGCCGGTCCTTGGAAGCGGCGTCGTCTTCTTTCTTGAGCGCCTCCTCCTCGATCTTGAGCTGCACGATGCGCCGGTCGATCTCGTCCAGTTCTTCCGGCTTGCTATCGACCTGCATGCGCAGCCGTGCCGACGCCTCGTCGACCAGGTCGATAGCCTTGTCGGGCAAGAAGCGGTCGGTGATGTAGCGGTTGGACAGCGTCGCCGCCGCGACCAGCGCCGCGTCGGTGATGCGCACGCCGTGGTGCTGCTCGTATTTATCTTTCAGGCCGCGCAGGATCGAAACGGTGTCTTCCACCGTAGGCTCGCCCACGAACACGGGCTGGAAGCGCCGCGCCAACGCGGCATCCTTCTCGACATGCTTGCGGTATTCGTCGAGCGTGGTCGCGCCGACGCAATGCAGTTCGCCGCGCGCGAGCGCGGGCTTGAGCAGGTTCGCGGCGTCCATCGCGCCGTCGGCCTTGCCCGCGCCCATCAGCGTATGCATCTCGTCGATGAACACGATGATCTCGCCGTTCGAGGAAGTGACTTCCTGCAACACGGCCTTCAGCCGCTCCTCGAATTCGCCGCGATACTTCGCGCCGGCAATCAGCGCGCCGAGATCGAGCGCAAGCAGTTTCTTGTCCTTCAGGCTTTCCGGCACGTCGCCGTTGACGATGCGCAGCGCAAGGCCCTCGACAATGGCGGTCTTGCCGACGCCCGGCTCGCCGATCAGCACCGGATTGTTCTTGGTGCGGCGGGACAGCACCTGCACGGTGCGGCGGATTTCTTCCTCGCGGCCGATCACCGGATCGAGCTTGCCGTTACGCGCGGCCTCGGTGATGTCGCGGGCATAGCGCTTCAGCGCGTCATAGGCGCTCTCGGCGGAAGCGGTGTCGGCCGTGCGGCCCTTGCGCAACTGTTCGATGGCGCCGTTCAGGCCCTGCGGAGTCACGCCCGCGCGCGCCAGCAGCTTGCCCGCTTCCGAATCCTTCTCGATTGCGAGCGCAAGCAACAGCCGCTCGACGGTGACGAAATTATCGCCCGCGGTCTTCGCAGCCTTCTCAGCCGCGGCGAATACACGGGCAAGCTGCGGGGTCAGATACAACTGGCCCGCACCACCGCCTTCCACTTTCGGCATTTTCGCGAGCGCCGCCTCGACGCCCGCGAGCACGTCGCGCGAACGGCCGCCCGCGCGGTCGATGAGGCCACCGGCCAGCCCTTCCGGGTCGTCGATCAGCACCTTCAGCAGGTGTTCCGGGGTGAATTGCTGATGCCCTTCGCGAAGGGCGAGCGACTGCGCCGATTGCAGGAATCCCCGCGCGCGCTCGGTATATTTTTCCAGATCCATGATGTTCTCCTTCGGCCTGCCGCTTCCGTCCCGAAGGCCCGGCCCGCGGCATCCGTTCCCTAGATGGGGAGGATTTCCCGCCCCGGAAAGACCCGGACCGGCGGAAATTAGCGGGAAACGGTTACCGGAGTTGAGTGGACGCGGCCCGCCCCATCCAGCATGGAGAACCTCGATCTGGGGATGCCATGAGCGAAATCAAACCGCGCGTCAGCGCGCTCTACCGCTATCCGGTGAAGGGGTTCTCTGGCGAGAAGCTGAAATCGGTCGTGCTGTCGCCGGAGCAGACCTTCCCGGCCGACCGCAAATTCGCGGTCGAGAACGGCCCGTCCGGCTTCGACCCGGCGGCCCCGAAATGGCTCTCGAAAAGCAAGTTTCTCTGCCTGATGCGGAACGCAAAACTGGCAGCGCTGCGCACGCAGTACAACGACCGCTCCGGCAACTTCACCGCCAGCATGAACGGCATGACGCTGGCGGAAGCGAGCCTGCACACCGAAGCCGGACGCGCTGCCATCGAATACGCCCTGCAGGAGTTCATGGGCGGCGAGGCGCGCGGACCGCTCAAGGTTCTGGAAGCGCCGGGACACAGCTTCTCGGATGTCGCCGCCAAAGTGGTTCACATCATCAATCTCGGAACGATCGCCGAGCTTGCGGAAGCAGCCCACAAGCCGCTTCACCCGGTGCGCTTTCGCGCGAACCTTTATCTCGAAGACCTGAAGCCCTGGTCCGAGTTCGATCTGATCGGAAAGAAAATCCGCGCGGGCGGTGTGACCTTGAAAGTGACCAAGCGCGTCGAGCGCTGCGCGGCGGTCGACGTCGATCCCGATACCGCGCAACGCGACACCGACCTGCCCCAGACCATCTGGCGCAAGACCGGCGACACCGACTGCGGCATCTATGCGAGCGTGGTCGAAGGCGGCGCCATCAACGAAGGCGACCGCATCGAAATCCTCGATTGAGGAAGCGGATTATTCCGGCTTCACGGGTTCCGGCTGCGCATCCGGCGCGGCATTGGCGTCGCCGCCCTGCTGGCCGCCGAAATCGTTGCGCTGGCGATTGTTGAAACGGCCGCGGCCGCGGTTGCGGTTGAAGCGTCCGCCGCGATTCTCGCCCTGCTCGCCTTCGCCGCCCTGGAAATTACCCTGCTGCGGCGCGCCGCCGGTGATGAACGCGGGCAAGCCGCCTTCCTGATCGCGCTGTTCGCGCTGGTCGCGTTGTTCACGCGGCTGGTAGTTCGGCTGCGGTTGGTTCGCAGGCTGCGGACGGAAGTTCTGTTGCGGCTGTTGCTGCTGCTGTTGCGCCGGATAGGGCTGGCCGTTGGCGTCGTCGCTGAAGTCGCCTTCGTCCTCTTCGCCTTCGCCGCGCATTTCGTCGGGGCGCTGATACGGCTGCTGCTGACCCTGCGGATTGCTCTGTTGCATCTGCTGCTGCGCGGCCGCGATCAGGCGCAGATAGTGCTCGGCGTGCTGCAGATAGCTTTCGGCGGAAACGGGATCGCCGGAGGATTGCGCGTCGCGGGCGAGCTGCTGGTACTTCTCCGCGATGTGGTGCGCGGTGCCGCGGATTTTCACGTCGGGTCCATTCGACTCGTAGACGCGGGTCAGCGGGTTATGTCCGCCGCCACGTCCGCCGCGATTGCGGCCGCGCATCCGCTTGTGGTTGTTATGATTGTGTTGCTGTCCGTTTCTCATCGACAACTTTCTCTGTGGTTTGACGGCTGACCCGCCCGCTCATCCGGCCATGCGCTTGTCTCGCACACCGGTCATGTCACGCAGCGATAAACACGCACTGCGCCATGTTCGTTACGGTCCTTCGACCTGAAATCTTCCGTTCAATCTGAAAGTCCACGCTCAACACGCGGATGCTTCGCCCTCGGCTATGCGCTCTGCTTCTGCTTTGCGCTTCGATGCTGGTGCGCCGGATCCGGATCTTTGCGGTTTCGCGTCTTCGGCGACTTCGTTCGCCGTATCGCGGTTACCGCGCCAGCCTTATGAACCCCTCGTCCGTAAGGCGGTGCCGGATCGAATCTGGAAATGACACTAGTGCCTCTCGCGGTGCCTTCCAAGCGCTATTTTGCCTCACCTTTTCGCGTGGATAACGAGTGCCCGCGGGATACCGGAGAGGTCTTTCCGCGCCGGCGTGCGCACTTCGATGCTGCCTGTCCGCCGCACGATGTCCGTTACCGCCGGTTCCTGACTTTGACCCAGTTCGAGAACGGCAACCCCGCCCGCCGTGAGATGCGCGGGGAGCCGGTTAACGATGGAACGATAGGCATCCAGTCCATCCGCTCCGCCATCGAGCGCGAGCCGGGGATCATGATCGCGCACTTCCGGCGACAATAAGGCCACTTCATCCGCCGCGATGTATGGCGGATTCGAGACAATCAAATCGAACCGCGTGCCAAGCGCTGCCGTCCAGTCGCCGCAAATGAACTGCGCGCGATTTGCCAGCCCCAACCTGTCGAGATTATCGCGCGCAATGCGCAACGCGTGCTCGCTTCTGTCAACGGCAACGCCCACTGCGTGCGGACGTTCCGACAGGATCGCGGCGAGCAGCGCGCCGGTTCCCGTACCGAGATCGAGCACGCGAAGTTTTGCCTCGCGCTCGGGAAACTCCGCAAGCGCCGCTTCGACCAGCGTCTCGGTTTCGGGGCGCGGAACCAACGTGTCAGCATTCAGTGCGAACGAAAGCGACCAGAACTCCTTGCGGCCGGTCATGCGTGCGACCGGCTCGCCGGAAATTCTGCGCGCGAGCAGGTGCTCGAACGCGCCGATGGCCGCTACATTCGCTTCATCGTTCTCGAACGCGATCAGCTTCGCGGCATCGAAGCCCGCCGCATGGCAAAGCAGAAGCCTTGCATCGGCTTCCGGATTTTCGATTCCCGCTTCGCGCAACCGCAGCACCGCCTCGCGGCGTAAAGCGCCAAAGGTCTTGCCGGCCTCGCGCGCGGCGCTCATGCCGAGAGCTTGCTTTCCTCGTCCGCCAGCAACGCGGCCTGGTGTTCGGCGGTGAGCGCATCGACCAGTTCGCCGAGCGCAACCCCTTCGAGGATCTGCGGCAGCTTGTGCAGCGTCAGGTTGATGCGATGATCGGTGACGCGCGCCTGCGGAAAGTTATAGGTGCGGATGCGCTCCGAACGGTCGCCCGAGCCGACCTGCCCCTTGCGGTCGGCAGCGCGCGCGGAGTCGAGCCGCTGGCGCTCCTGATCGTAGAGCTTGGTGCGAAGCAGCGCCATCGCGCGCGCACGGTTCTTGTGCTGCGAGCGCTCGTCCTGCACCGCGACCACGATGCCGCTCGGCAGATGCGTGATGCGCACCGCCGACTCCGTCTTGTTGACGTGCTGCCCGCCCGCGCCGGACGCGCGGAACACATCTGTCTTCAGGTCGGCTTCGTTGATGTCGATGTCTACTTCCTCCGCTTCCGGCAGCACCGCGACAGTGGCGGCGGAAGTGTGGATGCGGCCGGACGCTTCGGTCGCGGGCACGCGCTGCACGCGATGCACACCGGATTCGAATTTCAGTTTCGCGTAGGCGCCGCGCCCGCGAACCGCCGCGATGATTTCCTTGAAGCCGCCCGCCGTTCCCTCGTTGGCGGAGAGCAATTCGACCGTCCAGCCCTGTAGCGCTGCGTAGCGCTCGTACATGCGAAAAAGGTCGCCCGCGAACAGCGAGGCCTCGTCCCCGCCCGTGCCTGCGCGCACTTCGAGGATGGCATCGCGCGCGTCCGCCGCATCTTTCGGAATCAGCGCGAGACGCAGCTTGTGTTCGAGTTCCTCGATGCGCGTTTCGAGTTCGCGCTTCTCGTCGGCCGCCATGCCGGCGAGTTCCCTGTCGCTGCCCGCCATCAGCGCTTCCGCACCTGCGAGATCGGTCTGCGCCTGCTTCAGCGCCTTCACGTCGTCGATCACCGGCGAAAGCTCGGCGAATTCGCGCGACAGCTTCGCGAAATTGTCGCCACCGCCGCCCTTCGCGAGTTCGGCTTCGATCTCGGCGTGACGTGCGATCAGCGCTTCCATGCGCGCGGCGGGCAACATGCGCTCTGTTCCTTAAACCGGAATGCCGGCTTCCTGCGCGAAGGCGCGCAGCTTCTCGCGGCCGGAGGCCGTCCCGGTCACGAACGGAGCTATCACCTTCTCAGCATCCCCGACGTTCAGCGCAAGCACCATCGCCTTCACCGGGCCGATCATCGCGGGCGACAGCGAGAGCGAACGGAAACCAAGCGCAATCAGCGTCATTGCTTCCAGCGGTTTCGCAGCCATCTCGCCGCAAAGCGTGAACGGCTTGCCGCGCTTCAGGCAGGCATCGGCGATCATCTTCAGCGCACGAAGCGCGGGCGCGGAGAGCGGGTCGAACCGGCTTGCGACCTGCGCATTTCCGCGATCGGCGGCGAAGATGAACTGCATCAGGTCGTTGGAGCCAACCGAGAGAAAATCCGCACGCTCCACGATTTCATCGAGCGATAGCAGCAGCGACGGCACCTCCACCATCACGCCGACGCTGACCTGATTGGGCAGCTTGTGCCCGTGACGGCGCAGATGCGTAAGCTCGCGCTCCACCAGCGCGCGTGCGTTATCGAACTCGGAAACCACGGCAACCATCGGGAACATGATGCGAAGCTCGCGCCCCGCCGCCGCGCGCAGCAATGCGCGCACCTGCGCGCGCAACAGGCCCGGACGGTCCAGCGAGAGACGGATCGCGCGCCAGCCGAGCGCGGGATTTTCTTCTTCCACGCCACGCAGATAAGGCAGCACCTTGTCGCCGCCGACATCGAGCGTGCGGAAGGTGACGGGCTTGCCCTTCGCCGCATCCAGCACGGAGCGATACAGCGAATACTGCTCGCTGGTGCGCGGCAGCGCCGCCGCGATCATGAATTGCAGTTCGGTGCGAAACAGCCCGATGCCATCCGCGCCCGCTTCGGCGAGATGCGGAAGATCGACCAGCAGGCCCGCGTTCATCAGGAGATCGATCTTCACGCCGTCCTTCGTGATCGCCTCGCGGTCGCGCAGCACGGCATATTGCGCCTGCCTGCGCGCGCGCAGCTTCACTTTCTCCGCATAGGCGCGTTCCAGATCGGCCGGCGGACGCAATTGCACTTCGCCGGTTTCGCCGTCCACGATGATGGCGTCGCCCGGATCGGCGTTGCCGGTCGCGTTCGCGACCTGCCCGACCGCCGGGATCCCGAGCGCCTTCGCGACGATAGCGACATGGCTGGTCGGCGCGCCTTCTTCCAGCACGATGCCGCGCAGCCGCGACCGGTCGAAGTCGAGCAGCGCCGCCGGACTCATGTTGCGCGCGACGATGATGGCGTTGTCGGGAAGCGGCTCGCGCTTGTCGTGGGTCTCGCCCATGAGGTCGCGCAACAGTCGGTTCGCGAGATCGTCGAGATCGTGCAGCCGCTCGCGCAGGTACGGGTCGGTCTGGCGCAACATGCGCGCGCGCGTGTCCGACTGCACGCGCTCGACCGCCGCTTCCGCGGTGAGGCCGGTCGCGACCGCCTCCTGCAGCTTCTTCATCCAGCCGCGGTCCTGCGCGAACATGCGATACGCCTCCAGCACGTCGCGATGCTCGCCGGCGCGGTTGATGCCTTCGTCCTCCAGCATCACGTCGATGGAGGAACGCAGCGCTTCCACCGCCGAGTCGAGGCGCGCGAGTTCGCGCGTGGGATCGTCGGCGACGACGTTCTTCACATGGATGCGCGGCTCGTGCAGCACGACACGTCCCAGACCGATGCCTTCCGCGAGCGGCAGGCCCGTAACCTGCAACGGACGGCGCGCGGCGGGCTCCGCGCCGGGCGGCGCCAGCGCGGTCAGTTCTCCGGACGCGATCATCTCCGCGACCACCATCGCGGTGGTCTGCAGCGCCTCTACTTCTTCTTCCGAATAGGTGCGCCGCGCGCGGTTCTGCACGACCAGCACGCCGAGCGTATTGCCCGCGCGCAGGATCGGCACGCCGAGGAACGAGTTGTAGATTTCTTCGCCCGTCTCCGGCTTGTAGGAGAACGACGGGTGGTTCTGCGCGTTCGGAAGGTTCAGCGCTTCCGCTTCCTTCGCGACGAGGCCGACCAGGCCTTCGCCCGCCGACAGCACGGTCTGGTGAACCGCTTCGCGGTTAAGGCCTTCGGTGGCGTACAGCTCGAGCGTACCGTCCACGCGCAACACGTAGACGGAGCAGACCTCCGCCACCATGTTGGCGGCAATCAGCACCACGATCTTGTCGAGGCGTTCCTGCGCGCTGATCTGCTCCGCCATCGTCTCGCGGAGACGTCTCAGCAAAACGCGCGGACCGCCGAGGGAGCCACGCATGCCCGCTAGCCTTTATTCCGGCCGAGCCGGAAGTGTGCCGGAAAACCGGCTGGAATTTTTCCAGATAACGCGAAGGTCAGTGCACTAGCCGTCGAGTCCGTATACCGAATGCAAAGTCCGGACCGCAAGTTCGGTATAGGCCGCGTCGATCAGGATGGAGATCTTGATCTCCGAGGTCGAAATCACGCGGATATTGATACCCTTTTCGGCGAGCGCGCGGAACGCGGTGGCGGCCACGCCGGCGTGCGAGCGCATGCCGACGCCGATCACCGATACCTTCACCACGTCGCCATAGCCTTCCATCGAGGCGAAGCCGACCTTGTCCTTGGCGGACTCGATGGTCTTCTTGGCCTTCTCGAACTCGGCGACCGGCACGGTAAAGGTAATGTCGGTTTTCTTACCGTCGGCGGAAACGTTCTGCACGATCATGTCGACGTTGATGTGCGCTTCGGCGAGCGGGCCGAAGATCGCCGCGGCGACGCCCGGCTTGTCCGCGACCTCGCGCAGCGCAATCTGCGCCTCGTCCTTCGAGAAGGCGATGCCGGTGACGACCTGATTTTCCACGATCTCCTCCTCGTCGCAGATCAACGTGCCCGGTGGACGGCCCTTGGCGTCCACCTGCGGCGCGTCGGGCGCATCGAAACTCGAGCGCACGAACAAACGAACCTTCTGGGTCATGGCAAGCTCGACCGAGCGAACCTGCAATACCTTGGCGCCCAGCGACGCCATCTCCAGCATTTCCTCGAACGCAACCGCATCGAGACGCTTCGCCTTCGGTACGATACGCGGATCGGTGGTGTAGACGCCGTCCACGTCCGTATAAATGTCGCAGCGATCCGCATGGATCGCAGCCGCGACCGCGACCGCGCTGGTATCCGAACCGCCGCGCCCCAGCGTCGAGATGCGTCCGGTTTCCTGATTGATGCCCTGGAAGCCCGCGATCACCGCAACTTCGTTACGCTCCTTGAAGCGCTTGATCAGTTCGTCGCCGTTCAGGCCCTTGATGCGCGCCGAAGCATGCGTACCATCGGTGTAGAGCGGCAACTGCCAGCCCTGCCACGAGCGCGCGGTAATCCCCATGCCTTGCAGAACGATCGCGAGCAGGCCCGACGTCACCTGTTCGCCGCTCGCCACCACCGCGTCGTATTCGCGCGCGTCGTGCATCGGCGAAGCATCGCGGCACCAGGCAACCAGTTCGTTGGTCTTGCCCGACATCGCGGAGACGACCACCGCGACTTCATTGCCGGCGTCCACCTCGCGCTTCACATGGCGCGCGACGTTGCGGATACGCTCGATGTCGGCGACGGAAGTGCCGCCGAATTTCATGACCAGACGGGCCATCGGTTCCTGCTAAACGATGCGCCGGGACGAAACCTTCGCCCCGGCGGAAAAGGCGCGTATATCTACAAGCCGGACCTGTCCCCCGCAACGGCGGAAACCTCGCGGAATCCGTGGAAAAAGGCGCATGGTTGACGCGCAACGCAAGCAAGAGAGCACCATCGACCCCGGCGAAGTGTCCCGCTTCGCGGCGATGGCAAAGGAATGGTGGGCGCCCCACGGCAAGATGCGCCCGCTGCATAAGCTGAACCCGGTGCGGATCGCCTTCATCCGCGATCTCGCCTGCGACATCTTCGACCGCTCTCCACGCAAACTCGATTGCCTGCGCGGCCTGCGCATTCTCGACATCGGCTGCGGCGGCGGAATTCTTTCCGAACCGCTCGCCCGCCTCGGCGGCGAAGTAGTCGGCATCGACCCGGCGGAAGAAAACGTCGAAGTCGCGAAGGTTCACGCGGAGCAATCCGCGCTTGAAATCGACTATCGCGCGACCAGCGCGGAAACGCTGGCCGATGCGGGCGAGAAGTTCGACATCGTGATCGCTTCCGAGGTGGTCGAGCATGTCGCCGACCTTCCGCTGTTCATGAAACGCGCTTGCGAGATGGTGAAGCCCGGCGGCTTCATGGCGATCACCACAATCAACCGCACGCTGCGCAGCTTCGCGCTCGCCATCGTCGGCGCGGAATATATCCTGCGCTGGCTGCCGGTCGGCACGCATACGTGGGACAAGTTCGTGATGCCGGAAGAACTGGCCGGCGCTTTCGCCGCAAATGGCATGGACGAGTGCGACCGCGGCGGCATGATCTTCAATCCGCTGACCGGCGAATGGCGGCGCGGCTTCGATACCGCCGTCAATTACATGATTGCAGGCAGGAAGCCGGCGTAACACCCGATGTCCGACTATAGCTGGCTCTGGATCGTATTCACGATTGCCGCCGCGCTCGCGCAAACCGCGCGCAACGCACTCCAGCGCGGACTGACGGCAACCGCAGGCACCGCAGGTGCGACGCATGTGCGCTTCCTGTTCGGCCTGCCGTTCTCGATCCTGTTCCTTGCTGGCATCGCCCTCGCCACGAAATCCGCGCTGCCCTCGCCCGGCATGAACTTTTTTTTCTGGTGCACGCTCGGCGCTGTCTCGCAGATTTTCGCGACCGCCCTGATGCTGATGGCGATGCGAGAGCGCTCCTTCGTGATCGCCATCGCCTACATCAAGACCGAGCCGGTGCTGGTCGCGATCTTCGGCCTCTCGTTTCTCGGCGACGCGCTCACCTTGCCCGTCGCCGCGGCAATCATCATTGCAACCGCGGGCGTGGTTGCCATGTCGTGGACGCCGGGCGTTGCGGCCGCGAATTCCGCGAAGCCTGCCGCCCTCGGCATCGTCGCGGGTGTGTTCTTCGCGCTCGCTGCGGTCGGCTTTCGCGGCGCCGTGCTTTCCCTGCCTGGCGCGCAGGCCGTGCTCATGCCTGCGGCCTACACGCTGGCATGGAGCCTTGCCATCCAGACGGCGCTGTTATCGCTCTGGCTCATTCTCTTCGACCGCAAGGTGTTCGGTGCGATCATGCGCGCGTGGAAGCCTTCGCTCGCGGCCGGCTTCGTCGGGGCGCTCGCTTCGCAATTCTGGTTCATGGCGTTTGCGGTGGCGACCGCCGCCAGCGTGCGCACGCTGGCGTTGATCGAAGTGCTGTTCGCGCAGTTCGTCTCGCAGGGATTGTTCTCGCAGAAGACCACGAAACGCGAGGCCGCCGGCATCCTGTTGCTGATTGCGGGAATCGCGCTCCTGCTGTGGGCGCACCGCTAACGCTAGAAGACCGCCCAGAAATAGATCGTCGTCGCCAGCAATCCGAGCGTAGTGCGAACCGCGTGCAGTTTAGCCCAGCGTTCGAGCTTGGCGCGCGACTCGTGTCCAGCCTTCTCTTCCGGAATTGCTTTCACTTCGTTGTTCAGCGGCATCATCGCGAACAGCGTGAAAGGCCAGTTCGCCAGAATGAGAACCGCGCCGGCCACCCAACGCCAATCTTTCGTCAACCACGCGGCGAGCAAGCCGAGTACGCCGGAGATGACGGCAAGCGACGCCTGCATCGTGTAGCCGCGTGCATAACTCGGCTTCCATTGCCGAAGCAGCGCACGGTCGTCGAGCGTGAGCCGCGCCGGATGCTCGGAAAAATTGATGTAGAACGCCGCCCCCGCGAAGAACGCGGTCGTAATCAGCGCCAGTTGACCCGCGATCATCTAGTTGCGTTCGTCCGGCAGCACGGGCAGCGGATGAATGTCCACTTCCTCGTCGAGCAGCGACTTCACGTCTTCCGCACTGGCGTTGCCGTAGATCGAACGCCGTTCGATTTCCTCGTTGTGCATCTTGCGCGCAAGGTCGGGAAACTCGTCGCCGACATTCTCCGCGTTATTGGTGACATGCTCGCGTAATTCGCGCAGCTTCTGGCGGAATTCCTGCTCCTGCGGCGACATCATCGCAACCGGCGCTTTCTCCTCGCGCGGTTTAGCGGACTTGCTTTTCGCGGCGCGTCCCAGCCGCGGCGCCATGATCTGCTTCTCGATCTTCGCCGAACCGCAAACCGGGCACTCGACCAGCTTGCGCTTGCGCTGCACATCGTAATCCGCGGACGAGCGGAACCAGCTTTCGAAGCCGTGCCCGGCTTCGCAATGCAGATCGTAGCGGATCACGATGCTTTTCCGACCAGATGCAGGTGGCCGCTTGCGGCAGAAGACGAACCCGGCACTTCGAAGCGGCGTCCGTGTTCAAGCGTGGGGATGCGGGCGCGCGCCTTCGCGACTTCTTCCACATCGATCTCGGCGGCGATGATGGAAGGCTCTGTGCCGCCTTCGGCAAGCACGCGGCCCCATGGATCGACGATCAGGCTGTGCCCGAACGTCTCGCGGCCGTTTTCGTGCTTTCCGCCCTGCGCAGCGGCGAAGACGAACGAACCGGTTTCGATGGCGCGCGCGCGTTGCAGCACATGCCAGTGCGCTTCGCCAGTCTGTTTCGTGAATGCGGCGGGCACCGCGAGGAAATGCGCGCCGACGCTTGCCAGCGCGCGATAGAGCGCGGGGAAGCGCAGGTCGTAGCAGATGGTGAGGCCGAGCCGTCCCCAGGGAAGATCGCTCGTCACCGCCACTTCGCCGGGCTTGTAGGTATTCGATTCGCGATAGCTTTCGCCGCCCGCGAGTTGCACGTCGAACAGATGGATCTTGTCGTAGCGCGCGGCGATCTCGCCTTCCGGGTCGATCAGGAACGAGCGGTTCGCCGCCTTGTCGTGCGACGCCTTGATCGCGAGCGAACCGATGTGCAGATGCACTTTCAGTTCGCGCGCAAGCTGGCGGAAAGCGGCGAGCGCGTCGTCACGCTCCTCCTCCCGCAGGCTCGCGAACAGGCCGTCGCGGCCCTGCTCCATTATATTCGTCATCTCCGGCGTCTGGATGTAGTCCGCGCCCATCTTGCGCGCTTCGCGAATGAGCACGCTCGCCGCCGCGATGTTGGCATCCACCGACTTCGCGGTGCGCAACTGGATCAGCGCGGCTTTGAATTTGGTGTTCGATCCCGGCAACGGAACCTCCTGCGTCTGCCGCCATCATACGGCGTCTCAGACCGGATCGACAACCCGCGCTAACGTAAGGACATCAATGCGCGCCACGCCCGCGCGGCGCAGCACATGCGCGCAGGCGTTTGCCGTAGCGCCCGTGGTTAGCACATCGTCAATCAGCAGAATGTGCTTACCGCGCAATTTCGCCTTCGCGCCTTTCGGCACCGAGAATGCGCCATGCACGTTCTTCGCGCGTTCTTCGCGCGCGAGGCCTACCTGCGCCGGGGTTGCGCGCACACGCGCGAGCACATCGTCGAGCACGGAGACTTTTGTCATGCGCGAGATTGCGCGCGCCACCTCCGCCGACTGGTTGAAGCGCCGTGTCCATAGCCGCATCCAGTGCAGCGGTACCGGAACCAGCGCATCGGCATCCGCGAGAAGTTCATGCCCTGCGCGCGTCATCCAGCGCGCGAGCGGTTTCACGAGATCGAGCCGGTCGCCGTATTTCAGGAGATGCACCAGTTCGCGCCCGACATCGGTAAAACGCATTACCGCTCGCGCGCGATCGAACGCAGGCGGATCGGCGAACGCAGCGGGGGAAATCAAAGGCGCTCCGGAATCGAAAGCGAACGGCGTACCGAGCCGTTCGCAGTAAGGCCGCTCGATGAAGCCCGCTTCCTCCCAGCAGGATGCGCATAATCCGCCCGAAGAGCCCGCCGGTTTGCGGCAGGCAAGACATGACGGCGGCAGCACGCCGTGCAGAAATGCCTTCCCGCCACCCGACGCGAAGCGCGCGATAGCCCGGAACGGTCGTGCCGCCTGATCCGTAAGCCCCATGCGGCCGAGGCTAGCGCCCGCGGCGCGTAGGTGTCACCTTCCGCCGCGCAACGGTATTCGGCTCTTGAGCACGCATCTTCTTTTCGACCGCAAACTTCTGAAAACACGCGAAGCACGCGCCGCCCGCGCGGGCCGCGCAACCTTTTTGCTCGATCATGCCGCGGAAGAACTGGTCGCGCGCCTCGGCGCAGTGAAGCGCGAGTTCACAAACGCTATCGACGCCGGAGATTCGCTGGGCAACGCCCGCGAGCGATTCAAGACGGCGGCCCGGCTTCCTTCCCTGAAGCCCGCGCCGGTCGATGACGAAACCGAAAAGCTGCTGATCGAAAGCGAAGGCACGCACGATCTCGCAATCTCGCTGCTCGCGATGCAGTGGTTCAGCGATCTTCCGGGCGTGCTGGCGCAGATCAAGCGCGCGCTGAAACCGGACGGACTGCTGCTCGCGGCAATCATCGGCGGCGAAACGCTGCACGAATTGCGCGAGGCGCTCGCCGCTGCCGAAGACGAGCGCGAAGGCGGCGTCAGCCCGCGCGTCTCGCCCTTCGTCGAAGTGCGAACCCTCGGCAGCCTGTTGCAACGCGCGGGCTTCGCGCTTCCCGTCACCGACAGCGAAAGCCTCACAGTGCGATACGACAACGCGCTCGCGCTGATGCACGACCTGCGCCGCATGGGCGCGACCAACGTGTTGATCGAGCGCAGCCGCAAACCGCTCCGGCGCGGCACGCTGTTTCGTGCCACGGAGATTTACGCGCAGCGTTTTTCGGACAGCGACGGGCGTATTCGCGCCAGCTTCGACATCCTCTGGATGTCGGGCTGGGCACCGCACGAAAGCCAGCAGCAGCCGCTCAAGCCGGGCAGCGCGAAAATGCGCCTCGCCGACGCCTTGCGCACGGACGAACGCCCCGCCGGAGAGAAGACCGGCCCGAAGAAAAACTGAAGCTTGTTCTAGCTGCCGAGCGCAGCCGCGACCTTGCCGAACAGGTCGTCGCGCACAGTCTCGCCGAGCGAGATTGCAACACCCACGATCGCCACCGAAATGATCGATGCAATCAGCGCATATTCGATCGCCGTCGTGCCGCGTTCGTTACGGATAAAGTTGCCCAAGGCTTGAATCACATTCTTGTTCATCGCCGCCTGTTCCCTTTGCTAGCCGGGCGATCCGATCAGATCGATGAGGTGCGGGATTAGTGGTTCATCCGCGGGTGGCATCGGATAATCGCGAAGCCTCCTCACGTTGACCCAGGCGAGATCTTGCCCCTCCATCGCTTTCGGTTCGCCTTCCCACCGGCGGCAGATCCACAGCGGCATCAGCAGCTGGAATTGCGGATAAGTATGACTTGCGAACGTCAGCGGCGCGAGACACGCCTCCTGCACCTCGATGCCCAGTTCCTCCTTCAACTCCCGGATGAGAGTCTGTTCCAGCCGCTCACCGTCATCGACCTTCCCGCCGGGAAATTCCCAAAGCCCCGCCATCTCCTTGTTGGCGGGCCTCCGGGCAATCAGCACCCGGCCGTCGGCATCGATCAGCGCACAAGCGGCAACCAACAGTAGTTTCACGGAGAAGCCTGCAAAATGACGTTAAGGAACAGCGTCAACGGTTACTTAAAATAAACGCTAGCTGCGATAATCGCCGTTGATCGCGACATACTCTTTGGTGAGGTCGCAGGTCAGCACGCGATCGCTTCCCTTGCCCATGCCGAGCGCGACTTTCAGCGAAATCTCCGGCTTCTTCATCGCGTCCGACACGACCTGCTCGTCATAGGACGGATCGCGCGCACCACTCACCGCTACGCGGATACCGTTGAACCAGATCGAGAGCTTGTCGCGGTCCGCAGGTTCGCCGGCTTTGCCGACCGCCATCACCACGCGGCCCCAGTTCGCGTCCTCGCCTGCGATTGCCGTTTTCACCAGCGGCGAGTTCGCAATCGACATCGCGATCTTGCGCGCCGACTTCTTGGAAACCGCGCCCTCGACCGTGATCTCGACCAGCTTGCGCGCGCCTTCGCCGTCGCGCGCTACCTGTTCGGACAGATTCGCAAGCACCGCGAGCAAGGCCTTGCGGAATTCCTTGAGCTTCGGGTCTTTCACCTTCGAGATTTTCGGCGCGCCGCGCTTTGCCGCGGCGCCGGTCGCGAACAGCAAAAGCGTATCGGACGTGGACGTATCGCCGTCGATGGTGACGGCGTTGAACGTATCCTCGACGCCTTCGCTGAGCAGCTTCTGCAATACCTTCGGCGCAATCGGCGCGTCGGTGAAAACGAAGGACAGCATCGTCGCCATGTCGGGCGCGATCATGCCAGCACCCTTGGCGATGCCATTGATCGTCACCGTCGCCTTGCCGAGTTTCGCGGTCGCAGTCGCGGTCTTCGGGAACGTGTCGGTGGTCATGATCGCGCGCGCCGCCTCGAGGAAGCGTCCGCCACCGGCGCGGGCAGCCATCTCATCCAGCACGCCGTCGAACTTCGCGGCGTCGAGCGGCTCGCCGATCACGCCGGTCGAAGCGACGAAGACTTCCTTCGGCTTGCAGCGCAGCGCTTTCGAGGCGAGCTTGGTCGTGAAGCGCACCTGATCCTTGCCGTTCTTACCGGTGAAAGCATTGGCGTTGCCGGAATTGACCACCAGGCCGGCGGCTTCGCCGCGCTTCACCTGTTCGCGGCACCACTCGACCGGCGCCGACGGACATTTCGAGCGCGTGAACACGCCCGCGACCGCCGTCCCTTCGTCGAAGGCGGCGAGCAGCACATCGGTACGGCCTTTATATTTGATGCCGGCCGAACCGGTCGCGATGCGAACGCCCTCGATGGCGGGCGGATCGATGAACTCTTTCGGTGCCAGCGGCGATACGGTCGTGCTCATGGTGTCCCCTATAGCATCATGGCCGGAAATCGTTTCCGGCCATGACCCAAGTCCTGCGAGAAATGAAGACTTACTTCTTTTCTTCCGGCTTGTTCGGTTCTTCTTTCTTTTCTTCTTTTTTCATTTCCGGCGCCGGGGCCGCGGGCGGCGTCGGCTTCTTCACGAAGTTTTCGATCTTGGCCTCGTTGCGCAGCTTCAGGACGAGGTCCGCCTGCGCACGGCGCGAAACAAAAGCCGAGATCTGCTCTTTCACTTCTTCAAACTTCGGAAGCGGCTTGGTGCGACGATCCTCGATCTTGATGATGTGGAAACCGAACTGGCTCTTTACCGGCTCGGAAAGCTCGCCCTTCTTCAGCTTGAATGCGGCTTCCGAGAATTCGGCGACCATCTGGCCCTTGGTGAAGTATTCGAGATCGCCGCCGTTGGTCTTCGCGCTCGGATCGATCGAGAGTTCACGCGCCAGCTTCTCGAAGTCGGCACCGGCTTTCAGCTTGGCGAGGATGTCGTTTGCTTCCTCGACCGTCTTCACGAGAATATGCCGTGCGCGGACTTCGTCCTCCGGCGTCAGCTTGGCGATCTCGGCGTCATAGATTTTCTTCATCTCGGCTTCGGTGGCCGAGGTCTTGGTGACGTCGTTGAGCAGCAGCTCCATCAGCACCTTGTTACGCGCGTAATTGATGCGCGGAGCGTAGTCCGCCGTGCCATCCAGCTTCTTCTGGCTGGCGGCCTGCGCAAGAATGGTGACGTCGATCATGTAGGAAAGCAGCGCTTCGCGCTTCGCATCTCCGGTCGCACCCGGCAGGCTCTGGCCGATATCCGCGTCCGCGAGATCGAGGTCGCTCTGGCGGATGGCTTCGCCGTTCACCGTAGCAAGCACAGGATCGGCGCCCGTCTGCACGACCGCCGCAGGCGCGGCTGCGCGCGGAGTTTTCGGAACGAAATAGCCGATCGCGGCGCCGGCGATGAGGGCAGCGACGATGGCGCCCAAGGCCGTATTGCGGCTCATCGAGGCGCCGGTGGCCGGCTGCGGAGATTCTTTGCTGTCTGTGCTCATGGGATCCCGGTTCTGGCGGCGAAAAAATCCGCCGGGGCTAGCTAAGGCGCGCGGAAGGTGACGGAAGTACGATGGCAAGGCAAGGGTTTACGGGGTTTTCATGAGCTTCCTGCAATTGACAACCCCGGGTCCGGTTCATATCTGTCCCCGCAACCTCCCGATCATGAAAAGGCCTCACGGCATCGTGATCTAACGCCCGGCGGCAGCGCATTTGCCGCTCTTTCCCGGCCCCGTTTACGTTCCCGCGGAAAGCGTCTCGCAACGCCAGGAACGCACGCCCGATGATCGGCTCGCTAGCCCGCAAACTGTTCGGCTCCTCCAACGACCGCCGCGTCAAGGGCTATCTGCCCCGCGTACAGGCCATCAACGCCCTCGAACCCGAAATCGCGAAGCTGAGCGACGAGCAGTTGCGCGCGCGCACCGCCGAATTCCGCAAGCAACTCGCGGAAGGCACGAAGCTCGACGATCTTCTCGTGCCCGCATTCGCGACCGTCCGCGAAGCCGCGAAGCGCACGCTCGGTCAGCGTCATTTCGACGTGCAGATGATCGGCGGCATGGTGCTGCACGAAGGCGCCATCGCCGAAATGAAGACCGGCGAAGGCAAGACGCTGGTCGCGACCCTCGCGGTCTATCTCAACGCACTCGCCGGACAGGGCGTGCATGTCGTCACCGTCAACGACTACCTCGCCAAGCGCGACTCCGACTGGATGGGCCAGATCTACAAGTTTCTCGGCCTCACCGTCGGCGTGATCGTCCACGGCCTCGACGACGACGAACGCAAGGCTGCCTATGCCTGCGACGTCACCTACGCGACGAACAACGAACTCGGCTTCGACTATCTCCGCGACAACATGAAGTACGAACTGCCGCAGATGGTGCAGCGTCCGCACTTCTACGCCATCGTCGACGAAGTCGACTCCATCCTCGTCGACGAAGCACGCACTCCGCTCATCATTTCCGGCCCGCTCGACGACCGCTCCGATTTCTACAACACCATCGACAGCTACATTCCGAAGCTCGCGAAGGAAGATTACGAGATCGACGAGAAGCAGCGCACCGTGGCGCTGACCGAATCCGGTATGGAGCGCATGGAGCAGATGCTTCGCGAAGCGAAGCTGCTCAAGGCGGAATCGCTATACGACATCGAGAATGTCTCGGTGGTCCACCACGTCAATCAGGGCCTGCGCGCGCACACGCTGTTCCAGCGCGACAAGGACTACATCGTGAAAGACGGCGAAGTCGTCATCATCGACGAGTTCACCGGCCGCATGATGCCGGGCCGCCGCTTTTCGGAAGGCTTGCATCAGGCGCTTGAAGCGAAAGAGCATCAGCCGATCCAGCCGGAAAACCAGACGCTCGCCTCGATCACGTTCCAGAACTATTTCCGGCTTTATAAAAAGCTGGCCGGCATGACCGGTACGGCAAGCACCGAAGCCGACGAATTCGCCGACATCTACAAGCTCGAAGTGGTCGAAGTGCCGACCAACCTTCCGGTCAACCGCGTCGACGAACACGACGAGGTCTATTTGACCGCGGGCGAGAAGTACAACGCGATCATCGAGACCATCGAGGATTGCAAAACGCGCGGCCAGCCGATCCTTGTCGGCACCACCTCGATCGAGAAATCCGAACTGCTGGCGAGCCTCTTGAAGAAGAAGGGCTACAAGCAGAAGGAGTTCTCCGACGCCGACGCCTTCTCGCCACTCTATGACGGCGACCAGAAGACCTCGAAGGAAAAAGTGTTCGCGGTCCTGAACGCGCGCTACCACGAGCAGGAAGCGCAGATCATCGCGCAGGCCGGCATTCCCGGCGCCATCACCATCGCCACCAACATGGCCGGCCGCGGCACCGACATTCAGCTCGGCGGCAACGCCGACATGCGCATCCGCCAGGAACTCGGCGATATGGAAGAGGGCGCGCAGCGCAAATCCGCCGAGCAGAAGATCCGCGACGACATCGCAAAGCTGAAGGCAAAAGCGCTTGAAGCGGGCGGCCTCTACGTCATCGGCACCGAGCGCCACGAAAGCCGCCGCATCGACAACCAGTTGCGCGGCCGCTCCGGCCGTCAGGGCGACCCCGGCCGCTCCAAATTCTACCTGTCGCTGGAAGACGATCTGATGCGCATCTTCGGATCGAACCAGCTCGGCGGGATGCTGACCAAGCTCGGCCTGAAAGAGGGCGAGGCCATCATCCATCCGTGGATCAACAAGGCGCTCGAAAAGGCGCAGCAGAAGGTCGAAGCCCGCAACTTCGACATCCGCAAGAACCTGCTGAAATACGACGACGTCTCCAACGACCAGCGCAAGGTGATCTTCGAGGAGCGCATCGCCGTGATGCGCGAGAACGACGTCTCCGAAACCGTCGCCGACATGCGCCACTCCGTGATCGACGACATGGTCGCGCAATACATCCCGCCGAACGCCTATGCCGAACAGTGGGACGCGCCCGGCCTGGAGAAAGCGGTCGAGGATGTGCTCGGCATGAAGCTGCCCATCGCAGCCTGGGCCGAAGAAGAAGGTATCGCCGACGAGGAAGTGAAGGAGCGCATCAAGCGCGCCACCGACGAGGCAATGGCCGCCAAGGTCGCGAAATACGGCAGCGACCTGTTCCGCCACGTCGAGAAGTCGGTGCTGATGCAGACCCTCGACCATCTCTGGCGCGAACATCTCCTGATGCTGGAGCATCTGCGGCAGGTGATCGGCCTACGCGGTTACGCGCAGCGTGATCCGCTGAACGAATACAAGTCGGAAGCCTTCACGTTGTTCGACAACCTGCTCTCGAACCTGCGGCAGGCGGTGGCGGCGCAACTGCTCCGCGTCGAGATCGTGGACCGGCCGCCGGACCAGCAGCTTCCGGAAATGGAAGCCACCCACGTCAATCCGCTGACCGGAGAGAACGAAATGGCCCCGGCGCGTCTCACTGCCGGCGCGCAGCCGAAGGGCGACCGCAATTCAAAGAACCCCAACGACTGGGGCAAGGTCGGCCGCAACGAGGCCTGCCCCTGCGGCTCGGGCAAGAAGTTCAAGAACTGCCACGGCCGCCTCGCCTGACGGCCCTGCAGAAAAAACAAAAAGCCGCGCTTTAAAGCGCGGCTTTTTTGTTTCGCGAGGAACGCGGCTTACTGCTGCGTGAAGGAATTGAAGCCGCCGTTTGCCGGGCGGATCGGCGTCGAACCCGGCACTACCGGCTGTTGCGTCTGCCGGGTCTGCTGCGGCTGCGTTTCTTTGGTCTTCTGTTTTGGCGCGGCTGCCTTCTTGGTCGTCTGCTTCTTCTTCGGCTGCGCGGCGGGCTGCACGTCATCGTCGTCGGCAGCGTCGGCCTGCGGATTCTGACCGTTGAAGGCCGGATGCGTGCCGCCGTCGGTATTCATGCGGGTCGGCGCGGCCGGCAAATTGTTGTTCACGAGCGCGGTGATGTCGTTGCGATCCGAGTTCTGGCGGTTCTGCAACGCAAGCGCGATGTCGTTCTGGATGTGATAGGCCGGGCAAGGCTTCGACGGATCGAACGGCTTCATCGGGTCGTTCGGCACCGCGTTGAAGATGTAGCGCCGTGCGCAGACGTCGATCTTCGGTTCGACGCGCGTCGCCTCGAAGTGGTCGCTGCCCTCTTTCAGCATTTTCCAGAACGCGAGGTTCGGGTTGTTGCGATGGCGCGCCATGTTGGCGGCGGTCATGCGGAACGGAAACGCCTGCACCTGGAACGCAAGCTGGCCGCCGTCGAACGCCTCGCGCGCCAGCGCGAAGATTTCCGAAATCTGTGCGTCGGTCATCGCGTAGCAGCCGCGCGACGAGCAGTCGCCGTGCACCATCAGGTGCGCGCCGGTGCGGTTATGCGAGCGGTCGAATTCGTTCGGGTAACCGAGGTTGAACGCGAGGTGATAGCTCGAATGCGGGTTCATCAATTCGGGGCGGATGGCATAGAAGCCTTCCGGCGCCTGTCGGTCGCCCTCGCGGATTTTCGGACCCAGTTCGCCCGACCATTTGCAGATCGGATATTTTTTCAGGAGTTCGTACTGGCCGCTCTTGGTCTGCTTCCAGACCTCAAGCTCGGACTCTTCCTTGTAGATGCGCAGCAGGATCGGCGACTCTTTGGTCATGCCCTTCTGATCGATCAGGGACATAAGCTGCGGCGAGAGCGGCGCGAGATGGCGGCCGTCGCTCGGCCCAAGCATGGAGTCGGCGGAGCAGCCGTTCAGCGCAAGCGCGCACACTGCCGCGAAAGCGGCCGCACGGAGCGATGAAATCTGGCGGCGCTGGCTCAACGCAAAACTCCGAAAACCGTTTGGAAAGTAACCGGTCCCCATTGGCTACTGCGTTACCCTTGACGGCAGGTTACCGCAACCGATCCGGCCCCGCGAAGTTAACAGGGCTGGGCTGCAACGCCTTGAAAAGTCAGAGATTCCTGCCGATTGCGAGGAATTTCTCACGCCGTTGTGCCCGGATTTGCTCGCGCGGCAAGCCATTGAACCCCGCCAGTGCGGAAGCGATGGCCTTACCTGCCGCTGTAATCGTGGCCTCCGGATGGCGATGCGCGCCGCCCGCCGGCTCCGCCACGATCTCGTCCACCACCCCGAACCGTTGCAGGTCCTGCGCCGTGATCTTCATGTTGGTCGCGGCTTCCTGCGCCTTGGTGGTATCGCGCCACAGGATCGAGGCCGCGCCTTCTGGCGAAATCACGCTGTAGATCGAGTGTTCCAGCATCAGCACGCGATTCGCGGTCGCAATCGCAATCGCACCGCCGGAACCGCCCTCGCCGATGATGACCGCCACATTCGGCACGCCGAGCGCGAGGCCGGCGTCGGTCGAGCGGGCGATGGCTTCCGCCTGTCCGCGCTCCTCGGCATCGATGCCGGGATAGGCGCCTGCGGTATCGACCAGTGTGATGACCGGAATGTCGAAGCGGTCGGCCAATTCCATGAGCCGCACGGCTTTGCGGTAGCCTTCCGGCCGCGCCATGCCGAAGTTGTGCGTGATGCGCGCTTCCGTCGTGGAGCCTTTTTCGTGGCCGATCAGGCAGACGCTCTCGCCGTTGAAGCGCGCGAAACCGCCCTGAATCGCCTTGTCGTCGGCGAACTTGCGGTCGCCCGCGAGCGGCGTGAAATCGGAAAACATGCGCGCGACGTAATCGGAGAAATGCGGGCGCTGCGGATGGCGCGCGACCTGCGTTTTCTGCCACGGCGTGAGGTTTTCGTAGATGTCCGCGAGTGCGAGTTCGGATTTTGCTTCGAGGCGCGCGACTTCGTCGGCAATCGACACCGCTTCGCCGGTAGCCGCGACAGCGCGCAGCTCCTCGATCTTGGCTTCGAGTTCGGCGACGGGTTTTTCGAAATCGAGATACGTTCGCATGTGTGGGGGAATGCAACCAAAGCGGGCATATCCCGCGATTTCGCGGGAAGCTGCCCGCGGTATCCGTTCAAGTCAAGTTACGTCGCGGCAACAAGGCTACTGATCGGCCAGCGGGTGCAGGTCGCGCACCATGTTCCTGAGGCGTTCGTCGAGCACATGCGTATAAATCTGCGTAGTGGAAATGTCGCTGTGCCCGAGCAGCGCCTGTACTACGCGCAGGTCGGCACCGTTCGCAAGCAGGTGGCTTGCAAACGCATGGCGCAACACATGCGGACTGATCTTGGCCCGGTCGATTCCGGCAACGGCCGCGAGGTCTTTCAGTTCGCGCGCGACGTGCTGCCGCGTGACATGCCCGCTCTCGCCGAAGGAAGGAAACAGCCAGCGCGACTCTTCCGCCTTCCCGGTTTCCTTTCGCGCGGCGAGGAATTCTTGCATCGCGCGCTTGGCCGCGCCGCCGATGGGAACGAGGCGTTCCTTGTTGCCCTTGCCGCGCACCACGATTGCTTCGCCGTTGGTGCGCGCGGCGCTCGCGGGCAACGCAATCAGTTCGGAGACGCGCAAGCCGGTCGCGTACAGCAACTCAAGAAAGCAGACGAGGCGCAGCGCGCGCAATTTCTTCGCGGGATCTTCCGCCACTTTCGCCACGGCAGCGTGAGCCGCGTCCAGCAAAGCGGTGACATCCTTTGCGGTCATTACCTTGGGCAGCGGCCGTCCGCGCCGCGGACCTTCCAGCACTGCGGCGGGATCGTCGCCGCGCAAGCCTTCGCTGTAGAGGAAGCGATGAAACTGCCGGATCGCGGACAATCTCCGCGCGACCGAAGCCGTCGCGAGTTCGCGTTTCGCGAGTGCGCTCAAATATTCGCGGATCGTATCGGTCTCGGCGCGCGCGAACGCGTTACGCTTGTCGTGCAGGAACGATGCGTAGTCTTCCAGATCGCGGCGATAGGCGTCCAGCGTATTGCGACCGGCGTTGCGCTCGGTTGCCAGCATGTCGAGAAAGAGTTCAGGCCAGCCGCCGTCCGCCTGTACGGCCTTTTTCTTCGCGGCGCTCATTGGCCGATCCGGTCCTGCGGCACGTTGATTGTCATTGGCCGTGGAGTCGGCTCCACCAGGTTGGCAAGCGACCATATGACCGCGTAGCCGGTGCCGGCGATCAATCCGAGTACGAGCAGGAGCCTGAACAGGGTCGGCATCTAGGATTTCCGAATCGGACCGATAGTAACCCCGCTTCCGTAAACAGTTTTACAGCGGGTGCGTCGCGGGTCATATGTCCCGTGAAAGAGGAAACCCGATGGCAAACCTGCCGCCGCTAAGCCCGCATCCGAAGGCCGAGCTGTTTCGCCAACTGCTCGGAGCGCGTTCGGTCGCGCTGGTCGGCATGCCGGGTTCGGGCAAAAGCTCGATCGGGCGGCGGCTGTCGCAGCGCCTCGGCCTCGATTTCGCGGATGCCGACACCGAGATCGAGCGCGCCGCCAATATGACCATTCCCGAAATCTTCCGCCTGCGTGGCGAAGCGGAATTCCGCGCCGGCGAGCAGCGCGTGATCGCGCGCCTTCTGGAAAGCGGCCCGCTGGTGTTGGCCACCGGCGGCGGCGCATTCATCAATGCGGATACCCGCGCCAAGGTAAAGCAAAGCGCCGTATCGGTGTGGCTGAAAGCCGATGTCGAAACGCTGCTGAAGCGCGTGAAGCGCAAAGCCAACCGTCCGCTGCTGCAAAACGATGACCCCGAAGGCACGCTTAGGAACATGCTCGCCGCGCGCGAGCCGTTCTATGCGGAGGCTGACCTCACCGTGACCTCATGCGAAATCCCGCATGAAATGGTGGTCGAGGAAATTGTGCGGCAACTGGAAGCAAAACTCGAACGCGAAGCCGCCGGAGCATCGTCTTGAAGAAACCCTCGAAGCCGAAACAGACCGTCGTCAAGGTAAAGCTCGGCAAGCGCAGCTATGACATCGTGATCGGCAACGGTCTGGTCGCGGAAGCGGGCAAGCGCGTCGCGAAACTGCGTCCCGGCGTGGCGGTCGCCATCGTCACCGACGGCAATGTCGCGCGTCATCATCTCGACGCACTGGAGAAATCCTTTGCCGATGCCGGCATCCGCTCCCGCAGCGTCGTGCTCGCGCCCGGCGAAAGCACGAAAAGCTACGGCAATCTGGAAGCGGTGGTGGAAGCGATCCTGCAATCGCGCATCGAGCGCGGCGACCTCGTGGTCGCGCTCGGCGGCGGCGTGATCGGCGATCTCGCGGGCTTCGCGGCCAGCGTCGTGCGGCGCGGCGTGGACTTCGTGCAGATTCCGACCTCGCTGCTCGCGCAGGTGGATTCGTCCGTCGGCGGCAAGACCGGCATCAATTCCCCGCATGGAAAAAATCTCATTGGCGCATTCCATCAGCCCGCGCTGGTGCTGGCCGATCTCGGCGTGCTCGATACATTGCCGAAGCGCGAATTCCGTGCGGGCTATGCCGAGGTCGCGAAATACGGCCTCATCAACAACGCGAAGTTCTTCAGCTGGCTGGAGAAGAGCTGGAAAGAGATTTTCGCTGGCGGCAAGGCGCGCGCCGAGGCGGTCGCCGTTAGTTGCAAGTCCAAGGCCGCAATCGTCGGCCGCGACGAACGCGAAACCGGCGAACGCGCACTCCTCAATCTCGGCCATACCTTTGGCCACGCGCTCGAAGCCGCGACCGGATTCTCGGATCGCCTGCTGCATGGCGAAGGCGTCGGCCTCGGCATGGTACTGGCGTTCAAACTTTCCGCGAAGCTCAAGCTCTGCAAGGATGCGGACGTTGCGCGCGTGATCGCACATCTTTCCGCGGTGGGCTTGCCGACCAGTCTCTCGCAGGTTCCCGGCAAGCTGCCAAATGCCGACAAGCTGCTCGAACTCATGGCGCAGGACAAGAAGGTTCAGCGCGGCAAGCTGGTGTTCATTCTCGCCAAGGGCATCGGCAAGGCTTTCATCGCGAAGAACGTGGATACGAAGATCGTGCGCGAAGTTTTGCGGGACGCGCTGGCGGAATAATTATTCGCCCGGCGCCTTCGGCACGATCGCGAGCGCATGCAGGCCCGCGCTCATCTCGTGATTGAGCAGGTCGTTGACCATGCGGTGCCGGTCGAGACGGCCCTTGCCCTGAAACGCTTCCGCCACCACGATCACGCGCACGTGTGTGACCTTGCCCGGCACATGCCCGGCATGGCCGACATGCTGCCCGCTCTCGTCGATCACTTCGAGCGATTCAGGTTTCAGCGCCGCCGCAAGACGGTCACGAATCCGGTCGATGGTCTTGTCGATCTTGGTGGTCATCGCCGCGCCGCTTAAAGCGTAGGCGCCGCCGCGTCAACGATACGACAACAACCAGCCGTTACCGTGCAGGCGCTTTGCTTGTGCCGGATCGCCCCAATCGCCATATAGTCGTCACATGAAGTTCGACTCGCCCCTGTTCGATAAAATCCGCGTCAAGCCGATTGAGCGGAATAAGAAGCAGAAGCTCAAAGCGGAGAGCCCTGCCTGCGATTGGCATGGCTGCAAGGAGCCGGGCACGCACAAGGCGCCGAAAGGGCGCGACAGCGAAGGCCAGTATTGGAATTACTGCCTCAACCACGTCCGCGAATACAACGCGAACTACAACTACTTCGCGGGCATGAAGGACGACGCCGTACAGCAGTACCAGAAGGACGCCCTGACCGGGCACCGGCCGACCTGGAAGATGGGCCAGAACGGCGGCGAAAAGTCGCGAATGAATGGCAATAATCCGGGCTTCACCGGCAAGACCTGGACCGACCCCTTTCACATCTTCGAGGGCAAGACGGGCGGGTTCCAGCAGGAACGGGAGGCCCCGGAGGGCCGGATGATCCGGAACGCCGAACGCAAGGCCCTCGATACCCTCGGCCTCGACATCGACGTGACCCCGGAAGCCCTGAAAGCCCGCTACAAGGAACTCGTGAAGCGCCACCACCCCGATGCCAACGGGGGTGACCGGTCCAGCGAGGACCGCTTCAGGGCAGTCGTGCAGGCCTACAACTACCTAAAGTCCCAAGGTTTCTGCTAAGCCTTCTGCTAAGGTCGAATTCGACCCCGGCAGACCTCCTGCCACCCCGACCACGGCACCCGCCTTGCAAGGAAAAGCCGGCCTTTCGGCGAGAAGAAGCATGACCCCGACCAGCGAAACCGCCCCCCTTCCCGACATGAAGATTTCGGTGCGGCAGGTATTCGGCATCGACCTCGACATGGAGGTTCCGGCCTTCTCGGAGCCGGACGAGCATGTCCCCGACACCGATCCGGATTACGTCTTCGACCGCGACACAACGCTGGCGCTACTGGCCGGCTTCGCGCACAACCGCCGCGTGCTGGTGTCCGGCTATCACGGCACCGGCAAATCGACCCACATCGAGCAGGTCGCCGCGCGCCTGAACTGGCCCTGCGTGCGCGTGAACCTCGACAGCCACGTCAGCCGCCTCGACCTTGTCGGCAAGGACGCCATCGTCCTGAAGGACGGCCGTCAGGTCACCGAATTCCGCGACGGCATCCTGCCGTGGGCGCTCCAGCGCAACATTGCGCTGTGCTTCGACGAATACGATGCCGGCCGCCCGGACGTGATGTTCGTGATCCAGCGCGTGCTGGAAGTCTCCGGCCGCCTGACGCTGCTCGACCAGAACAAGGTGATCCGCCCGCATCCGGCGTTTCGCCTGTTTGCGACGGCGAACACGGTCGGCCTCGGCGATACCACCGGCCTCTATCACGGCACGCAGCAGATCAACCAGGGCCAGATGGACCGCTGGTCCATCGTCACCACGTTGAACTACCTGCCGCACGACAAGGAAGTCGATATCGTTTCCTCGAAGGCGCATCATTACCGCACGCCCGAAGGCCGCGACATCATCTCGAAAATGGTCCGCGTCGCCGATCTCACGCGGCAAGCATTCATCAACGGCGATCTCTCGACCGTCATGAGTCCGCGCACCGTAATTACGTGGGCTGAGAACGCGCAGATCTTCGGCGACATCGGCTTCGCGTTCCGCGTGACGTTCCTTAACAAGTGCGACGAACTCGAGCGTCCCATCGTGGCCGAGTTCTACCAGCGCTCGTTCGGCAAGGACCTGCCCGAATCCACGGTGAACGTCGCGCTGTCCTGAGGACCGCATGACGATATCGAACTCCGGCAAACCAAAGTCCTCGACGGAAGCACCCGCCGAACCGTTCAAGCGCGCGGTCGCGGGCACGTTACGCGCGATTGCCGGCAAACCCGATCTTGAAGTGACCTACGCGGCCGAGCGGCCCGCGCTCAACCCGGAGCGCGCGCGCCTGCCCGAACCGCCGCGGCGCATGAGCAAAGCCGACGCCGCCATCCTGCGCGGCCACGCGGACTCGATGGCGCTCCGCCTCGCCATGCACAACCCGCAGATTCATAAAAGGATGCTGCCGCAGGGCGAGAATGCGCGCTCCGTGTTCGAGGCGGTCGAGCAGGCGCGCGTCGAAGCCATCGGCTCGCGGCGCATGTCGGGTGTCGCGCAGAACCTCACCGCGATGCTTGAAGACCGCTACCATCGCGGCAATTACGAAGAGATCACCGACCGCGCCGACGCGCCGCTCGAAGACGCGCTCGCAATGCTGGTGCGCGAGCGTCTTACCGGGCAGAAGCCGCCCGCCGCCGCGAAGAAGATCGTCGACCTGTGGCGCGACTTCATCGAGAAGCGCGCGACCCGCGACCTCGACCGCCTCACCGAAGAAATCAACGACCAGCGCGGCTTCGCGGAAGCGATGCACGACCTGCTCACCTCGCTCGACATGGGCGAGGACCGCAACACCGAGCAGCAGGAAGAAAGCGACGACGACGACGACGAAAGCTCCGGTCAGGACGACTCGTCGAAAGACCAGGGTGCGGCCGAGCGCGACGATTCCAGCGAGGAGTCCGCGCAGGACGAAGCGCAAATGGCCGCCGACGAGCGCCCGGAAACCACGAGCGAGTCCGAGGATGCGCAGCCTGCCGACATGCCGGACGACATGGATACCGGCGACTCGGATGAACCCGGCGAACCATGGCGGCCGAAGCATCCGCTCTCCAACGAACCGCGCGGGCCGGATTATCGCGCCTATACGATGAAGTTCGACGAGACCATCGGCGCGGAAGAACTCTGCGACGCGGAAGAACTCGCGCGCCTGCGTTCCTATCTCGACAAGCAGTTGCACCACCTGCAAGGCGTGGTCGCGCGCCTCGCGAACCGTTTGCAGCGCCGCCTGATGGCGCAGCAGAACCGCGCGTGGGACTTCGACCTTGAAGAAGGGATGCTCGACCCCGCGCGTCTCTCGCGCGTCGTCACCGATCCGTTCCAGCCGCTGTCCTTCAAGCATGAACGCGACACCGATTTCCGCGATACGGTGGTGACGCTGCTCCTCGACAATTCCGGTTCGATGCGCGGCCGTCCGATCACGGTCGCCGCGACCTGCGCCGACATTCTCGCGCGCACGCTGGAGCGCTGCGGCGTGAAAGTTGAAATCCTCGGCTTCACCACGCGCGCGTGGAAGGGCGGGCAATCGCGCGAGGCGTGGCTCGCCGCGAACAAGCCGCAGTCGCCGGGACGCCTCAACGATCTCCGGCACATCATCTACAAGTCCGCGGACGCGCCGTGGCGGCGCGCGCGCAAGAACCTCGGCCTGATGATGCGTGAGGGCCTGCTCAAAGAGAACATCGACGGCGAAGCACTCGACTGGGCGCACAAGCGCCTGCTCGCGCGTTCTGAACAGCGTAAGATTCTCATGATGATTTCCGACGGCGCGCCGGTGGACGATTCCACGCTCTCGGTGAACCCCGGCAATTATCTGGAGCGGCACCTGCGCTGGATCATCGAGGAAATCGAAACCCGCTCGCCGGTCGAACTGATCGCCATCGGCATCGGCCACGACGTCACGCGCTACTATCGCCGCGCGGTGACCATCGTGGATGCGGAAGAACTCGGCGGCGCGATGACCGAGAAGCTGGCCGAACTGTTCGAGACCACCGGCAGCGCCGCGCCGCAATCCCATCGCGGCCGCCGCCTGCACTGATGCGCACTCCGTTCCGCTACGGCGGCCTTGCCCTTGCGAGCATAATGCTGCTCGCAACCGGCCCCTCCGCGCCCAAAGCACAACGCAGCCTCAGTCCGATTGCAGTCACGGTCGAAGCGAAGGAAATTGCCGCCTTCGACCCTGCCAATCCGTCGAAACAGCGCTTCGGCTCGCTCGTCTTCCGCGGCGGCCTCGTGCTCACCGCGAAGGAAAGATTCTTCGGCGGCTTCTCCGGGCTGCACATCTTCCCGAACGGCGAGAACTTCATTGCGCATTCCGATCGCGGCATGTGGCTGCGCGGGAAATTCAAGCGCGACGGCGACCGCATCGCCGGCATCGAGAACGCCGAGATGGCGCCGATGCGCGGACCGAACGGCAAGCCGCTCGCCTCGCTGGGCTGGTTCGACACCGAGTCGCTCACAGCCGACGGCGACACGCTTTATGTCGGCATCGAGCGCGCGAACCAGATCGTGCGCTTCCGCTACGGCGCCGAAGGACTTGGCGCGCTCGGCATTCCGCTCAACGTGCCAAACGGCATCCGCGAACTGCCGCACAATCAGGGGCTTGAAGCGCTGGCCTTCGTGCCGAAAGGAATGCCACTCGCGGGCGGCCTGCTCGCGCTTTCCGAGCGCGGCCTGGACGAGAACGGCAACATCAAAGCCTTCATCCTCGGCGGCGCGACGCCGGGATCGTTCAGCGTGAAGCGCAGCAACAATTTTGAAATCAGCGACGCAGCGATTGCGCCGTCCGGCCATCTCATCTTGCTGGAGCGCTACTTCACGTTTCTGAGCGGCATCCACATGCGCATCCGCGCCATCCCCCTCGGCGAGATCAAGCCGGGTGCGCTCGCCGACGGCCGCGTGCTGATCGAAGCCGGGCCGTCCTACGAGATCGACAACATGGAAGCGCTCGCCATCACCCGCAACGAAAAGGGCGAGACGATCTTCACGCTGCTCTCGGACAACAACTTCAACGGCTTCCAGCGCACCATTCTTCTGCGCTTCGCGTGGATCGAGCCGTAACGGCTACGCCTTCTCGCCCGCCGCGCGCTGCTGCGCGCGCTCGCGCAACACGAACTGGATGTTGCGCACGTAGATGATCACGCTGAACAACTGGCCGAGGATGAACACGATGTCCTGCCGGTACAGCGCATAAACCAGCAACAACCCGCCGCCGCCGATCGAAAGCCACCAGAACGCCATCGGGATCACGCTCTTGCCCGCGCGTTCGGAAGCGAGCCACTGCACGGCGAAGCGGCCCGTGAACATCACCTGCGCGACGAAGCCGAGCAGCACCCACCAGTCCATGCTGGATTTGAACAACCCGCTGAGATAGCCGTCCAGCGCGTGATAAATATCGACGAGCATTCAAACCTCCGTAACTTCGGGCACGCGCTTCTTGCGGCGAAGCAGCCACCACACGCCCATCAAATCGAGAATCCCGACCCAGAGCCGGTCCCATAATCCGTAGTTCGAAACGCCGTGGCCGCGCTGGCGATCCACGACATCGACGAATCCGATCTCGTATCCCTCGCGCTTCACCAGCGCAGGCAGGAAACGATGCAGCCCGTCGAAATAGGGCAGCCGCAGGAAAACATCGCGGCGAAAAGCCTTCAACCCGCAGCCGGTATCGCGCGTGGAGTCGCGCAGGATCGCGCCGCGCACCTTGTTCGCGATCTTCGACTGGAATTTCTTCCAGCCGGAAGATTTCCGCCCCACCCGCTGTCCCGCAACCAATCCGACCTTCGGGTTTTCGAGCAGCGCGAGCATCTGCGGAATGAACGCGGGATCGTTCTGGCCGTCGCCGTCGAGTGTCGCCACCAGCGCGCCGCGCGCATTGCGCACGCCGGTCGTCACCGCGGAAGATTGTCCGCAGGATTGCGCATGCTTGATCTGGCGCAGATACGGATGCTTCGCACGAAGCTGGACCAGTTCCGCTTCCGTGCCGTCGCTCGAACCGTCGTTGACATAGACGATCTCGAAGTCGCGGCCGGCGAGCGCTTTCGCGATCTCCTCGACCAGCGGCGTGATGTTGCCGGCCTCGTTGCGCACCGGAACGACAATGGAAATATCGGGCATGGCGTTATCCGCGAATGGCGCTGCGAAGGACTTGTCTGATACGGGCGAAGGACGGTCCCGGCCCTGCGCGAAGCGTGCCGCCCGCGTCGGTGCCGAAGATCAGCCCGCGCGCCGCGAAATACTCGCGCACGAGCATTGCGCCTAGCATCCCCACGAAGGCTCCGGCAATCGCGTCGCTTACATGGTGCGAATAGGTAATCACGCGGCTTGCGCCCATGCCGATCGCATAGACCCAAAGTATGGGAAGCGCGCGCGGCCACAACGCACCGAACGCGACCAGCGCCGAGAACGCCGCCGCGGTGTGCCCCGACGGCATGCTGGCGTAGATGTTCTTCCAGGCGAACGGCACGTAATGAAATGCGTCGAGTTCGCCCGCATAGGGACGGCTGCGCCCGATCAGGCGCTTCACGATGGCGACGACAAGCCCCGTCAACCCGATCGCCGCAAGCAGGAATTGCAGCCGCACGACCACCGCCGCAAGCACGCCCTGCTGAAATGACGTGATCCTGCGCGCGCTGATCAGCGCGCAAAACAGCAGGAGAACCGCCAGCGGCCACAGAAACGCGCCCGACCAGCCGAGATGCGTAAACTTGCGAAAGAACATCACCACCCAGCCCGGCAGGTCGGCGACGCGCCTCGTTGCGGCGAGGTCGAACAGGAACATACTGGTCAGCACCGCGCCGCCGATAACGAGCGCCGCAATCAGCCAGCGGCGGCGGAATTGCGCGCGCGCTTCGCGCCGCGAAGTCCGGTGCGTTTTACGCAATCGCTGGAAAGATGCCGCCGTGTTCGCCGCAACGCGCGCGAAGTAGCTTTTGGCTTCCCCGCTCCCGGCTTCGCTCACTGCGCCGCTCCGGCACGGAACAGCAACAATCCGACGCGGCGCGAATTGCCGATGGCGAAACCGTCGATGCGCGCAACGCGCTCGTAGCGCAGGTTCAGTTCCTGTGCGCGCTGCGCGAACGCACGCTCCTGCCGCGCTTCGATCAGTACCAGGCGGCATCCGCCGGGTTGCTGGAGGAAATCGGCGGCGGTGGGTGCGTCGATCAGGCGGATCGGCGCGCCGGTGAGAAACACAAGGCTCGCTTCATGGAAGCCCGCAGCCGCGACATTGCCGAGTTCGCAATTCTGCGCACGGATGATGCGTGCCGCCTGGAAACTCGGAAAAAGATTGGGAGCCGCCGCGATGACCCCGCCGTAGAGCGCAGCGGAAAGCAGCACCGACGCCGCGACCGCGCGAAGCGTCGCGCTCTCCGCGCCGTCGTCGCGATAGAACCACCACGCCAGAAACGCGAGCGCGACTGCGGGCACGAGGAATGCAATTGCGAAGATGCCCGGCATACCGCCGATCCAGCGCACCGCGACGAACGCGCCGACGCCGAGGATCAGCGGCACCGCCAGCCACCAGAACAATCCGCGCTCCAGCCACGCGCTGCGCGTCAGCTTGTTCTCGACAACGCGCGTGGCGATCAAGAGCGCAATCGCAGGGTAGAGCGGCAGCACGTAATGCGGCAGCTTGGTCGCGACCAGTTCAAACACGATCCACGACGGGATGATCCACGCCAGCAGGAAGCGGGTCGCAACCTCGCGCCGCTCGCGCCACACCGACGCGACGGCAAGCCCGGCCAGCACCGCGCCCGGCCAGAACGTCACGAAGAAAAGCAGAAGGTACGTCCCCGGCGGCGCACCGTGCGATTCCGCACCGGCGAAAATCTTGCTGAGCAAATCCTCGCTCACCGAACCCTGCACGAAGGTATTGCCTGCGCGCTGCATGATCGCGAGGAACCACGGCGCAACGATCAGCGCGGCCCACAGCACGCCGAGGAATGGGCGCAGCAACAGGAACCAGCGCAGCGAGCGGTCGGCGATGGCGAGCACCAGCATCCCCAGTCCCACGACCATCAGGATCAGCGGACCCTTGACCAGAAAGCCGGTACCGATGGCGGTCCAGAAAACGAGCGGCAGTCCAAAGCTTCGCCATGCCGTGCGCGGACCGCCTGTATCCATGTAGGCGCGCGCCATCGCGCCCATCGCGGCAACGCAGGTCAGCAGCAAAACCGCGTCGGTTTTTGCGAGACGCGCCTCCACGCCGAGCAGGATGGACGACGCCATCATCAACCCAGCGAGCAAGGCCGCGCGCCGCGAAGCAAGCGCCAGTCCCGCCCAATAGGTAAGGAGCACCGCGGCGATGGCCGCAAGCAGCGACGGGATTCGATAGAGCCAGATCTTGCGGAGCGGATCGCGCACGCCGAGCGCCTGCCCCACCTTTACCGCCGCCGTCTGCATCCAGTAGATGCCGACCGGCTTCTTGTAGCGGACCTCGTCGTGGAAGCGGATGTCGACGTAGTCGCCGCTCTCGATCATCTGCTTCGAGGCCTGCGCGAAGCGGGACTCGTCGCGGTCGGTCGGCGGAATGGTGAGGAAGCCGGGCAGGAACGCGGCGAGGCAGACCAGGATCAGGAGCAGCGAAGCGCGCGCGTGACTCGCCGTGGCTGCATCGAGCGCGAAGCCGAAGCTCCTGCGCCACCACGCTACCGGCAACTCGTTCTGCGCTGAAACCATGTTCGAACCGGACCCGGATGCCTCGCGGCGTTTATAACTCCGGGCGGCTCCGTTTGCCGCCGGTCATCCCGGCGGCCGCCCTTCAGGCGTTGGCGGTGAGCGCCTTGCGCACCTTGCGCTTGATCTCCAGCGCGCGCGGAGACAGTTCCGTGTCGCGAGCCTTCATCAGGAACGCATCCAGACCACCACGGTGATCGACCGACTTCAGTGCGTTGGTGCTGACGCGCAGACGCACGTTCTGCTTCAGCGCCTCGCTCTGGAGCGTGACGTTGGTCAGGTTCGGCAAAAAGCGCCGCTTAGTCTTGATGTTCGAGTGGCTGACCTTGTGGCCGACGAGCACGCCTTTGCCGGTCAGTTCGCAGCGCCGAGACATGGTAGGTTCCTAAAAGTACGAACGGCGATGTTCCGGACGAAGGGTCCGCCGCCGCTCAAGGCTGTAAAGCGAGGCATCTCCATAGTGAGGGGGCCGAAAGGCGTCAAGCGAAAGGGTTTCCGGGCAGGAGCCGCCGCCGCGGAGACACAGTTCGGACGTAAAGGAACGGCACTTCCGAAGGCGATTCCCGTGCTTGCCGCCCCGATTACGCTAGAATCCACGCGATTCGCGAAATCCGGCAACCCCGCCGGGACCGAAAGAAAACCATGCGCCGCACGACCCTGATCGCCAGCACGGCCCTGCTCCTCGCGGCAACTGCCTCTGCCTGGGGCCAGACCCGGCTGGACGCGAAGTATTCGGTCTATCTGACCGGCATTCCGATCGGTCAGGGTGCGGTCATTCTCGATGTCACCGAGACCGGATTTGCCGCCGCGGGCAGCGCCAAGTTCACCGGCCTGCTTCGTATGGTCGCGAAGGGTGAAGGCACCTCGACGGTCCGCGGCACGTTCGCGAACAACCGGCCGTGGAACACGATCTACAACATGCAGTCCAACTCCACCGAACGCTCGGAGAAGGTGGACATCACCGTGCAGGCCGGCACCGTGAAGACGTTCTCGCTGGTTCCGCCGCGCAAGGGCGAGGAAGAAATCAACCGCGTGCCCGTGCTCGAAGCGCATCTTAAAAACGCGCTCGACCCAATGAGCGCCGGTCTCCTGCTCGTTGCAGGCGAAGGCGAATTGATTTCGCCCGAAGCCTGCAACCGCACGCTCCCCATCTTCGATGCCCGCATCCGCTACGACGTGGTGCTGAGCTTCAAGAGCATCGAGAAGCTGACCAAGAAGATCGACGGCTATAACGGCCCGGTCGTGGTCTGCCAGGCGCGCTACGTTCCGGTTTCCGGGCACCGTGCCAACCACAACTCGGTGAAGGCGATGGCCGACAACCGCGAGATCTTCATCTGGCTCGCGCCGATCGAAGGCACACGCGCGCTCGTGCCGATCAAGGTTTCGATCGGCACCACGCTTGGCACGCTGGTGGTAGAAGCCACGCAATTTCGCGCCACCCCGAACCGGCAGGCACTCTCGCCGCGCTGATCGAGGCCGCGGACGCGGCTTTTAACGATTTCGTATCGGAAAATTCCGCTCCGCCGTTTCGCTTCACCCGATATGGTGGCGCTTGCCTCAAACGATCCCAGATGTGGTGAGAACAGAGTCCGAAACCTTGGCGAGTCAGCGATTCGGACGCGATTCGTTCGGGACTCGTTCCGTTTCTTACCGCGAACGGAAAAATTCAATTCAACTTGTCGCAAAACGAAACACTGCAAGCGTGTGAGACTCAACGCGGAATCACGCTGCCGTGCGCACGGAAATTAACTTTCGGCCTTCCATCCGGCGTGGAAATCGCCTGCTGCGACGATGCGATTAGTGGCATGAGGCCCGTACGAAACTACATGCTGCCGTGAACGCAGCGGGAAACCGATGCAGGTCAGCGATTCGGACGCGATTCGTTCGGATGCCGTTCCATTCGTTAACGGAATCCGGAAAATTCGATTCAAGTTGTAGCGAAACGAAACAGAAAGAGCGGAAAAGCCCCGCAACTCATCACCGGAAATGCCTCCCGCCTCCTCCAGAGATTTCGCGCGGCGCGTGCACAACGTCACCGCAGTGCTCGGCCCCACCAATACGGGCAAGACGCATCTCGCGATCGACCGCATGCTCGCACATTCGAGCGGCCTGATCGGCCTGCCGCTGCGCCTGCTCGCGCGCGAGGTCTATCAGCGCTGCGTTGCGCGCGCGGGCGGGGAGAACGTAGCGCTGATCACCGGCGAGGAGCGCATCAAGCCTCCGAACCCGCGCTACTGGGTATCGACCGTCGAGGCGATGCCGGACGATCTCGATGTCGCTTTCGTCGCCATCGACGAGGTGCAGCTCGCTTCCGATTTCGAGCGCGGCCATCTGTTCACCGACCGCATCCTCAATCGCCGCGGCCGCGAGGAAACCTGGCTGCTCGGCGCGGCGACCATGCGCGGTATACTTGGCAAGGTGTTGCCGGGCCTCGATGTGGTGCAGCGGCCCCGCCTCTCGATGCTGACCCACGCGGGCGACAAGAAGATAACGCGCCTGCCGCGGCGCTCGGCGGTGGTCGCGTTCTCCGCCGACGAAGTCTATGCGATCGCCGAACTCATCCGCCGCCAGTCGGGCGGCGCGGCCGTGGTGCTCGGCGCGCTATCGCCACGCACGAGGAATGCGCAGGTTGCGCTGTTTCAGGCCGGCGACGTCGATTATCTGGTCGCGACCGATGCCATCGGCATGGGCCTCAACCTTGATGTGGATCATGTCGCGTTCAATTCCGACCGCAAGTTCGACGGTTTCCAGTTTCGTCAGCTCTCTGCCGCAGAGATGGCGCAGATCGCAGGACGCGCGGGACGCGCACAGCGCGACGGAACGTTCGGTACCACCGGCAAATGCGCACCGTTTGCGCCTGAGCTGATCGAGCGGCTGGAGACGCACACTTTCGAACCGGTCAAAATGTTGCAATGGCGGAATGCCGCGCTTGATTTTTCGTCGCTGCGCGCGCTCGACGCGAGCCTTGCGGAAATCCCGCAGCAAGAAGGCCTCACGCGCGCGCCGCTCGCAGGAGACGTGATGGTGCTGGAGCGCGCCGCGCGCGATCCCGAAATCGCCGATATGGCGCAGAGCAAGGACGCCATCCGCAGGCTGTGGTCCGTATGTCAAATTCCTGACTACCGAAAAGTCGCACCCGCCGCGCATTCCGAACTCGTATTCACCCTCTATGGATTTCTGATGCGAGAGGGTACGATCCCGGCCGACTGGATTGCCGAACAGGTAGCCCTTGCCGACCGGCCCGAAGGCGACATCGACACGCTTTCGAACCGCATCGCGCAGGTTCGTACCTGGACCTTCGTGGCCAACCGCCCCGACTGGTTACGCGAACCGGAACACTGGCAGGGTGTGACGCGGGCCGTCGAGGACAGGCTCTCCGACGCGCTTCACGAGCGCCTTGCCCAACGCTTTGTCGACCGCCGCACCAGCGTGCTGATGCGGCGCTTACGAGAGAACACACGGTTGGAAGCCGAGATCAATCAAAGCGGCGAAGTCATCGTCGAAGGCCACATGATTGGCCGCCTGCAAGGTTTTGAATTTGCCCCCGATGCGAGCGGCGGCGGACCCGATGCGAAAGCGCTGCGCGCAGCCGCGCAGAAAGCGCTCGCGGGCGCCATCGAACAGCGCGCGTCCGAGATCGACGCCGCGAGCGACGACAGCATCATCCTCGCGAACGACGGCGTCCTGCGCTGGAAGGGCGAACCTGTAGCGAAGCTCGCCGCGGGCGACACCGCGCTGAACCCGCGCGTGCAGTTGATCGCAGACGAACATCTCACCGGCCCCGCGCGCGACAAGGTTGCGGCGCGCCTTGAGCGCTGGCTCGCAGCGCACATCGAAAAGCTGCTCGGTCCGCTGAATGCGCTGACCAAAGCCGAAGACGTGACCGGCATGGCGCGCGGCGTCGCGTTCCAGCTTGTCGAAGCACTGGGCGTACTCGACCGCACCAACGTCGCCGACGAAGTGAAGGGCCTCGATCAGGAAGCGCGTGGCGCGCTGCGCAAATACGGCATGCGCTTCGGCGCGTATCACATCTATATCCCCGCGCTCTTGAAGCCCGCGCCGCGCCAGCTTGCGCTGCTGCTCTGGGCGCTGAAGCACGGCGGCCTTTCGCAGAAGGGCATGAGCGAATTGCCGGCGCTGGCCGCATCGGGCCGCACCTCGATCCCGAACGACAGGGAAATCCAGAAGTCGCTCTACCGCGCGGCCGGTTATCGCGTGTCGGGTACGCGCTCGGTGCGCGTCGATATTCTGGAGCGCCTCGCCGATCTCATCCGCCCCGCGATTGCGTGGAAGCCCGGTGCGCCGGGCGAGAAGCCCGCAGGCGCAATCGACGGCTTCGGTTTCACCGTCGCCGTCGGCATGACCTCGCTGGTCGGATGCTCCGGTGAAGACTTCGCGGCCGTGTTGCGTTCGCTCGGCTATCGCATGGACCGCCGCCCTGCGCCGGTCGAAGCAAAACCGGAAGACGCAAAGCCGGAAGAAACGAAAACGGAAGAAGCCAAGGCGGACGAAACTCCTGCCACGGAACCGGCGGCCGAAGTTGCACAGCCGCTCGAAGCGGCGGCGCCAACCGAGGCATCCACGACTTCGAACGACACCACCGAAACGCAGATCGCCCCGGAAGCCACGGCTTCCGCCGAACCGGCGATGATCGAAGTCTGGCGTCCGGGCCGTCCGCGTCCGGAGCGCAAGCCCGAACGCAAGCGCCCGCCGCGCAAGGAAGAAGCGAAAACCGCGGACGGCGCTCCCGCCGAGGCGGCGGCAGCATCTCCTGCGAGCGAACGCCCGCGCCATGATCGCCGCGACAAGCGCGGCAAAGACCGCAACAAGGATCGCGGCAAACGCGGTGACGGCAACGCGGCTTCGTTCAAGCCGCGTCCCGAACGGAAAGAAAAGCCGATCGACCCGAATTCGCCCTTCGCGTCGCTGCTCGCGCTGAAAGAGCGCCTCGTCGCGGACAAGAAAGACAAGGCTTGAACGCGGCGGCGGCCCTGTCGCAACGCCTCGACCGCTGGCTCTGGCATGCGCGTGTCGTCAAAACCCGCACGCTGGCATCCACCCTCGTCGCGGACGGCTTTGTCCGCGTGAACGGTTGCCGCGCGGAAGCACCCGCGCAGGCCGTGAAACCCGGCGACGTGCTGACCATCGCTCTGCCCGCCCGCGTCCGCGTGCTGAAGGTGACGGGCATATTGCCGCGCCGGGCTGACGCCAGCGCCGCCAGACACATCTATGAGAGTGTGGGCGCGCAGGGCTGATGCCGCGCTTGCGCGCTTGGCAAAGGTGAGTCGCTGCGCTACTGCGCTCCCCGCTATATCCGGGCGATCCAATGACCTACGTCGTCAACGACAAGTGCATCCGCTGCAAATACATGGACTGCGTGGAAGTGTGTCCGGTGGACTGCTTCTACGAAGGCGAGAACATGCTCGTCATCCACCCCGACGAGTGCATCGACTGCGGCGTGTGCGAGCCGGAATGCCCGGCCGACGCGATCAAGCCCGACACCGTGCCGGGCCTGGAGAAGTGGATTTCGCTAAACGCGGAATACGCCAAGCAGTGGCCCAACATCACGATCAAGCGCGACGCTCCCTCCGACGCCGACGAGTGGCAGGGCGTCGAGGGCAAGGAGCAGTATTTCTCCGAAAAGCCCGGCGAAGGGGATTAGGCCGCTTGCCCGGCCCCACGGATTGCCGCTAACCATAAGTGCGGCGCTGAAACGCTCGCGCTGCGGCAAACCATTGATTTTCTGGGAAAATGTGCTATATTTCCCACAGTCGCCCGGTTTAATCGCAAATCCCAGGGCGCTCCGAGGAGCTGCCCGACCCGAATTCCAGCGTAGAGGCCGTTTTCGCACGCTCCGCCACCGGCGCAGCGCGGGGAAGTAGCATCGCCGCTGGCTTTCAACCTGGCAGCGCAAGTGTCGCGTAAGCCCGGCAAGCCGCCGGATCAGGAGCAGAAGCCAAGCATGACCACCCAGAAAAAAACCCAGACGCGCCAGGGTTTCCGGACCAACGAATACATCGTGTATCCGGCCCATGGCGTCGGGCAGATCGTTCGCATCGAGGAACAGGAAGTCGCCGGCTACAAGCTCGAACTTTTCGTCATCTCGTTCGCCAAGGATAAGATGACGCTTCGCGTCCCGACGTCGAAGGCAGCTTCGGTCGGCATGCGCAAGCTGGCTGGCCCGGACGTGGTCAAGAAGGCGCTTGAGACGCTGAAGGGCAAGGCGCGCATCAAGCGCACCATGTGGAGCCGCCGCGCGCAGGAATACGAAGCGAAAATCAATTCCGGGGACCTCATCCAGATCGCGGAAGTGGTGCGCGACCTGTTCCGCTCGGAAACTCAGCCGGAACAGTCGTACTCCGAACGCCAGCTTTACGAAGCCGCGCTCGACCGCATGGTCCGCGAACTCTCGGCGGTCGAAGACATTACCGAGACCGAAGCCGCGAAGCTGATCGAAACGCAGCTCATGAAGGCGCCGACCCGCAACAAGGCCGCGAAGCCGGAAACCGACGAACAGGAAGCGGCAGCCTGAAAAGATCAGGACGAGTAAAAAGAAAGGCCCGGAGCGATCCGGGCCTTTTCTTTTGCACGTTACGCTACGGCGCTTATTCGCCGATGATCTTTACATAGTCGCCCGGTTGCAACTTTACGCCGCGCTGCAATCCGTTCAGCACCAGAAAGCGCTCCAGCGGCCGGTCCTGATGGGCCATGCGGCTTGCGAGGCGCTCCGGCGTGTCGCCCGCAACCACGCGATGAATGCGAATCTTCAGCGGCTTGATGGTTTGCGCTTCCTCGATCGGCACGCGCCGGAAGGAAAGCGCGGACTGACGGAAGCTGGCATCGATCTGCGGGGTCAGGCTACGCGCCGCGAAAGCCATGCGATACACATCGTTGCCGAAGCGGATCGCGAACAACCGGAACGACCACTGCTCGCCGCGTACCACGGCAGTCACCGCGTTGAAGCCGTTGATTTGCAATTCCTCGATCGTTTCCTGCGCGATACCCTCGATCCAGCCGCTGGAAATATAGGTGGTGAGCGGATCGGAGCCGGACACCTTCACCGCGTCGAGACGCAGCGCTTCCTTACCGTTCGGCGCCGCGCCGAGCACAGCCTGCGGCGTGTTCTCCAGCGTGAAGCCTTCCGGCGCGGTGAACGCGAAGCCGAGATTCGGGTGGAAGAACTGCCGACCGCGCACGAAGCCTTCCTTCGGATCGTCGCCGAACGTGATTCCTTCCAGCGCGTTCAGGAATTCCTCGCGGTCGCGCTCGCTGGCATTGGCGTTGGCGAATTGCTTCGCGTTCGCCACCGCAATCGAGATGCGCTCCGGCGTCGAGGGGTGGCTGGAGAGAAAATCTAGGTCTTTCGGCTGCTGCGCGCCGCTGTTGAAGGCGGACGAGCGCAGCGCCGCGAAGCGTCCCATCGCCGTCAGGAAACGCGACGCGCCGAACGGATCGTAACCCGCGCGTGCCGCAATGCCGACGCCGACCGCGTCCGCCTCCAGTTCCTGTCCGCGCGAGAAGGTCGCAATCGAAAGCCGCGAACGCGCGAGCGCCAGCGCACCCAGTTGCGGATCGCTCAGCACGTCCGAGATCACCCGGCTGTTCAGCATCGCCTGCCGGATCTGGTCCTCGCGGATCGCGGCATGACGAGCGACCACATGCGCCATTTCGTGCGCGAGCACGGAGGAAAGTTCGGACGTGTCGTTCGCGAGAGAGATCAGTCCGCGCGTGACATAGATCGAACCGCCCGGCAGCGCGAACGCATTGATCGCGGGCGAGTTCAGAATCGTGACGCGGTATTTCAGCTCGGGCCGCTCGGAAGCCTTGGTCAGGCGCTCCAGCGTGCGCTCGATCAGCGCCTGCAACTGCGGCGCGCGATAAATGCCGCCATAGGTGGTGATGAGCCGCTCGTGTTCCTTGCGCTGCGCGGGCGGGAGCGCGTTGACGGCCGGATCAGCGTCGCGCGCCGTCAGGTTGTCGAGGGTGATCGAGTCGATACCCGCGCACGATGCCGTCGCCACGCACAGGAGGAGCGCGGCGCAAAAACGCTTCAAGCGATTCGTTGCTGAAATCATCGTTCGGCGGATTCTAGCATCTCGACGGCCTGCGCCGCGTTAACTTCTATGGCTGGCCCGCCCCAGGCAACCAGGATACCTCTAACCCGGACCCGCCTGCCGCGCCAGTTTTTCGGATCGCCGCCAATTTTAGCCAGTTCTGACCGGAACGCCGCCGGCACGATGATGGAAAAATCTTCCGTGTAGCGGCGGCCAAAATCCAAATAGAGCCGCGCGCGAGTATCGCCGACACGGCGAATCGTGCCCTCGACGACGACAAAGCGCCCGATCTCCCGGTTCAGTGCTGCATGATCGGCCGCGTCGAACACCCTGAACTTTTCGCGCGCCCACAGTCCTCGTTTTTCGTCGCGCGCTTTTCTTTCAACCGCCAGCAGCGCGGCAATGCAGGCGGCATTGCCGGAAATTGCAACGCGCATTACGCCCTGCTCAATCAGCATCGGCTCCAGCCATGCCCCCTCGCCGATCAGCACCGCGCGCGCGACAATGCGTCCATAGCGGTCGCGATCCTTGGCATCGGTAAAGACGCGAACCGTTTTTCCTTCCGCGAGTTGCCGCAAGAGCGCGACAGTCTGCGCGGCGGCTTCGCTGTCGCCATCGAGCACATTCGGTCCGGCCATCGATGCGAGCCGCACCTCGCGGCCATCGGCGAGCCGGAGCGTGCCGCTCTCCGTCACCTCCATGACCTTCGCTTCCATCGCCGTCCCGCCGCAGGCAGCAGGATCGGCCATAGCGCCGCGCGAACCCGGCAGCACAAAGAACATGGCGGCAAAGGCAACCGCCCCGGCGCGGGCGCTTCGCGGGAATTGCGTTCTCATGCGCCGATTTTGCACCCTGGATGCCGCCCATGAAAGACATCCCTGCCGTCCCAAGCCGCGAATTCCTGTGCTAGACGGACTGGCGATATACGGTCCCGTAGCTCAGCCGGATAGAGCAGCGGTTTCCTAAACCGAAGGTCGGGGGTTCGATTCCCTCCGGGACCGCCAATCGCAATACGGCCACATCGTTCGGCCAAGCCTTCGCGAGAATAAGCCCTCGCGGCAATAAACACCGGCAATCCAATTCATGTACGCTTTGACGACTGGCAAAAAAACGCCACGCCTGTTCCTCGCGGCGCTCGCCCTGCTCGGCGCATTCCTGTTTGCGCCGCCGGTTGCGAACGCGCAGGACGTAAACTTCGCCGACATCCGCGCTCGCCTCGAAACCATCCGCGCCGTATTCGATTATGTCGAAAGCGGAATCAGCACGACTAGCCGCCGCGCGGAATTGCAGCGTCTGCGCAACGCCATCGAACCGCTGCGCGACGAGCTGCAGCAACGCATCAGCGATCTGGAACCGCGGCTCGCGGAAATCGAAAACCGCGTGAAAGCGATGGGTCCTGCACCCGCTGCTGACAAACCGGAAGAGCCCGGCATCGCCAGCGAACGCAAGAAGCAAACGCAACTCCAGTCGGAAATCGATTCGCTGATCAAACAGGCGCGCGTGCTGGTGCTGCGCGGCGACCAGATCGCCTCGCGCATCGACGAGCTTCGCCGCGCGCGTCTTGCCGACCGCCTGTTCGAGCGCACTACCAGCCTGCTCGATCCGAAACTCTGGCTTGGCGTAATCGAGGCCATTCCCACGGAAGCCAAACTGATTGCGAAGACCGCCTCCGACTGGTTCGCAGTTGTGAAAGGACTGCCTGGCTTCACGCAAAGCATCGCGATTGCCCTGGCCGCGAGCGCGGCCGCGATCTTCGGCATTTTCTTTTCGCAGGGATGGATTCGCCGCCGCCTTTCCAGCGTGGCTGCCGCGCAAGATGGTGACAAACCCTTGCCGCGGCTGCGCCGCGCCAAGGCCGCCGTACGCGATGCAATTCTCGGCGCCGCCGCGTTGCCGCTCGCGGGCTACGCGGTAATCGAGATTTTCTCGTCGTTCGATTTCATCGTTGGCGACGGCCACGCTGCGCTGCTCGGCATCCTCGCCGCGGCAACGCTGTATGCCGTAGGCCGCGCGCTGGCCGATGCGCTACTGCGGCCGGCAGATGCGCCCCGCCGCATCTTCGCCATCAGCGACGAAGCCGCCGCGCGCCTCTACAGCTTCACGACCTATACGCTGCTGATCGCCGCCGTCGGCGCATCGCTGAACGTCATCCATCGCAGCCTCGGCGCGCCGCGCATCCTCGTCGCAGCGACCAGCGTGCTGATGGCGGGACTGATCGCCGCGAACATCATTTACGCCCTGATGAAAACCCGCGGCGACAGCATGAGCGCCAAGGGCGAGGTCGCGCCGAACTGGTTGCGCCTCGTGTTGTGGATCGCGTCCATCGTGATCCTCGGCGCTGCGATCATGGGCTATGTCTGGCTCGCGTCGTTCCTCACCAGCCGCCTGATCCATGCCGCCATCGTCATCGCGGCGGCCTATACGTTGCTCACGCTCATCAACGCCTATTTCGGCGAAGGCATGCACGCGAGCAGCGAACGCGGACGCGCCCTCGCCTCCACGCTCGGCATCCGCTCGTCGAGCCTCGATCTCGCCGCCGTGTTGCTGGCGGGCGCGGCGCGCGTGTTCATCGTCGTGGTCGCGCTGTTTCTCGTGCTCGGCAACTGGGGCACTTCGCTCACCGACCTGATCACGAGCTTCGACCGCGCTTCGTTCGGAATCGAACTCGGCAAGCTGCGGATTTCGCTCTACGACATCTTCTCTGCGGTGGTCATTCTCGTCATCGGCATCCTGCTGTCGCGCGTGCTGCAACGCTGGCTCAACGATGCGGTGCTGCCGCGCACCCGGCTCGACACCAGCCTGAAGAATTCGATTGCCACCATTGCCGGCTATGCTGGCGTGATCGCGGCGATTTCCTTCGCGCTGGCGCGGCTAGGACTGAACCTCGAAAACATCGCGCTGGTCGCGGGTGCACTTTCGGTCGGTATCGGTTTCGGTTTGCAGGCCATCGTCTCGAACTTCGTGTCGGGACTGATTCTCCTCACCGAGCGCCCGGTAAAGGTCGGCGATCTCATCAACGTGAAGGGCCAGGACGGCTATATCCGCCGCATCTCGGTGCGCTCTACGGAAGTCGAAACCTTCGACCGCGCCACGCTCATCATCCCGAATACCGAACTCGTCACCGGCGCGGTAACGAACTGGACGCACCACAACACGCTTTCGCGCATCAAGATCCCGGTCAGTGTTCCGGCGACGGTGCATGTCGACCGCGTGCGCGACATTCTGCTCAAAATCGCGAACGACCATCCCCATGTCGTGAAGCAGCCGGAACCGAAGGTGATGCTGCTCAACATCGACGGCGACAACCTCGGCTTCGAGCTGCGTTGCCTGATCGATAACGTGACGGTCGCAACCCAGACCAAAAGCGACCTCAACTTTGAAATCCTGCGCGCGTTCCGGAAGGCCCGCATCCGCAAGGCGGAAGCCCAGCCGGTCTCGCCCGACGACAGGGAAGACGAAGTTCCCGATTCGAATGCCCCGAAACTCGCATCCAATCGCCTGCCCGACGACGCGGAAAGCAAGCGTTAAGCGTTTAGCGCCATACCCGAACCCTTATGCGGCGGATCATCATGAACAGTACCGTTTGCCTGTTGCTCGGCGCGCTCATCTCCGGTTGCGCGACTGCGGAACCGCCGCAGGGCCAGCCTGCTTTCTACGACAACCTTTCGCGCGGCGACGTGAAGTTGAACGTGCCCGCGGCGATCTCGCTGATCTCGGACTATCGCCGCAAGAACGGCCTGCCGCCACTCGAAACTGATCCGAAATTACAGGCGATGGCCGAGGAACAGGCGCGACTGATGGCGAAGGCGAACAAGGTCACGCACGATCCGGGCGGACGCAATTTCACCAAGCGCCTGAAGGCTTCCGGCTTCGACGCGCAGCGCGCGGCGGAAAATATCGGCGCGGGCTATCACACCATGGCGGAGGCGTTCTCCGGCTGGCGCGATTCCCCGTCCCACAACAAGAACATGCTGCTGCCCGGCGCGACCCGCGTCGGCATCGCCACCGCCTATGCGCCGAACTCCAAATACAAGGTGTTCTGGGCGCTCGTACTCGCGGAACCGGACAAGTAGCGCTACAACGCTTCCCGGCAAAACCGCGATCCGCCGAGAAGTGAAATGCTCCCCAAGGCGTCCACCTTTGCAGAACTGACGCGCAACTTCCGCTGGCAGATACCGGCGCAATACAATATCGGCGCCGACATTTCCGACAAATGGGCGGCACGAGAGCCGTCGCGCACAGCGATCGTCCATGTCCATCCGGATGGCCGCAGTGACAACTATTCCTTCGACTGGCTGCGCGAGAACTCCAACCGTCTCGCGAACGCGCTGCGCGCGCACGGCGTCGCGCGCGGCGACCGTGTCGCGGTCTATCTCCCGCAGTCGCCGGAAGTCGTCTCGACCCATGCCGCGATCTACAAACTCGGCGCGGTCGCGCTGCCCATCGCCATCGTGTTCGGTCCCGACGCCTTGTCCTATCGCCTCCAGAACTCCGGCGCGAAGGCGATCGTCACGAATGCGGCGGGCGCGGCGAAGGTCGCGGAAATCCGCGGCGAAGCGCCGGGACTAAAGCTCGTCGTCTCGGTCGATGGCGCGGAGAACGGCGTCGAGGATTTCAGGACGCTGATCGAAAAGGCTTCCGCGGATTTCAGCGCCGTCGCGACCACGCCGGACGATCCGGGCCTGATGATCTACACTTCAGGCACGACCGGCCAGCCGAAGGGTGCACTGCACGGCCATCGCGTCGTGCTCGGCCACCTGCCGGGCGTTGAACTGCCGCACGATTTCTTTCCGCAGCCGGGCGACCTGTTCTGGACGCCCGCCGACTGGGCGTGGGCGGGCGGCCTGCTCGATGTGCTGCTGCCCTCGCTCCACCACGGCGTGCCGGTGGTGTCGCGTAAGTTCGACAAGTTCGATCCCGACGAAGCCTATGCGCTGATGGCGAAGCAAGGCATCCGCAACGTCTTCATCCCGCCGACGGCGCTGCGCATGTTGCGCTCGGCGCAAAGCCCGCGCGGCAGGCACGACGTGAAGCTGCGCACGCTCGGTTCCGGCGGCGAGTCGCTGGGCGCCGAAACCTACGAGTGGGGCAAGGAAACTTTCGGCCTCGTCATCAATGAATTCTACGGTCAGACCGAATGTAACCTCGTGCTCTCCTCCTGCGCGATGCTCGGCGTCTCGAAGCCCGGTGCAATCGGCAAGGCGGTGCCCGGCCACGAAGTCGCGGTGATCCGCGAGGATGGAAATGTCTGCGAGCCGGAAGAACTCGGCCAGATCGCGGTGAAGCGTCCCAACCCGGTGATGTTCCTCGAATACTGGCAGCGCGAGCAGGCGACGAAGGAAAAATTCATCGGCGACTGGATGCTGACCGGCGATCAGGGCGTGCAGGACGCGGAAGGCTATTTCCATTTCGTTGGCCGCGACGACGACGTGATTACCTCGGCCGGCTATCGCATCGGTCCGGGCGAGATCGAGGATTGCCTGATCCGCCACCCGGCGGTCGCGCTCGCCGCGGTGGTCGGCAAGCCCGATGCGCTCCGCACCGAGATCGTGAAAGCCTTCGTGCAGTTAAAGCCGGGCTTTGCCGCAAACGAGCAGTTGGCGTCGGAGATCCAGAATTTCGTGCGTACCAAGCTCGCCGCGCACGAATATCCGCGCGAGGTCGCTTTCGTGAAAGCGATGCCGATGACGACGACCGGCAAGGTCATCCGCCGTTTATTGCGCGAACAGGTGTGATAACGGCGCGCTCCCGAAGCGGGCGAGGCGGCTCTCGGAGAAGGTCGCGCCTAGAAAAATTAAGGCTTGCGCCAGACGAAGACGTGCAGGCCGAGCTTACGCTTCGTGACCAGGTACAGCATCGCAGATTCGAACATCATCGCCGCCGAGATCGCGATTGCCGCGCCATAGAGCTTGAAGTGCGGGATCAGGATGAAGCATAGCGACAGGTTCGCGATGAAAGCGAGCGCATAGATCGTCGCGCAGATTTTCTGCTCGCCAACCATATTCAGCAGCCGTTCCACCGGTCCGACCCCCGCGCGCGCGAGCAGGCCGAGCGCCAGCACGAACATCAGCCCGTAACCGTTCGCAAAACCTTCGCCGAACAAGCTCAGCAGCGGCTTGCCCGCCGCGAGCAGCAACAGCGTGCCCGCGAGCGACGGCCAGAACGTCCACTTGATGGAGTCGTTGAGGAAACGCTCCAGCTTCTCGCGCTCGCCCGCCATGTGATATTCCGCGAAACGGTGCGCGGTCGCCGCCGAAACCGCAAAATGCACGAACACGACCAGCGCCAGAATTTTAGTCGCCGCGTAATAGACCGCAACTTCGTCCGGCTCGACGAAGGCTTCGAGCACCAGAATATCGGTGTAGGTCAGCAGGAAATAGAAACTCTCGACCAGAAAGATCGGAAACGCGGTCGCCAGCCAGAACTTGATTTCGTACTTGCGCGGGCCGGCATGCGCCTTCTCGCGGAGGCGGCTGCGCATCATGAGCAGTTGCGACACCGTCACGATCCAGTACGCGAACACGGTGGACGCCATCGCGTAGAGCGCGGTGTTCGGAAAGCCTGCAAAGTGGAATCCCGCCATGAACGCGAGGATCACCAGCGGGCGCACGATGTAGCCCGGCGCCAGCGCCATATCGATCCAGTTATAGGAACGCGAGATGCCGTCCTGCGCGGCGCTGAGCGCGTGCATCGGCAGACACGCGCACATCAAAACCAGCGGCACGACATAATGGTTGTCGAGGTAGCGCCGGAAGACAAATAGCCCACCGATCACGATTGCAGCGACAAAGGTCGCAATCGCGACGCAAAGCCAGCGGCTCGCGAAGATATATCCGCGCACCCGCTCGTAATCGCCCTTCGCCGTATATTCGGGAATGAAACGCTGCGCGGCAGTGCAAAGACCGAGCGGAACGAGGCTGCCGATCAGCAGCAACCACGTCCACACATAAACATAGACGCCGAACTCGTAGCGCCCCATCCAGCGCGCAAGCACGATCTGCGAAAGGAAGGCTACGCACGCGCCGGCGACGCGAATAAGAAAAGCCGTGGCTGCCCCGCGCCGAGCGATTGAATGATCGCTTCCGCCCGTGAACAGGCCCCATACGCGCGCAATCAAAGCCCGCGCGTTATCGCGCAGGCTTCGCGCCTCATGCTGATTCTGACCGGCAATTGCCAAGCCGAGTCTCCCTGTCCCGGAGCCTTCGCCCTCGTTTTATCGACAGGTATCAGAGTGCCGTTAAGAAACCGTTCAGGGAATCGTAGACTTCAGCCAGCGAATCCGCCGTTCGCCAGATATTCCACCTCGGCCGGAGTGGATTCACGGTCGAGCATCTCGTTCCGGTGCGGAAAGCGACCGAACCGCGCAATCGCGTCGAGGTGGATCTCGGCATACTTAATGTTTTCTTGCTTGCCGTGCAGCTTCATCAGATCGACGCAGCGCTCCTGATCAGCGAGCCGCTCCGAATGCATGAACGGCAGATAGAAAAAGCTACGCAGCTCGCCGGAAACCGCGGCGTCATATCCGGCCGCAATCGCCGTATCCGCGATCTCGCGCGCTTTCGCATCGGCGATGAACATGCCCGGCGTGCCGCGGAACATGTTGCGAGGAAACTGATCCAGCAAAATGACGAGTGCGAGCGCGCCGTCCGGCGTCGCCGCCCAGTCGTCACGGCCGCCCGCGGCGGCGACTTCATAAAGCGAAGCGAAGTGCTGCCTGATTTCCGCATCGAACGCCGGATCGGACTTGAACCAGCGCTCTGCGCCAGCATCGTTCCAGAACGAGAGAATGGCTTCGGGTGTGGTGTTGTTTGTCATGCTCCGCTTATAACCGGAACGCGCGCGACTGTATCCGCTCATAGAGCGATTTATCGAGCGGCACATAAGCGCCCTGCGCACCGTCGTAGAAATACAGTTCGTCCTTGATGGCCGCGGGATCGAACCCTTCTTTCACCAGATCGACCTTGCGCTGCTTGAAAGTTCCGGTGACGTCGAGTTCGCGCCGAAGCCGCACGAAAATCGGCCGTGCATATTCCGGCAACGACTTGCTCACATGCGAACGCAATGCGGAAAAATCGACGCCATGTTGCGCCACCAGCGCGATCATGCCCGCCTTGCCATCGTAGCCCTTCACCGGCACGCCATAGACCGTCGCTTCGTCGATACCCGGAAACACCGTGAACGCCTCCGCGACTTCGTTGGTGGAAACATTCTCGCCCTTCCAGCGGAACGTGTCGCCGATGCGGTCCACGAAGTAGAAATATCCCTTCGCATCCTGCCGCAGCAGGTCGCCGGTGCGGAACCAGGCATCGCCCTGCTCGAATACGTCGCGCAGCACCTTCTTCTTGGTCGCCTCGGTATCGGCGTAACCCTCGAACCGGTTCGCCGGTTTGCTGGCGTCGTTGATGATCTGTCCGATCGCCTCGCCCGCTTCGCCCGCGTCACAAACAATGCAGCGTCCCTGCGCGTCGCGGACAGGCTCTTCTTTTTCCACGTCGAACTTCACGATGCGGGTCGGGAAACGATGCGCGAGATATTTCGGCAAACGGCCGATTGCGCCCGGCGTGCCGTCGAAGTTGAAGCTCGCGACATTGCCTTCGGTCGCACCGTAAAATTCGAGGATCACCGGAATCCGGAAGCGCTCCTTGAACGGACCCCAAACATCGGGCCGTATGCCGTTGCCGCAGCACAAACGAATGGTGTGTTTCTTCTCGCCTTCGCTCGGCGGCGCGGTGACGAGATAGCGGCACAGCTCGCCGATATAGATGAACAGCGTGCATTTCCACTTCACGCAGTCGTCCCAGAACTCGCGCGCGGAAAACTTCTCGCGAATGATCACCGTGCCGCCGGAAAGCAGAGTCGCGCCGGTCGCGATCAGGCCGCCGTTCGAGTGGTACATCGGCAGCGTGTCGTACATGCGGTCCGACGCGGTGGTCGCCATCGCCCCCGCGAAGCCGTGGGTGATGAGCATGAGCCGGTAGTGGTTGATGTTCGCGGCCTTCGGCAGACCGGTGGTGCCGCTCGTATAGATAAAGAGCGCGCGGTCGTTGATGTCGAGATCGGGCCGGTCCGCCTGCGGGATGGAGGCCTTGTCCATCGCGGCGATTGCCGGTTCGAGGCGCTCATACTCGCCGCCACCCTCGCCATGCGCCCATATTTTCGGCTGCACCGTGAGCTGCGCTTTCGCGCTTTCAAAAGAGCGCATCAGTCGCGAGTCGACGATGACATGCTTCGGCGAAACGATGGAGATCGAATGCGCCAGCGGCGTGCCGGTGAGATTGGTGTTGAGCAGCGCCACCAAACCACCCGCGCGCAGGATGCCGAGCCACGCGATCATGTATTCGGGCCGGTTCAGCATCAGCAGGCAAACGACATCGCCCTTGCCCACACCTTGCGCCCGCGCCCAGCGCGCATACTGGTTCGCGCGCTCGTCCAGTTCGCGGTAGGTGAAACGCTCGCGGTCCGAGATGAGAGCTTCCTTGTCGCCGTACCGCTTCGCGAGTTCCTCGATCACCCACGGAAATACGCGCTTTGGATTTTTCGCGATCGGTGTGGTCTTGCGCAGCGTTCTAAGCGCGCCGCGCAGATACTTGAACTCTTGCAACAGACCCATGCTTTGCTCCCCTGGCGGCGCACTTCACGGCGCCTTCCGTAACGGGAACAATCGGGTAGCGGAGGCCGCTCCGCAAGCCGCAGTGCAGCGAATTAAAGCCCGCGCAGCGAGAGCGGATTGTCTTCGAGCGCGGCGCGGTCCGGCGTATCGACCTGCGGCGTCCCCAGAAACGCGGCAAACATCCGCCGTACGGTGTCGGGCGCGAGATTGCGCGTAATGCAGACCATGCGTGTGCGCTGATCCGCGTCCGGCCACGCCTCCAGCCGCGCGGGCGGATGCATGAGATGCTGCACTACATGCAGCACCAGCGGCCGCGAAGGATCGTCCTGCAAACGCACGATGCCTTTCAGCCGCAGCAGCTTGTCGCCATGCGCCGAGCGCATCAGGTCAAGGAACATCTCCAGCGCGGCGAGCGGAACCGCTTGGTCGGTCGCGATGCTGAACACCTTGATCGAGGCATCGTGCCGCGACGGCCGGTCGTGCGGATCGGTATGGCCGTGATGATGGTGGTGATGGCCGTGACCGTGATGATGCGCATGGTCGTGCGCCTCTTCTTCCGCGGCAAGCACCGCCTCTTCGCGCAGCCAGCGCGCGACATCCGGAATCTTGCGCTCCGGGTTGTAAAGTCCCGCACCGAGCAGCTCGTTGGCCGGCGCGTTGCTATCGAGCACGATGGCGGCGGGATTCAGCTTGCGGAGCCGTTCGCGCAATTCCGCAAGCACACGTTTGCCCGGCTCGTCCTGCAGGAGATCTACCTTGGTCAGCACGATGCGGTCGGCCATCGCCGCCTGTTTCACCGCTTCTTCATGCTGGTCGAGCGTCTGCATCCCGTTCACCGCATCGACCAGCGTGATCACGCCGTCGAGGCGATAGCGCAGCACGAGATAGGGGTGCGTCATGAGCACATGCAGTACCGAAGCCGGATCGGCGAGGCCGGTGGTTTCGATCACCACGCGCTTGAACGCCTTGATGCGGTTGTTGTCGCGTCCGCGTAGAAGATTTTCCAGCGCGGTGACGAGATCGCCGCGCACCGCGCAGCACAGGCAGCCGCTGGAGAGCAGCACCACGTCGTCGTCGAGCACTTCGTAGAGATTGTGGTCGATGCCGATCTCGCCGACCTCGTTCACCAGCACCGCCGTATCCGCGAGCGCCGGGTCTTTCAGCAGCCGGTTGAGCAGCGTGGTTTTTCCCGCGCCGAGGAAGCCGGTGAAAACATTGAGCGGGATCGGCTCCGGCGGACCCGCGCGCTTCGCGGGAGTTTCGCTCACGAAGCGTTCGCCGGCCGCGCCATCGGCATCGGCGCGATGCGCGGCAGGCGAAGCGGCTTCTCCGGCCTGTCCTGCGGGCCGAAGCCGTCCGGGAACGGCGCAAAGGCCGAGTTCCTGTTGCCCTTCGCCTTCGGTTCTTCCGCGACGACTTCTTCCTGCCCGTTCGCGGCAATGCGGATGGGGCGGCCGCGCTCGTCGCGCGCGGGACCGAGATAGACGCGGATCGGTTTCATCGACGGCGGCAGTTCGACCAACAGGTTGGCGCGGTTGCGTTTCAATGCGCGCAGCGCGTCTTCCGGAGTCTCGACGATGGTATCGTCGTCGTCATCGTGTTCGTCGCCGGAGTCCGACATCGCCGCCGCGCGGCGCTTCTTACGGTTCGGGCCGCACATCGTGTCGTAGAGGTTGACCGGGTCTTGCTGGAGATTGGCAACCGCAACGACCGGTTTCGAGCCGCCGAGCAGAATTTCCAACCCCGCGCCGCTCTGGAAGCCGCGCTCGAACAGCATCGCGGCTTCTTCTGCGCGTCGCGTGGCGTTCATGGAACCGAACACCACCGCGATCAGGCGTTTGTCGCCGCGGTGCGCGCTGGCGACGAGGTTGAAGCCGGAAGCGCAGATGAAGCCGGTCTTCATGCCGTCGGCGCCGGGATAACGGTCGATCAGGCGGTTGAAATTGCGCAGCATGCGCTTGCCGACGATGAGCGAAGGAATGCGGAACAGCATTTCGTGTTCCGGGTATTCCTTGATGATCGCCTGCGCGAGAATTGCCATGTCGCGCGCGGTCGTCACCTGTTCTTCGTCGGGAAGTCCGTGCGGGTTCTTGAAGCGCGTGCCGGTCATGCCGAGGCGCTGCGCGGTTGCGTTCATCTCCGCGATGAAGCGGTCGTAGTCGCCGCCGACGCCTTCGGCCAGCACCACCGCCATGTCGTTCGCCGACTGCACCATCAGGAGCTTGAGCGCGTTATCTACCGTGATCTGCTTTCCGACAGGAAAGCCCGATTTCGACGGCGGCGTGGACGCCGCGAACGGCGAAATGTTCAGAAGCGTGTACTTGTTGATCCTGCCTTCGCGGATGGCCTGAAACGTGAGGTAGGTGGTCATCAACTTGGTGACGGAAGCCGGATGCCAGGGCCGTCCCGCGTCCTGCTCCAAGATCACCTTGCCGCTGTCCGCCTCGATCAGGATGTAGGGACCCGCCGACGCAGCCGTGCAGAGCGCCAAAACGCCCGCCAGTCCGGTTGCGATCTTGCGGATGCAGCCTGCCAACATCGAATTTCGCTTGTTCCCTGTGTCGGGGTGGGGGCCATATACCCGCTCGACCGCCGGCTCCTTTCCTAACGCCGATCCGCGTTGCACGCAAAGCATTCGCCGCGCTGCGGGAGGCCGTCTATAGTCTGAAAAAGCAGCAAATATGGCCTGAGGGAACTCCAATGACCGCCTGTATCGTCGGCATCGCCCACACCCCGTTCGGAAAACTGGACGCCGAAAGCGTCGAAAGCCTCGTTGTGAAGGTCGCAAACGACGCCCTGAAGGACGCCGGGCTGGAAGCGCGCGACGTCGATGAGATCGTGCTCGGCCACTACAACGGCGGCTTCACTCCCCAGAATTTTACCGCCTCGCTGGTGCTGCAGGCCGATCCGGCACTGCGCTTCAAGCAGGCGACCCGCGTCGAGAACGCCTGCGCCACCGGTTCGGCGGCCGTGCATCAGGGATTGAAGTCGATCCGCGCCGGCGCCGCCCGTGTCGTGCTGGTCGTCGGCGTCGAACAGATGACGAAGGTTTCGGGCGCGGAAGTCGGCAACATCCTGCTCGGCGCTTCTTACCTGCCGGAAGACGGCGGTACGCCGATGGGCTTCGCCGGCGTGTTCGGCAAGATCGCGGGTAACTACTTCCAGCGCTTCGGCGACCAGTCAGACGCACTCGCGCGCATCGCGGCGAAGAATCACAAGAACGGCGTAGTGAACCCCTACGCGCAGATGCGCAAGGATTTCGGCTACGACTTCTGCCGCAACGAGAGCGAGAAAAATCCGTTCGTCGCCGGGCCGCTCAAGCGCACCGACTGCTCGCTCGTCTCCGACGGCGCGGCCGGCATCGTGCTGGCCGATGTCGAGACCGCGATGAAGCTCGGCGGCAAGGCCATCGCGTTCCGCTCCACCGCCCATGTGCAGGACTTCCTGCCGATGTCGAAGCGCGACATCGTGCTGTTCGAGGGCTGCGCCGAAGCGTGGAAGCGCGCGCTGAAAGAAGCGGGCCTCGGCATCTACGATCTCTCCTTCGTCGAAACCCACGACTGCTTCACCGTGGCCGAACTGATCGAATACGAAGCGATGGGCCTCGCCAAACCGGGCGAAGGCGCGCGCGTGATTGCCGAAGGCATCACGGAAAAAACCGGCAAGCTGCCGGTCAATCCGTCCGGCGGCTTGAAGGCGAAGGGTCACCCGATCGGCGCGACCGGCGTTTCCATGCACGCCATGACGGCGCTGCAACTGCGCGGCGAGGCGAACGACATGCAGATCGCGAACGCTTCGCTCGGCGGCATCTTCAACATGGGCGGCGCCGCGGTCGCGAACTACGTTTCGATTCTCGAACGGCTGCGCTGACACCCGCCAAGCGAACGCAGAAAAAACGCGAAGCAGCTATACCGGCTGCTTCGCGTTGTCTTTTTCGCTGACCATGAACTGCGCCTTCGCGAGTTGCGCGAAGCGCCCGTTCTTCGCGACCAGTTCGTCGAACGAACCGCTCTCGACGATCTTGCCTTCGTGAAAGACAAGGATGCGGTCGGCGTTGCGGATCGTCGCCAGGCGATGCGCGATCACGAAGGTGGTGCGGCCCTTCATCACTTCTTCCAGCGCCTGCTGCACCAGCGATTCCGTGCCGGCATCGAGCGCGCTGGTGGCTTCGTCCAGTACGAGGATCGGCGGATTTTTCAGGAGCGCGCGGGCAATCGCGAGGCGCTGGCGCTCGCCGCCGGAAAGCGCGCGTCCGCGCTCGCCGACATTCGACTTCAGCCCTTCGGGAAGGCGCGCGATGAATTCCTTGGCCTGCGCGCGGCGTAGCGCATCGTCGATCTCGGCGTCGGTCGCGTCGGGTTTGCCGACCTTGAGGTTCTCCTCGATGGAACGGTCGAACAACAGCGCTTCCTGAAACACCACGCCGATATTCCTGCGCAGTGAGGTCAGCTTGTAGTCGCGGATATCGACACCGTCGATCTTGACCGCGCCCTTCTGCGGATCGAAGGCGCGATGCATGATCGCGAGCGCAGTGGATTTGCCCGCGCCGGTCGCGCCCACCAGCGCAATCGATTCGCCCGGATCGGCGTGCAGCGAAATGTCGTCGACCGCCGCGCGTTTGCCGTCATAGGATAGCGAGACGTGCTCGAAATCGACCGCGCCGCGCGGGCGTGGCATCTCGATCGCATTCGGTTTGTCGTGAACCGACGGCGCGGCATCCAGAACGTCGAAGAACTCCTGCAAGCGCGGCGCATCGGTGACGAGCCGGTTCGCGAAGCTCGCGGTCTGCTCCAGCTTGCCGATGAACAGCGCCGCGATGTTCACGAAGGTCACAATCTCGCCGATGGTCGTAAGGTTATGCGTGTAGAGCCACACGCCGACGAGGAAGATCGAGAGAATGGTGATCGTGGTCGCCGCGCGCGTCGCGACCGCGACCAGCGCCCACCACGACAGCACCGGAAGCTGCTTCTCCAACAGGCGCTCGACGACGTTGCGCATGCCGGTCACTTCCGCCTCGGTGCGCGTGTAGCTCTGGATCAGCGCGATATTGCCAAGCGCGTCCGCCGCGCGCTCCGCGAGATCGGAGTGGAAACTCTCCACGCGCTGCTGCATCGAGATCGTGCGGTTGATGACGAAGCTGGTCAGCACCGCGAAGATGATGACGAGAATCACGAGCAGCAATCCGAGCCGCCAGTTCAGCGTGATCGCGATCGGCAGCAGCACGAACAGCGACACCAGCGCGACGCATTGCTCGCGGAAGAACGAAAGCCACGTGCCCCAGAGCGCATCAGCGCCCTGCAACATCACTTTCATCAGGCGGCCCGAATGGGTGCCGCCATGATACGCAAGCGGCAGGTGCAGGACGTGCTCGAAATAGCCGGTGATGATGCCAAGCCTGCGCTTGTGCGCGAGCCGATCCGCGTGCAGCGCGACCAGCACGCCGGATGCAATGGTGAACAGTCCGAAGCCGACCCATGCCGCGAGCAGCGGACCGAGCGTTTCGACGGTCGGCATCTGCTTGTTGGTCTGGCTGGCGATCAGGTTGTCGATGATGCGGCCGAACAAAATCGGCTCCGCGAAGGCGGCGACCGCCAGCAGGATGTTCGCGATCGCGAGGATGACGCCGAGCCGGGCCTGAGGCCCAAGCATCGCAAGCACGCGGGAATAGAGACGGATGAAGGTCATGCGGTCTGGCTGGAAGTGGCTTCGCTCGGCGCTAGGTCGGCGATGACGGCGGCTTGATTAAGGCGGACGCCGCGCAATCTAGGGCCAACCGCTCCCGTTGCCGAGACGTTCCCGCCTATTTGCCCTTTTTCTTTTGCGGCTGCTTGGGCGCAGGCGCGGCCGCGGGGGGCGGCGCAGGCAGGTACTGCGCATCGAAGATGTCTTCGGCTTTCAGCTTGTTCTTGAAGCTATAGATCGTGCCCAGTTGCTCCATGCCGGCCGCGAAGCGCTGCGGATCGACTCCGCCAACCGCCGTATCTTTCGGATCGAACTTCTTGATGTTCTGCGTCAGCGCGATCTGAAGCCGCTCCAGTTCGACCTCCTTGCGCGCGCCCTGCATCCGGGTCAGCACGATGTCGATAGCCGCGCTCGGATTGGCAGCGGTGTCGCGCACCCCCTTCACATATGCCCGCAGGAATCCGCGGATCGCATCCGGCTTCTCGGTCTGGAATTTGGCGCTGGCCAGGATGGCGCTGCCGTAAAGCGTGACGCCGTAGTCGGCCATCAGCAGCACGACGATATCTTCCGGCTGCACGCTGCGGTCTTTGAGGTCCACGAAAGCGGAGAACGAATTGCCGGCGATGGCGTCTACTTCGCCCGCCGCCAGCATCGGCGCGCGCACCTGCGGCCCGACATTCATCACCGTCACCTTCGATACATCGACACTGTTCAGCCGCGCGAACAGCGGCCAGACCGAACCCGCAGGATCGATCCCCGGCGCGCCGAGGCGCTTGCCTTCCAGGTCTTTCGGAAACTGCACGCCGCGGCTGCGCCGCCCGATCAGCGCATAGGCCGGCTTGTCGTAGACAATAAACACCGCCTTGATGCCGGTCGGCGGGTTCTGGTCGCGGTAGCGCATCAGAAAATTGATGTCGCCGAAGCTCATGTCGTGGGTCGGTTCGGCGGCCCCGTTTGCCAGCGCCAGCCTCGTCATACCGTCGAACGCATTCACCGCTGCGTCGACCGTGACCTCCAGCCCTTCCGCCTTGAAGTATCCACGCTCAATCGCGAGAAGAAGCGGCGCGGCCGTGCCGTCGATGGGACGATCCAGCGTGAAGCGAACCTTGATATCCTGCTGTACGGCTGGGGGCGCGGGCGGCGTTTGCTGGGCGGTCGCCGGACGAAATGCAAACACGGCGAAGCAGGCGGCGAGGACTGCGAATAGCAAGCTCCCCGCGCCAACCCAGCGCGCGATTGCCTCCAGATTTTTCATCCGTTCTCCTCGACGTATTCCGGTAGCGGAACACGCCGCAGCGGTTAGCAGAGCCACGGGTTGGTTCGGTTTCGCGAACTTCCCGTCTTATCCTCGCCGCACACGAAGAAAAGACTAAGGCGTCGTCGAGAGCAAGCCTTCCCGCCGCATCCCTGCGCACGAAATTAGCAGCCGCGGCAAACATGCAACGCATGAAACATGATCGCGTTTCATTCGCCGGAACGTTCCCTTCGCTTCGCCTTTACTCGCCCCCGCTGCCCCGATAGAGAACCACCCATGTTGCGCCGAATGTACAATTGGGTTCTGGCGCTTTCGGGCCGTCCCTCCGCGCCGTGGGCGCTTGGGGCGGTTTCTTTTGCCGAAAGCTCGGTCTTTCCCATCCCCCCGGACGTCATGCTCATCCCGATGTGCCTGGCGAAGCCGAAGCGCGCCTTCTTCTATGCGGGGTTGTGTACGATCACGTCCGTGCTCGGCGGCTTGGTCGGCTATGCTATCGGCGCACTGCTCTACGAGTCGGTCGGCAAGTGGCTGATCCAGCTCTACGGCTACGGCACGCAGTCCGAGGCCTTCCGGCAGGCTTATGCGGAATGGGGCCACTGGGTCATCCTGATCAAGGGGGTCACGCCGATCCCCTACAAGCTGGTGACCATCACCGCGGGCTTTGCCGAGTACAACCTGTTCTGGTTCGTCGTTCTTTCGCTGATCACGCGAGGCCTGCGCTTTTATCTGGTGGCAGGCCTGCTCTACTGGATGGGACCGCCCGCCAAGGAATTCATCGAGAAGCGCCTCGAACTCATATTCGTTATCTTCCTCATAATCTTCGTGCTTGGGTTCATCGCGGCGATCTACGTTTTCTGACGCCGCGCGCCGCGGCAAAGGCAATCCGATGGCCGATTATGCTTTCGTCCTGATCGTCGGCATCTTTGCCGGGACGATCGGGGGCGTGATCGGCACCGGCTCCTCGATCATCCTGCTTCCCGTTCTGGTCTTCGTATTCGGCCCATTGCAGGCGGTGCCGATCATGGCGGTCGCAAGCCTGATGGTGAACTTCTCGCGCGCGGCTGCATGGTGGCGCGAGATCGACTGGCGCGCACTGCTGGCCTACTCGATACCCGCCGTTCCAGCCGCGGCGCTGGGCGCCAGCACGTTGTTGCGGTTGCCGCCTGCGGTGATCGACACGCTGCTCGGTCTGTTTTTCCTCGCGATGATTCCGGGCCGCCACCTGCTGGCGAAGCGCGGCTGGCAGGCAAGACCGTGGCAGCTTGCGCTCGCGGGCGCGGTGATCGGTTTCCTCACCGGCATCGTGCTTTCCACCGGCCCGTTGAGCGTGCCGGTGTTCGCGGCAGCCGGGCTATTCAAGGGCGCGCTGCTCGCGACCGAAGCCGCGGCCTCGCTCCTGATCTACATCACCAAGGTCACGACCTTCGAGCGGCTCGGCGCGCTGTCGCAGGAAACCTTCATCAAAGGCGTGATCGTCGGTTCGTCGCTGATGGTAGGCACCTTTGTCGGGAAATACCTGGTGATGCGCATGCGCGACGACACCTTCTCTAAGCTGCTCGACCTGATGTTGCTTTGCTCCGGACTTGCGCTGATCTGGGCGGCGCTCGGCCACGCGCCCTGATTCCGCGAGATTGCATTTGGCAAGGGAAGCGGGCATAGGCTCCCGCCCATGAACATCCTGCGATGGCTGGGCATTGTCGGCCCAAAGAAACACGACCGCGAAGCGCTCTCGATTTATTCCGAGCGCATCGGCTCGACGCGCGTGGCCGACCGCGACGGCGTGAAGGTCGTCGACTACCGCAAGCCCGACGGCAGCTTCGACTACGAAGCCTACAAGGCGATCCAGACCGCCGCGAACAAGGCGAAGATCGACTGGCTCTCGGTGCAGGAAGTCAACATCGCTTATCTGTGCGACACGCTGAAAAAGCGCGGCGTGCAGATCAAGAAAGTTCTCTGCCATGGCACGCGCAACGGCGCCGAGCAGAAATACTTCCACAACGCGAGCGGCGCCGACGTGCTCGGCACCGAAATCTCCGACACCGCAACACAATTCCCGATGACCATTCAGTGGGACTTCCACGAAGTGAAGCCCGAATGGAATGGCGCATGGGATGTCGTGTTCTCGAACTCGTGGGACCACGCCTTCGATCCGCGCAAGGCCATCGGCAACTGGCTGACCTGCGTGCGCCCCGGCGGCGCGCTGGTCGTCGAGTGGAGCAAGATTCACGCGGAGACGAAGGCCAACCCGATCGACCCGTTCCGTGCAACGCGGCCCGCACTGCTGGCGCTGCTCGAATCGCTGACCGCGAACGGCGGCTACGCGAAACCGGAAATCATCGGCGATCTTCCCGACGCCAGCCACGAGCGCGTCTATATTGCGGTCTTCCGGAAATAATTTCCGGGCCTGAGACGGCGATCTGGGAAGTCTGGTGCCCCTAGCCGGAATCGAACCAGCACGGTGTTGCCACCACCTGATTTTGAGTCAGGCGCGTCTACCAGTTCCGCCATAGGGGCACGGGGAACGGCCGCAGTTATAACCGCGACGCCGTGCACTGCAAGCCGCCAAAAAAAGAACACGGATTGGACAACAGTAGCGAGCTTCGTTACGCACCCGCCCGATGATCCACACCCTCACCAGACCCGCAAACGCCGCCCTGATCGCAGCCGCCGTGATGTTCGCGGCGCTCGCAGGCGCTTGGTATTTCCAGTACGGCCTCGGCTACATCCCCTGCCCGCTCTGCTACGAGCAGCGCATCCCTTATTACGTCGCGATCCCGCTCGGCCTCGCGGTCGCAGCGCTCGCGCATTGGGGATTCTCAAACAAGCTCGTGAAAACAGGACTCTGGCTGCTGGCACTTGTCCTCGTCGTCAGCGCCAGCATGGGCGTCTATCACGCCGGCGTCGAGTGGGGGTTCTGGAAAGGCCCTACCAGTTGTGCCGGCACCGGCGCGCCAAGCGTCGCGCCGATCGGCGATCTCCTGAAAGCCATCCAGAACGTGAAGGTGGTGTCCTGCACCGACGCGGCATGGCGCCTGTTCGGCATTTCGCTTGCCGGATACAACGCGCTGATTTCCGCCGCGATGGCGTTGCTGGTGCTGCTCGCCGTGCGCAGGAAAGCGTAAGCGCTTACGCTTCCAGTTCCGCGTCCCAGTAGAGATAGTCGAGCCAGCTATCGTGCAGGTAGTTCGGCGGGAACAGCCTGCCGTTCTTATGCAGGTCGTTCACGCTCGGCTGGAACGGCATCTGATGCGGCCACATGCTCGCCTGCGCCGGCATCTTTCCACCTTTGCGCAGGTTGCACGTCGAGCACGCCGTCACGACGTTTTCCCATGTAGTCAATCCGCCGTGCGAACGCGGGATGAGATGATCGAAGGTTAGTTCTTCTCGCGTGCCGCAATACTGGCAGGAGAAGCGGTCGCGCAGGAAAACATTGAAGCGCGTGAACGCCGGATGCCGCGAAGGGCGCACGAACGTTTTGAGCGAGACCACGCTCGGCAGGCGGAATTCGAGCGAAGGGCTGCGGATCGCCTTGTCGTAGAGCGCGACGGTGTTCACGCGATCCAGGAATACGGCCTTGATCGTGTCCTGCCACGACCAGATGGAAAGGGGATAATAGCTGAGCGGGCGAAAGTCCGCGTTCAGGACCAGAGCAGGCCAGGCACCCGGAGAGATTGCTGGCGATACGGCAGTGTGCAAACGCGACTCCTGTTCGAAGCCCCCGCGGTCGCACGCCGCTTTCACCGGCGCATATATTACCGAGTCCGTGTCGGCTTTGTGAAGCCGTCCGGGTTCAGCGTCCCCGGAAGGCTTTTTGCAGGAAGGCGCCGCCGATCCGGAGGCCGTCGCCGTCGATCCCGTGGCCGATTCCCTGCGACAGATGCCACTCGACCGTCAGGCCCATGCCGCCCAGTCCCTGCGCCGAAAGCAGGAGTGCCTGCGCCGGGATCACCTCGTCCTGATCGCCATGGACCAGCAAAACCGGCGGGCGCGATTTGATCTCCTCGGCCGCCTTCTTGGCCGCTTCCTGATTCGAAGGGGTAACGAGCACGCCGGAATAGCCGACGATTGCCGCCGGGCTTACCGCGCGCCGCAACCCGACATGGAGCGCCATCATCGTGCCCTGGCTGAAGCCGACGAGCGCCAGCGCCGATGACGGCAGGTTGTTCTTCGCAAGCTCGGCATCGAGGAATTCGTTGAGGATCGGCTGCGCCTTGTTCACGCCGCGCCAGCGTTCGTCGGGATCGCGGAACGTAAGCCCGAACCATTGCCGTCCCATCGGGTGGCCCGGTACCGGCTCCGGCGCGTTCGGAGAAACGAACGCGGCATCCGGCAGCAATCCCTGCCACTCGCGTCCGAGCGAGATCAGGTCGTTGCCGTCGGCGCCGTAGCCGTGCAGGAAAACCACGAGTTGTTTTGCCGTGCCGGAACGCGGCGCGATACGGGGTCCGTCGATCAAACGCAAACTCCTTGCCGGAATGCGAAGCAGGCACCCTGCTTACGCAAGCCTGCGAAAATCGCAAGCGGACGGGTTAGTCCCAAAGCGAAAGCATGTAGCCCGTATCGGGCCGCGCTTCGCCTTCGAGGGTAGCAAGGTAGACGCGGCGTACTGCTTCGCCTCCCGCACCGGATTCGATCTTCGTCGCGCCGTCGAACAGCGCAACGAATCCGGTCCAGACTTCCGCGATGCGTTTTTCGACACCGCCCTTGCCCCAGTCCTGTGCACGCTTCTTCATCTGATCGGGTGCGAAAAACCAGACCGGCTTCGCGCCGGCAAGTTTGGCGGGCGGCTGTTCGGTATCGACATGCGTAAGCCCGACGCGGCAGGAATAGCGCACATTGTCCTTGAAATGCTCGTGCAATGCCGTGAGCAGCCCAGCATTACCCGCCATGTCTACGATGACGATCCTTTCGGATGCCGGGAGCGTTTCGACTTCGCCATAGGTAACCACTTTGTCGTAGCAACCAAGCCCCTCGACAAAGGCGCGGTTGCCCGCGGATGTCAGTCCGGTCACGCACACCTTGCGACGCTTCTTCAGAAGATAAGCGAGACCAATTGCGGTCTTGCTCGACGCGCTGGTGAGCAGCACGGCATCCGCATTGAAGAATCCTTCCTGCGCGAGAAAGTCGTCCACCAGAAACGAAAGCATGAACAATGGACGCAACAACGCCTGATAGTCGCCCGACTTTCCCTCGAACTGTGGGTCGCCGCTGACGCGCGCATAGGCATTATAGACCGGCGAAACTTCCTGCCGGTGCGCCGCGCCGTCGAACAGGCCCTTTTCAGAAACGCGCGCGGGTTCGATCACGAGATGCGTCGACATCGGGAAATAGCCAAACAGCCGCTCACCCTGCCTGATCTCGTCATGACGCGATTCGATCACCTCGCCGAAACCCCATACCGGCACGATGCCGAAGCCGTCCGGCGCGGGAAACAGATGCCAGTACTTCAACTGATCGCCGAGCGCTGCATAGGTGATGTTGTTCGAGGTGAAGGCGAAGCGATCGACCTTCAACAGCACAGTGCCCGGTCTCGCCACGGCGGCGTGCGACTTCATCGAGGTTGCCAGCTTCGTATTCTTCAGGTCGCGGCGGCCGACCAGAAAGTCCTGCCGTTGCGCATGATCGGTCACAAAGCGCTCCATGAGGCTGCCGCACCAGAGCTAAGACGGAAACGTGACAGTTTTACTGCACGGCCTCCGGCGAAGGCTCGACCGGAACTCCGGTCCGGCGTTTCACGGCGGCATAATAAGCCCACAACAGCCGCGCCGCGACAGAGCGATAGGGCTTCCAGAGGCGCGCAATTTTTTCGAGTTGCTTCGCATCGGGACGCTTTCGCTTGTTCAGCATGATGCGTGCGGCCTCCTGTAGCGCGAGGTCGCCGGACGCGAAGGCGTCCGCATGACCGACGCAGAACATCAGATAGATGTCCGCGGTCCACGGCCCGATCCCTTTCACCTTGACGAGTTGCGCATGCGCTTCTTCCGCAGGCATGTGTGCGAGCGCGTCAATGTTCAGGTGCTCGTCGCGCACTGCGCGCGCGATATGGCGAAAGGTCCTGATCTTCGGCATGGAGAGACCGACGCGCTGAAGCTGCGGCGTGCGCGCTTTGAGAATCGCGTGATGGTCGAGCGGTACGAACTTCGTCTCCAGCCTTCCCCAGATCGACGCAGCCGCCGCGACCGAGATTTGCTGCCCGCAAATTATGCGTGCGAGACCGGGAAAGCCTCCTTCCCGCCGACGCATGGGCGGATGACCCGCAATCGCAAGCACGTCCGCGAAACGCGGATCGAGCAGGAGCAGCTTTTCCAGCGCTTCCCGGAGATGTTCTTCGGTGTCGATACGGGCAGGCATTCTTATTTGCTTGTGAACAGACCTCATCCTTCGAGACGCCGCCTTGCGGCGGCTCCTCAGGATGAGGTCTAACTTGGTGGAAATATATCCGGCCTCGTCCTGAGGAGCGAGCGATAGCTAGCGTCTCGAAAGATGAGGCTGCGTTAGAGCATTTCATGAATCCACCCGTTTTCCGTTTCGCACCCTCGCCGACCGGGCATCTGCATCTTGGCCACGCGCTTTCCGCGCTGTTGAACTACGAAGAAGCGAAAGCCGCAGGCGGGCGCTTTCTGCTTCGCATCGAGGATATCGACCCGACGCGCTGCAAGCCGGAGTTCGAGCAATCCGTCTATGAGGATCTCGATTGGCTCGGCGTTCAGTGGGAAACGCCCGCGCGGCGTCAGTCACGGCACTTCGACGAATACGCCGCCGCGCTCGGCAGGCTCGAAAACGAAGGGCTGCTTTACGCTTCCTATGAAACCCGCGCCGATCTTGCGCGGCTGATTACCGGGCGCGATCCCGATGGCGGGCCGCGCTATTCGCGCGAGGAAGGGCTTTCGCCGGAAGAAGCGAAAGAGCGGGAACGCCGCGGCGAACCCTACGCACTGCGCCTCGACATGCACGAAGCGCTGTCGCGCATCGGCAAGCCGCTTTTCTGGAACGAGGCGGGTGAAAAAATCGAAGCGAAGCCGGAACGCTGGGGCGATGTCGTGCTCGGCCGCAAGGAAATGCCAGCGAGCTACCACCTTGCCGTGGTGCTCGACGATGCCTTGCAAGGCGTAACGAACATCGTGCGCGGCAGGGATTTATATGAGTCGACCGCGGTGCATCGTGTATTGCAGGAATTGCTCGGACTGCCCGCGCCGCTGTACCGGCATCATCGTTTGCTGCTCGACGAACACGGCAAGAAACTTTCCAAGCGTGACAAGTCCACTACGTTGCGCGATTTGCGGGCGGACGGATGGACGCTCTCGGATGTGAAGAAAGCGGCCGGCCTCTAGCCAATTCCGAGTACGAACAACCAGAACGAAACGGTGAACAGCGACAACACGGTCGAAATCGTGACCGCGCCCGCAATCGTCGCGACGCCGGTTTTGTAGCGCGACGCCAGCAGATACGAATTGATGCCGACCGGCATCGACGCGAAGATCACGGCAACGCCCGCCCATACCGGCATGAGCATGAACACTTTCGTCGCAAGCAGCCATACCGCGAGCGGCAGCAACATCAGCTTCGCCGCGGCGACAAACAGCGAGAGTTTCAGGTCGCCCAGCACGCCGTATTTGCGAAGCGCCATGCCCATCGCAAACAATGCGCACGGCACCGACGATGCCGCGATCATGTCGACGAACTGCTTGAACGGCCCGCCGAACGAAACACCGTTCAGCCGCCCGATTGCGCCGAACAGGAATGCGATCATCAGCGGATTGGTCGCGAGATTCCATGCGAGTTTTTTCAGCGCCGTCTTGCCCACGCCCGCTTCCGCGCTTTCGATCATCACGGTCGCCGAACCCATCATGATCGGCAGATGAATCGCGATCAGGAGGAACAGCGGCACCGCACCCGCTTCGCCATACGCCGTCAGCACCAGCGGAATGCCGATCAGCACCACGTTCGATTGCGCAGAGGAAAACCCCGCGATCACTGCCTCGCGCCCCGGCCTCGCGTAGAGCTTCCACGCGGCGAACTGCGTCATGCTCCAGACAATCGCGACCGCGATGAAATAAGAAAGCCAGTAGCCCCACGGCGAGCCTTCCGGCAGGCCCGCGCCGAGCAGCGTTTTCACGATCATTACCGGAATCGCGATCAGGAAAACGTAATCGTTCAGTCCGTCACCCGCGCGCTCGGAGAGCAGCTTCGTCCATGCCGCGACATAACCGAGCGCGATCACGCCGAAGACCGGCAGCACGATTTCGGCGATGCGCAGGATCTGGGACATGAATGAGATGCTTACTTCGCTTCGCGGAGTTCGCGTCCGTCGAACACGAAATCCTTCACGCAGCGCTCCGCGCCGGAGAGGCCGCACGCGCTGCCATGCAGGTCGAACTGGATGCCCGGTTTGCCGTGCACCTTCGTTTGCCGCCACGCACGCACCACGTTGTCCCACACACGGACATATTCGGTGCCCTGCGAAACAAAAATGTAGAGCTGGCACCCGCCGGTGCCGCAGAAATAACTCGGCGCGCCCTGGCAATGAATATTGCTGAAATCCAGCACCCAGTCGGCGCTGTTATCGCCGTTCAGGTCGGCTTCGGTCGCGACCCGATCCAGTTGCGTCGGGACACCGCCGACGCTGCGGCACTCGGAAGCGGCCTGCGCCAGCATGTCACGCACGACCGGCGGCATGTTCGCGGCAAGGACCGGAAACACGGACAGCGACAAGGCAATTACCAGCGAAAGCAAACGGCGCATGGCGCCTCTTTACGCCGCCTTGTCCGCCCGGTCATCCACCACGCGCACGATGTCCGAAAGAATCCGGTTCAGTTCGTAATCCTTCGGCGTAAACACAGCGGCAACGCCACACTGTTTCAGCGTGTTCTCGTCTTCCGGCGGGATGATGCCGCCGACGATCACCGGAACTTCCAGACCCTCCGTGCGCATCCGGTTCATGACGTCGCGCACCAGCGGCACATGCGAACCCGACAGGATCGAAAGGCCGACCACATGCACGCCTTCTTCCAACGCGGCGTTCACGATCTCGGCGGGCGTCAGACGGATGCCCTCGTAGACGACTTCCATGCCCGCATCGCGCGCGCGCACCGCGATCTGCTCGGCGCCGTTGGAGTGGCCGTCGAGGCCGGGCTTGCCGACCAGGAACTTCAGGCGGCGTCCGAGTTTCTTGGAAACGCGCTCCACCTGTCCGCGCACTTCGTCGAGGCCCTGCGCCCCCGCACGCACGGAACGCCCAACGCCGGTCGGCGCGCGATACTCGCCGAATACTTCGCGCAGCGTCGTGCCCCATTCGCCGGTGGTGATGCCCGCCTTCGCCGCCTCGATCGAGACCGGCATGATGTTCTGGCCTTCCGCGGCGGCGCGCCGTAGCGCATCCAGCGCGGCGGAAACCTTCTTCTGGTCGCGCGCGGAACGCCACGCCTTCAGGCGCTCGACCTGTTCCTTCTCGACATGCTCCGGCACGGTCATGATCGCGCCGTCGCCGGTCGTGAGCGGCGATGGCTCGGTTTCCGTGAAACGGTTGACGCCTACCACTGTGAGTTCGCCGCGCTCGATCGCTTCCAGACGCTTCGTGTTCGATTCCACGAGCTTCTGCTTCATGTAGCTCGACTCGACCGCCGCTACCGCGCCGCCCATCTCTTCGATACGCGCGAGTTCTTCCAGCGCCTCCGCTTTCAGTTCCGCGACCTTGCGTTCGATTTCCTTCGAGCCGTCGAAGATGTCGCCGAAATCGAGAAGGTCGGTCTCGAACGCCACGATCTGCTGCATGCGGATCGACCACTGCTGGTCCCACGGCCGCGGCAAACCGAGCGCCTCGTTCCATGCGGGCAGTTGCACCGCGCGGGCGCGCGCATTCTTCGAGAGCGTCACCGCCAGCATTTCGAGCAGGATGCGGTAGACGTTGTTTTCCGGCTGCGGCTCGGTAAGACCGAGCGAGTTCACCTGCACGCCATAACGGAAGCGGCGGTGCTTCTCGTTGGTTACGCCGTAGCGGTCGCGCGTGATCTCGTTCCATAGTTCGGTGAACGCGCGCATCTTGCACATTTCGGTAATGAAACGCATGCCCGCGTTCACGAAGAACGAGATGCGCCCCACCACTTCGCCGAAATCTTCTTCGCGGATTCCGCCGGAAGCCTTCACGCCGTCGAGCACCGCGATCGCGGTCGCCAGCGCATAGGCAAGCTCCTGCGTCGGCGTCGCGCCTGCTTCCTGCAAATGATAGGAGCAGACGTTCATCGGATTCCACTTCGGCACTTCCTTCGTGGTGTAAAGGATCGTGTCCTTGATCAGCCGCATCGAAGGCTGCGGCGGGAAAACATACGTGCCGCGCGAGAGGTATTCCTTGATGATGTCGTTCTGCGTGGTGCCGGAGAGCGCGGTCTTCGGCGCGCCGGTTTCTTCCGCGAGCGCGATGTAGAGCGAGAGCAGCCACGCCGCCGTCGCGTTGATCGTCATCGAGGTATTCATCGAGCCGAGCGGAATGCCGTCGAACAGCGTGCGCATGTCGCCGAGATGCGAGACCGGCACGCCGACCTTTCCGACTTCACCGCGCGCAAGCACGTGATCGGAGTCATAACCGGTCTGCGTCGGCAGATCGAAGGCGACCGACAGACCGGTCTGTCCCTTGGCGAGATTGCTCCGGTAGAGCTTGTTGGATTCCGCGGCAGTGGAGTGACCCGCATAGGTACGGATCAGCCACGGAGCCTCTTTCGGCTTTGCGGACTGCTTACTTTTTTCGCTCTTGTCGCTCATACGCGCGAAATCCGGAGGAAGAGAACTTTTCCTGCAATGCAGCATAGGTCTACCACGTTCCGGTATCACGCAAAATCGAAGGCGGCGTGATCGCAGCGCACTAGACCGGGACGCGGGAGCACGGCACTCTACGGCTGTAAAAAATTAGTGGGCACAGTCCCGGGCCAACCGGTAGTGCCGGTTCAGCGTGGAGAGCGAAAATGTGGGGTAAAGGGGCACTAATGGCGCTTGGCGCCGCGTTGCTGTCGTTGGCGCTGATGGCGCCCGCAAGCGCCCAGACGCCGGGCGAACTAACCTTCGACATCACCAACAATTCCGGCCGCACCATCCAGATCGAGTTCTATTCGCAGGATCGCCGCGGTCATGCCTGGCCGGGCGGCAACCGCGCCTATGACATCGCAAACGGCGACCGCCGCTCGCTCGCGCTCTCCTGCGTTCAGGGCGAGAAAATCTGCTACGGCGCGTGGGTAAAAGGCGCGGCCCGCACGTATTGGGGCGTCGGACTGCACGGCCGTTACGGCTGTCAGGCGTGTTGCAAACAATGTGGTCAGGACGATTTCCGGACGACGCTTACGCCTTAACCGGCATCTAAATCGAAAACAAAAAAACCGGCGAGGTTGCCCTCGCCGGTTTTCTTTTTTCAGCGCTTTACTCAGCCGCGCCGGACGAGGCCGATGACAAACAGCAGGATCACCGCGCCGATGGTTGCCGCGATGATCGAACCGACGATGCCGCCACCGAGCGAAATTCCAAGTCGCGGGAACAGCCAGCTTGCAATCGCGGCACCGACGATGCCGACGATGATGTTGCCGATCAGCCCGAAGCCGAAGCCTTTCATGATCACGCCGGCGAGCCAGCCCGCCACCGCGCCGATGATCAGAAGAATGATAAGACCTTCAATGCTCATAGCCCCGTCCTCCATGAATGGCGGCTGCCCCGCCTGATTACACTTCATCGCCCGGCTTGATGACCGCCGGGCGAATCTAACACTAGACGAAAGTAGGATAGTGGAAGTCGGGTGGGCTGTCGCCGCCTCCTGCGACAGGTGGAAAAGTCTATGTTGCAGCGCGGCGGGGCGCTTCGAAGAGGCGTCTTGCTACGAGTACGGCAACGATCACAGCCGCCGCGAAGCCCACCGGCAGCTTCACGAACGGAAAGCTGGCGAGCAGCAGCGCCGCTGTACCGAGACCGGCAAGCTCATGGCGGCGGAAGCCTTCCGCAAGACCAAGCCGCAGCAGAAACGCCGCCGGGATCGCGAGTACGACCGTGTCGTAAAGATAGATGTACGGTGTCGCGAGCACGACACCGGTTGCAAGTGCCGCCGCTTTCAGCGCGAAGGGATGACGCGCATCGCGCCAGATCGCGGCAATCGCCACCGCTACACCGGCAGCGAAAACCGCGTGCAGCCCCCACGCCAGCCATTCCGCGCCGCCGAGCGTGCGCACGATGGCAAACACGCTCTGCATCTTCTCGATCTCGGCACGGCCTTCCGATAGAAAGGTCTGCGACGTCACAGGCAGCCACTTCACGAAAGCCAGCCACGGTTCCGGCCCGAAAGCGAGCAGCGAGAGCAGCACCAGCATTAGCGCGGTCGCGAAGGCTGAGAAAATCGCGCGCCAGTAACCGCCCGCGATCAGCGCAACAGGAAACAGGATTCCGAAATGCGGTTTGTACGTGAGCAGGCCGAGACAAATGCCTGCGAGCACCGCGCGCCGCTCCAGAAAATACAGCGCGCCGCCGATCAGCGCCGCAGTGAGGAATCCGTTCTGCCCGACCAGCACGTTGGCGAGGAACGAAGGCATCGCGAATGCGAGCAGAAAACCTGCCGCGCTTCCCACGATGGCACGCATCGCGGCGAGATAAGGAACGAGCGAAACCGCTACCCAGAGCAACGTGGCCGGAACGTAGGGCAGCGAAGCCAGCGTGAGCGCGATGAACAGATAGAACGGCGGATAATGCCAGCCGTAATATCCGCCGAAGTCGTAGCCGAGGACGGCGATCTCCATCTGCTTATGGGTCGGCCAGTCGTAGGCCGCCGCCGCCTGCCCCGCGAGCGTGAGTTTTCCGGCCGCGTAGACATTCAGGAAGTCGGTCGAGAGCAGTCTACCCGCCGGATCCCAGAGCCAGCTTCCGCTCATCGCCGCCGTGCCCAGCCACACCGCGTTCCCGACGCAGAATGCGAAGCAAAAGAGTTCCAGCGCCTTCGGTATTTGCCCCGGCGGCGACGTGGCGGAATCGGCGGGATTCATGGGCGGAAACGCTAGCCGCTCCCGCTTGCGGAAGACTTAAACCATCGGATGGGCCGGAGCGGCGTTGCGCTGCAACATGCTTTGCGCCATGCTCAATCCGTCATCAATCCGAAACATTTTCTTCCGGAGCAGCCATGTCGGCCGTCACGAAATTGCAGGCGGGTCCCAAGGATCTTTACGAGATCGGAGAAATTCCGCCTCTCGGTCACGTCCCGTCGAAAATGTACGCATGGGCGATCCGCCGCGAGCGCCACGGCCCTCCGGAGCAGAGCTTCCAGATCGAGGTCGTGCCGACCTGGCCGGTCGGCGACGAGGACGTGCTCGTGCTCGTGATGGCGGCAGGCGTGAACTACAACGGCGTCTGGGCCGGCCTCGGCCAGCCGATTTCTCCGTTCGACGTTCACAAGCAGCCGTTCCATGTCGCAGGCTCCGATGCCTCCGGCATCGTCTGGGCGGTCGGCGCGAAGGTGAAGCGCTGGAAGGTCGGCGACGAAGTCATCGTCCATTGCAATCAGGATGACGGCGACGACGAGGAATGCAACGGCGGCGACCCGATGTTCTCGCCCTCGCAGCGCATCTGGGGTTACGAAACTCCGGACGGATCCTTTGCGCAGTTCTGCCGCGTGCAGTCGCGCCAGTTGATGGCGCGCCCGAAACATCTCACCTGGGAAGAGTCGGCCTGCTACACGCTGACACTCGCAACCGCGTACCGCATGTTGTTCGGCCACGCGCCGCACACTATCAAGCCCGGCGACAACGTGCTGGTCTGGGGTGCCTCCGGCGGCCTCGGCGTGTTTGGCGTGCAGCTCGCCGCGGCGAGCGGCGCAAACGCCATCGGCATCATCTCCGACAATGACAAGAAAGATTACGTGCTTGGCCTCGGCGCCAAGGGCGTGCTCAACCGCAAGGACTTCAAGTGCTGGGGCCAGATGCCCACGGTGAACACGCCCGAATACAATGAGTGGGTGAAAGAAGCCCGCAAGTTCGGCAAGGCGATCTGGGACATCACCGGCAAGAAAGACGTCGACATCGTCTTCGAACATCCGGGCGAACAGACCTTCCCCGTGTCGTGCCTCGTCGTGAAGCGCGGCGGCATGGTCGTGTTCTGCGCCGGCACCACCGGCTTCAACCTCACCTTCGATGCCCGCTATGTCTGGATGCGCCAGAAGCGCGTGCAGGGTTCGCACTTCGCGCACCTGAAGCAGGCGGCCGCCGCCAACCAGTTCGTGCTGGATCGCCGCGTCGATCCCTGCATGTCGGAAGTGCTGACCTGGAAGGAAATCCCGGCCGCGCACACCAAGATGTGGAAGAACCAGCACAAGCCCGGCAACATGGCGGTGCTCGTCAATGCGCAGGCCCCCGGCATGCGCACCTTCGACGACGTGATCGAGAATTCGGGCAGCCTGGGCCGCAAGTAAACGCGGCTCAGCGCTTCCGCTTCTTCGTCTTCTTCGGCACCTTCACGATCGCCGGTGCACTTCGCTTGTCGGCGATGGCGGCATTCAGTTCGCCGCCATAGAGGAAGATCGACGCGGTCGTGTAGAGAAACACCAGCGCGACCATCACCGAGGCGAGACCCGCATAGGTCGTGACATAGTTGTAGGAGAAGCGGCCGAGGTAATAGCCGAAGGCCGCGCCCGCGATCAGCCACAACACCAGCGTCACGATGATGCCCGGCGCGACTTCGCTCAGCGTTCGCCTGCCCGCGGGCAGCCACATGTGCACTACGATCAGCGCAACTACGAGCACGGCGGAAGCTGTCGCGTAGCGGACGAACGCCGCGACGCCGCGAAACGGCTCCAGCGCGGGAATGAATTTCACCGCCGTCTGCCACATCAACGGCCACAGCACGACGAGGAAAGAAAGCGCGAGCAACCCCGCCGCGCCGACCAGCACATAACCGATAGATTCGAGCCGCAGCCACCAGAAGTAGCGCTGCTCGCCGACGTCATAGGCGCGGTTCAGGCCGATGCGCAGGCTCTCGATGCCGCTCGAGGAAAAATAGATCGCGAGCACGATGCCGAAAGTCAGCGCATCGGTGCGCACGTTGGTGAGGACGTAGTGGATTTCGTTGGCGATCGGCCCGGCGACTTCCCTGGGCCAGGTATCGAGCAGAATCTGCGCGGTGTTGTCGGCGAGTTCCTTGGAACCGAAGAACGCGGCAAGCGACGTTACGAAGATCATGAATGGAAACAGCGCCATCAGTCCCGACAGCGCGATATGGCTGGCAATGGCCCAGCCGTCATCGTCATTGAAACGCCAGAAGGCGTCGACCGTAATATTCCAGGGTTTCCAAAAAGTCTTCGACATACGGCTTTCCGCGCGCGGGACCGCCTTCAAATCGCGATTGCGCGGGGAAAAAGCAAGCGGCCGGAAGCAAGCAAGCCTGTTCTCAGGCGGCGCGCACTTCGTGCAGGAACTGGCGGATCGCGGAATCGAGCTTCTCGGCTTCGCTGTTGAGCGCCGCCGCCATGCCCGCGACATCGGACGCGGTGGCGCTGGCACCTTCCGCCGCGCCCAGCACGGACTTCATCGCACCCGCACCGGCATCGGCATCATTCGACGCCCGCGCCACGTTCTCGGCAATCGAAACCACCGCTGCGTTCTGCTCCTCGATGGCGGACGCAACCGAAGAGGCGATGGCCGACATTTCCTCGATCACGGTCGAAACCGTATCGATGGCAGTGGCGGCATCGCCGGACGCTTCCTGAATCGCGCCGATCTGATGCGCGATGTCTTCCGTCGCACGCGCGGTCTGCGCGGCGAGCGATTTCACTTCCTGCGCGACCACGGCAAAGCCCTTGCCCGCTTCGCCCGCGCGCGCTGCTTCGATGGTAGCGTTCAAGGCCAGCAAATTGGTTTGCGCGGCGATAGATTGAATGAGGCCGAGCACTTCGCCGATCCGCGAAGCGGCATCGCCGAGGTTCCGCATGATCGCGACCGAACGCTGCGCTTCGGCAACAGCGCGGTTCGCGACTTCCGTGGAAGTCGCGGTCTGGTGTGCGACTTCCGAAACCGAAACCGAAAGCTGCTCGGTCGCAACCGCTGCCTGCGCGACGTTCGACGAGGCAGCTCCTGCCGCTTCACCCGCGCGTTGTGCCTGCGCGCCGACATCCACTGCCGCGCCGCTGAGCTTGTCGGCGGCGCCGCCGAGCCGGGTCGAAGCATCGCGCACCGCGCCGAGACCCGTGTCCGCCATGTCCGCGAACGACTTGATCATGCGCTCGATATTCTTCGCGCGTTGCTCGCGCTGGCTGCCGGCCTGGGTCTGCTCGTTCTGCAATCGGGCGCGCTCGCGGGCGTTGTCGCGGAACACGACCACCGTGCGCGCCATCGCGCCGATCTCGTCGCGCACATTCACCGCCGGAATTTCAGACGAGGTATCGCCGTCGGCAAGCCGCCGCATGACGCCGGCAAGGCCCGCTAACGGCCCGGTGATGCTGAGACCGATCAGCCAGTTCAGCGCAAGACCGATCGCGATCACCGCAATGCCGATGCTGATGATGATCGTGCGCGTTCGCGACTGCGAAGTGTTGAGCGCCGCAGCGGCATCCGTTTCCTTGCGCTTGGCGCGCAGGGTGATGATGTCGGCGCCCGCTTGCATGTCGTTCGTGGAATTTTCTATCACCAGCGACTGCGTGCCGACCACGCGCATCTGGGAAATCCAGTCGGCGAATTCGTCGCGGTACTGCGAAATCGTTTTCTCGATCTGCTGCTGCAGGTCCTGCGGCAGCTTCGCCTTGGCGAGATGACTCGAGAAGGTCGCAAGCTCGCCGTAGATTTTATAGGTTGCGCCGAGATCCTGCGAGAGCATGAACTCGACTTCGTAGCGGCGCAGTTGCGCAAGCGACGCCAGCAGGCGCTGCGCATCGATTTCCGAAAGCTTGAGCGCTTCCGCGTTAATGAGCGCCTCTACCGCCGCTGCGGCCTTTGCGAACCGGCCGCGAATGCCCTCGCTCTCGTCGAAGCCGAGTTGGGTCTTTGCCTGCACCAGATAGTCGAAGTTCGAAGCGAGCGTGATAAGCGCACCGCGCAGACTCGCGACTGTCTTGCTTTCGTCGTTGCCCGCGAATTGCTCGATTACCTTCAGGCTGGCGAGCGCGTTGTTGTAGTTGTCGGCAAAAGCCTGCTTGAGCGTCCGCTCCTTGCCTTCGGCGTAGTCGCGCGAAGCAATCCGCATCGCCGCGAGCGATCCCTTCAGTTCGCGGCTGGCGTTCGCAAGCTCACCCGACGCCTTCACCGTCTCGAAGGCTGCCGCGACGTTGCGCTCGCCGGTCACGAACACGAAACCGATCACCGCAAGGCCGATCACCGGGATCAGCGCCAGAATGAGAATGCGCGCTCGCACCGAAAATGCCGGCAGACGGCGTAGAAGCTGAGTGGCTGTGCGCGTGACGTTCATGCCCGGACCTGCGGCAATGGCGCGGGACCGTGCCGGAGTGTTCCGGTTTGGTGCCGCGCTGATGAAATCGGCACCAGTAAAGCGGCCGAATGGTTAATAGCGGGTAAGGGAACGGCCTCTTGCCTTTGTGCGCTGCACCAATAAGGATGCCTTGTTTTTCGCCACCGGAACCGACCATGACCCAGGCCGCTGCCCGCACCGAACCCTCCAGCCAGAATCTGTCCGCACTTTTGAAGGAAGCAGCCGACACCACCGGCGCCCTGCTTGCGGAAGCCGCGGCCGCGGTACGGCTCAAGGTAACCGAGGGTGGCAAGGTTTCTGCGGGCGCGTTGGAGCGCGAGCAGCACGCGGTGCATGGCTATGCCTGGCTCGCCACTTATGTCGAAGCGATCCGGCAGCTTGCCGCCTATACGGATCGCCTGAGCGCCGAAGGCCGCTTCGGTCGCATGGAAGAACTGCTGGTGCGCGTCGGTGCCGGCGAATATCTCGCGCAGATTTTCGGTGGCATCCCCATGAGCCAAGGGGAGATCATCCGGCTTGGTTCGCTCGGCATCCCTGACGCGAAGGCGGCCTCGCGCATGACGCCCGCGGTGAAGGAACTGATCGCCGGCAATAACGCGCAAGTCCGCGCCGAACTGGCGGCCGCAATCGCCAAGGCGCAAGGCTCGCTCACCATCGGCGACAGCGGTCTCGACGACACGCTGAATGCCATGCGCGCCGAAATGCATCGCTTCGCGGAAAGCGAAGTGATGCCGCACGCGCACGAATGGCATCTGAACAACGAATACATCCCGATGGAGATCATTTCGAAGATGGCCGAACTCGGCGTCTTCGGTCTCACCATCCCGGAAGAATACGGCGGCCTCGGTCTCGGCAAGGAGTCGATGGTGCTCGTCTCCGAAGAACTGTCGCGTGCATGGATCGGCGTCGGCTCGCTCGGCACGCGCTCGGAGATCGCCGCGGAATTGATTCTCGGCGGCGGCACCGACGAACAGAAGAAAGAGTGGCTTCCGAAGATTGCCTCCGGCGAAATCCTGCCCACCGCCGTCTTCACCGAACCGAACACCGGCTCCGATCTCGCATCGCTGAAAACGCGTGCCGAGAAGAAGGGCGACGTCTACAAGGTCTACGGCAACAAGACCTGGATCACGCACCCGGTGCGCGCCGACGTGATGACGCTGCTCTGCCGCACCAATCCCGACGAGAAAGGCTACAAGGGCCTCTCTATTCTGCTCGCGGAGAAGCCGCGCGGCACCGATGATGATCCATTCCCGGCCGAAGGCATGACCGGCGGCGAGATCGAAGTGATCGGCTATCGCGGCATGAAGGAATTCGAAATCGGTTTCGACGGTTTCGAGGTTAAAGCCGGAAATCTGCTCGGCGGCGCGGAAGGCAACGGCTTCAAGCAACTCATGCAAACCTTCGAAGCGGCGCGCATCCAGACCGCGGCGCGTGCCATTGGCGTTGCGCAGAGCGCGATGGAGCTTGGCCTGCGCTACGCGCACGAGCGCATCCAGTTCGGCAAGCCGCTCTATTCGTTCCCGCGCGTCTCCGACAAGATCGTGACCATGGCCGCGGAAATCCTGATCGCGCGCCAGCTCACCTACCATGCGGCGCGCGAGAAGGATTCCGGCCGCCGCTGCGACCTCGAAGCGGGCATGGCAAAGCTGCTCGCCGCACGCATCGCATGGGCAGCTGCCGACAACGCGCTGCAAATCCACGGCGGCAACGGGTTCGCGATGGAATATCCGGTGTCGCGCGTGCTGGCCGACGCCCGTATCCTCTCGATCTTCGAGGGTGCCGCGGAAATACAGGCCCAGGTCATCGCGCGCCGTCTTCTAGACGGCACGAACTAGGCATAGGCTCGGCCGCGCATGGCCGGACTTTCCCAAGGCTCGTTGTCCCAAGGCTCGCTTGCGAGCCTCGCATTCTGGGCGAAGAACATGAGTGTTCTTCGCGAGGGCGGCTATTCGTGGTGGCCCGGCTTTTCTTATACGCCCGCCGAATGGGACGAGATCGAGCGGCTGGCAAAGCCGGTCGATGGCGGCGCGTATCTGAAATTCATCGGTCTGAACGCGCTGCTGTTCATCGTATTCGCAGGCATTGCCGTCGTCGGGTTCATGTTGCCCGTGCTGCTCCTGCTCTACCCCGACCCGAGCAAACTGCAGCCCCTTCCCTTTGTGCTGCTGCTCGCGTCCGTAGCCGCAATCACGATCGGCGTCGGCCTGCCGCTATCCATGAAGATTTCCGCATGGCTCTGCGCAAGCGAAGAGGTGAAAACGCAACTCGTTGCCTCGTCCGAAACGGAAAAACTTGGCAAACGTGTTTCGTGGCAACTGCTGCGCATGACGCTGATCATGTGCGGCCTGCTGATCCCCGGCGTCCTGCTCTGGATTGCGCTTGATATTCAGGGCGGTCCGCTCTTGACCGCGATCAAGGCCATCCTTGCATTGATTTTCATAGGATCGACCGCGCTGGTCGCGCTGCGCCGCTAGGAGCGGCGAAGCGCCCCAGGCAACTTGTTCGGTTCCCCGGCGTTGATTGTCGGGGCGGCCATTCGCGGAGGATTCCCTTGGCAAATCTGAAACTCGGCAACGGCGCATGGGTCGTGGTCTGCGACGGCGCGAAGGCGCTCATTCTCGAAAACAATGGCGACCCGCAATATCCCGACCTGCGCATCCGCGATGTTTTTGAACAGGACAATCCCTCGACCGCCGAACAAGGCACCGACCGTCCCGGCCGCTCCCATTCGTCGGTCGGGCCGGGTCGCAGCGCGGTCGGCCAGACCGACTGGCACGATCAGGCCGAAGCTAAATTCCTGAAAGACCTCGCCGGGAAAATCCATCTCGCCGTTCACGGCGGCGAAACGAAAGAACTGGTCATCGTCGCGCCGCCTCGCGCGCTCGGCATGATCCGCGAGCACTACACGCCCGCGATCAAACAGGCGCTGCAAAAAGAGATCGACAAGGACCTCGTCAAAATCCCCGCCGACCAGATCGAGAAGCACCTGGTACACTAACCGATGAAATCGGTTTTTCGTCTGCTGGCATGTCTGGCGTTATGTTTCGCCATCGCCGCGCTCGGTGCGCTCGCGACCACGCCGAAGATTCCCGGTTGGTACACGGGCCTGACGAAGCCCGCGTTCACGCCGCCGAATTATCTCTTCCCCATCGTCTGGAATATTCTTTATGCGATGATGGCGGTCTCGCTGTGGCGGCTCTGGCAATCCCCGCGCGGCGATCTTCGTAACCGCGCCGTAACGCTGTTCCTGTTGCAGCTTGCGGTAAATCTTGCGTGGTCGTGGATTTTCTTCGGCGCGGAATCGATACGGGGCGGCCTTGTTGCGATTCTCGCGCTCGACCTGCTGGTCGCCTGGACGATTTTTGCGGCATGGAGAGTGGATCGGATTGCCGCGGCGCTCCTCCTCCCCTATCTGCTCTGGATCGGCTACGCTACGGCACTCAATGCCGAGATCGTGCGCCTCAACGCCTGAGGTTGCCCGGAGAAAGTATCATGGCCAGCACACTTCAATATTTCCTCGTCCCGGCCGCGCTGATCGCGGTCACGATCGTACTTGTGCTGGGCCTCTGGAACCTGATGAAAGGCGGTTCGTCGAGCCGCTCGCAAAGCCTGATGCGCATGCGCGTCGCCTTGCAGGCGCTTGCCATCGCGATCGTGATGGGCATGCTCTGGTTCCTCGGCAAATAGCCCGCCGTCTCCCCTCGCACTTTTCCCGTTTCCTCGCGTAGGATGCCGCCCGGTAACAACAGGCGGGACGCATGGTCGTTCTCAATCGCATCTACACGAAGACCGGCGACGACGGCACCACCGCGCTCGGCACCGGCGAGCGGCGGCTGAAATCCGACCTGCGCGTCGAGGTCTATGGCACCATCGACGAGACCAACGCGACGCTCGGCATCGCGCGCGTGCATCTGCCGAAGGACAGCGAGGTCGATGCGATGCTGATGCGCATCCAGAACGACCTGTTCGATCTCGGTGCGGACTTCGCCGTGCCGGAGCGCGATGGCAAGGCCGAGCGGCTGCGCGTGATCGAAACGCAGGTCGAGCGGCTGGAAAAGGAAATCGACCAGCTCAATGCGGAATTGAAACCGCTCACTTCTTTTATTCTACCGGGCGGCGAACCGGCCGCCGCGCACCTGCATCTCGCGCGCACCGTTTCGCGCCGCGCCGAACGTCTTGCGGTGGAGCTTTCCCAACACAAGACCGAGCGCGTGAACCCGGCAGCAGTGCGCTATCTCAACCGCCTGTCCGATCTGTTGTTCGTAGCCGCCCGCTACGTCAATGACAGGGGCGCGCGCGACGTGCTATGGGTTCCGGGCGCCAACCGCTGAGCGATCGATGGTCTTCCTTCCAGTCTACGACTACAACCGCCTGCGCCACATCAAGCGGCCGTGGATGAACTGGTCGCTGATCGCAATCAACATTTTCATCTATTTCGTTTTCCAGTCCGACCTGATCCTGAAGGTCGGCGCACAGGTGCAGCATACCTTCGGCTTCATGCCGAACAGCATCCTGCCCGCCTCGATGCGCCAGATGAACGTCCCCGCGCTGATCGCGGAAGTGCCGGGCATTAAAGTCTTTACTTACATGTTCTTGCATGGCGACGCGGGGCACCTGCTCGGCAACATGCTGTTCCTCTACATCTTCGGCGACAACGTCGAGGATGCGATGGGCCGCATCCGCTATCTCGTCTTCTATCTCGGCTGCGGGATCTTCTCCGGCCTTGCCCATTTCTGGTCCGATACCAGCTCGCAGGCAGCGCTGGTCGGCGCATCGGGCGCGATCTCCGGCGTGCTCGCGGCCTATCTGATCCTCTATCCGCGCGCGAAACTGTGGGCGCTGCTCCTGTTCCGCATCCCGCTGAAAGTCCCGGCCTTCGTCGTGCTCCTGCTCTACATCGCCTACAACGTGTTCGCGGAGATCGCGACGCAGTTCCGTATCCTTCCGGACTACTTCAACGAGCGCATCGCCTGGTGGGCGCATATCGGCGGATTCATCGCGGGCATCCCCCTGACTTATCTATTGCGGCGCCCCGGCGTCGAACTCTTTGCCAAGGACGATACCGTTACGGATGTCGCAACCGGCGCGCAGGCGGTGCCCATCAATCCGATGGACCCGCCGAGCCCCGGCGACTCGTCTACCGTCATCGTTCGCGTTGACAGGCCTAGGGAGCAGCCATAGTTTGCCCGCCGCACCGCAACAAATGGGGCGCGGATGAAAGTTCTGGTCGCAGTAAAGCGTGTCATCGATTTCAACGTGAAGGCGCGCGTAAAACCCGACGGTTCCGGCGTTGATCTCGCCAACGTCAAAATGTCGATGAATCCCTTCGACGAAATTGCCGTCGAGGAAGCAATCCGTCTCAAGGAAGCAGGCAAGGCCACCGAGATCGTCGCGGTTTCGGTTGGTCCGCAGCAGGCGTCCGAGACCATCCGCACCGCGCTCGCGATGGGCGCCGACCGCGGCATCCTGGTCAAGAACGACGGCGTGGTCGAACCGCTCGCGGTCGCGAAGATTCTCAAGGGCATCGTTGACGCCGAAAAGCCGAACCTCGTGATCCTCGGCAAGCAGGCGATCGACGACGACTCCAACCAGACCGGACAGATGCTCGCGGCGCTGCTCAAGTGGCCGCAGGGTACGTTCGCGTCCAAGGTTGCACTCGAAGCCGACAGCGTGAACGTCACGCGCGAAATCGACGGCGGCCTCCAGACCGTGAAGCTGAAACTTCCTGCGGTGGTTACCACCGACCTGCGCCTCAACGAACCGCGCTACGCTTCGCTGCCGAACATCATGAAGGCGAAGAAGAAGCCGATCGACGAGAAATCGCCCGCCGATTACGGCGTCGATGTCGCGCCGCGACTCAAGGTTCTGAAAACCGCCGAACCAGCCGGCCGCAAGGCGGGCGTGAAGGTGGATTCGGTCGCGGCTCTTGTCGATAAACTCAAGAACGAAGCGGGAGTGCTTTGAACATGGCCACGCTCCTGATTGCAGAACACGATAACCAGACCCTGAACGGCGCGACCGCGAAGGCGCTGACCGCTGCCGCCGCTCTCGGTGGCGACGTCGACGTGCTGGTCGCTGGCGAAGGCGCGAAGGCGGTTGCCGATGCGGCTGCGAAACTCGCGGGCGTGAAGAAGGTGCTTCTCGCTGACAACGCCGCGTACAAGAACAAGCTGGCCGAGCCGATGACGGACCTGATCGTCAAGCTCGCTGCGAATTACGATGCAATCGTCGCTCCCGCCACGACCTCCGGCAAGAACTTCATGCCGCGCGTCGCGGCGCTGCTCGACGTCATGCAGATTTCGGAAGTCACCAAGGTCGAGAGCGCCGATACCTTCCAGCGTCCGATCTATGCCGGCAATGCGATCCAGACGGTGCAGTCTTCCGACAAGAAGAAAGTTATCACCGTTCGCACCGCCTCGTTCCAGGCGGCTGGCGAGGGCGGCTCGGCTTCCGTCGAGAACGCCGAAGGTGCCGGCGATCCGGGCCTTTCCTCTTTCGTGGGCGAAGAACTCTCCAAGTCCGACCGCCCCGAACTCACCTCGGCCCGCATCATCATTTCCGGCGGCCGCGCGATGGCGAACAAGGAAAACTTCGCAAAATACATCGAGCCGGTCGCGGACAAGCTCGGCGCGGCGATGGGTGCGTCCCGCGCAGCCGTCGATGCCGGTTATGCTCCGAACGACTGGCAGGTCGGCCAGACCGGCAAGGTCGTGGCGCCGGAGCTTTACATCGCCGTCGGCATTTCCGGCGCGATCCAGCATCTTGCCGGCATGAAGGACTCGAAGGTCATCGTCGCGATCAACAAGGACGAAGAGGCGCCGATCTTCCAGGTCGCCGATTACGGCCTTGTCGGCGATCTCTTTCAGGTATTGCCCGAACTCGAAAAAGAACTCAGCAAATAGCGAGCGACCCGCGCGATGAAGCCTCTCAAAAAAATCGGTGTTATCGGCGCGGGCCAGATGGGCAACGGCATTGCGCATGTCTGCGCGCTTGCCGGTTATGACGTGAAGCTCAACGACATCTCCGAAGAGCGCATCAAGACCGGCCTCGCCAACATCAACGGCAACATGCAGCGTCAGGTGACCAAGGCGCTGATTTCCGAGGGCGACCGCCAGACCGCGCTCGCGCGCATCCTGCCTGCGGTAACCTTCAACGATCTCGCGGACTGCGATCTCGTCATCGAGTCGGCCTCCGAGAAGGAGGAGATCAAGAAGAAGATCTTCACCGAACTCAGCCAGATCATGCCGAAGGAAGCGCTGCTCGCTTCCAACACTTCTTCCATTTCCATCACGCGTCTCGGCGCGGGCACCGACCGCCCGGAGAAATTCATCGGCATTCACTTCATGAATCCGGTGCCGCTGATGGAGCTGGTCGAACTGGTACGCGGTATCGCCACCGACGACGACACCTTCGAAACCTCGAAGGAATTCGTCTCCCGCCTCAACAAGACCTACGCGGTAGCGGAAGATTTCCCGGCCTTCATCGTCAACCGCATCCTGCTGCCGATGATCAACGAAGCGATCTACACGCTCTACGAGGGCGTCGGCTCGGTGGAAGCGATCGACAAGGCGATGAAGCTCGGCGCCAATCACCCGATGGGTCCGCTGCAACTCGCCGACTTCATCGGTCTGGATACCGTGCTCTCGGTAATGCAGGTACTGCACGAAGGGCTGGCGGATTCGAAATACCGCCCCTGTCCGCTGCTCGTGAAGTATGTCGAAGCCGGCTGGCTGGGTCGCAAGACCAAGCGCGGCTTCTACGATTACCGCGGCGAAAAGCCGGTCCCGACCCGCTAACGGCCAGCGATAAGCGTTCTTTAACCCGCGGCCGCCATTTTGGCGGCCATGGAAACCGCCCTCATTTCCGCAGTCATGGCCTCGAAGGCCTCGCAGGTGCAGATGGCGCTTGCGGCGAAGCTCGCGAAGATGAACGCTTCGAGCGAGCAATCAATCGCGCAGCTGCTCGAAGCCGCGAACCAGAACGCGCAGAAATTGGCCGACGCTGCCGCCGGCCTCGGCCAGAACCTCGATATTAAAGTCTGATCGTTCCGGCGCGCCGAAGGGCGGCCGATTGAATCAATTCCCCGCAATCGCCGTGCGGATCAGCGAGAGCGCTTCCTCGCTCGCCCATTCCGCCGGACCCAGCACGAAGCCGAGTTCGCACCCGTTGCGGTCGATCAGCAGCGTGCTCGGCAATCCGGGCGCGCGCTCGACGGCCTTGAGCTTCTGGAAAACTTCCGCCTTCGGGTCTTCGTAATAGGCGAGATGCTTTATGCCGATGGCGGCGAGAAAGGCCTTCGGCTTTTCACGCTCGCGCGTATCGAGGTTGATCGCCACCACCTCGAAATCCTTGCCGCCGAGCTTCGCCTGCAACTCGTCGAGTGCGGGCATTTCCTTCCGGCACGGCAGGCACCATGTCGCCCAGAGGTTCACCAGCACCACCTTGCCGCGCAGTTTGGTCAGGTCGACGGCCTGCCCGGAGGCATTGAGGAACGAGATCGGCGTCGCCGCGCGGGGGCGCTCGTTGGCCTGAAAAGCCGCGACTTCGCCCTTCGCCAGCGGCATTAACCGCTTGGAGGTCAGCGCCGCGTTAACACAGGAAGCATCGGTGCCGAGGCCCGCGTTGCGTTGCAGGCCGCCGGTCAAGTATACCCCCGCGAACCCCGCAATCGTGCCGAGCAGAGCCGCAAGCAAAGCGTAGCGCGCGCGGCGCAGCCAGTTCACGCGGGCGGTGGTTTCAGGTGGAGTAGCGGTCATATACGGGCCGTCGGGATTTGAGACATGAGTAACCGGATGTGGGGCGGGCGGTTCGCGGCGGGGCCGGATGCCATCCTCGAAGAGATCAACGCCTCCATCGACTTCGACCGGCACTTGTTCGCACAGGACATCGCCGGCTCCAAGGCGCATGCCTCGATGCTGGCGGCACAAGGCATCATTACGGCAGCTGACGCGGACAAAATCGCGCAGGGCCTCGACACCATCCTGCGCGAAATCCTCGACGGCAAATTCAACTTCTCGAAAGCGCTCGAAGACATCCACATGAATGTGGAGTCGCGCCTCGCCGAACTGATCGGTCCGGCTGCCGGGCGGCTGCACACCGCGCGTTCGCGCAACGATCAGGTCGCGACCGATTTCCGGCTCTATATCCGCGACACCATCGACGGCCTCGACAACTCGCTCGCGGATCTGCAACTCGCGCTCGCGGAAAAAGCGCTGGAGCATGCGGAAACGGTGATACCCGGCTTCACGCATCTGCAAACCGCGCAACCCGTCACCTTCGGCCATCACCTGCTCGCTTACGTCGAGATGCTGTCGCGCGACCGCGGACGGCTCACCGACGCACGCAAACGCATGAACGAGAACCCGTTGGGGAGCGCCGCGCTCGCCGGCACCTCGTTTCCCATCGACCGCGACGCGACCTCGAAGGCGCTCGGCTTCGATCGGCCGACCGCGAACAGCCTCGATGCCGTATCCGACCGCGACTTCGTACTGGAGACGCTCGCGGGCGCGTCGATCTGCGCCATGCACCTTTCTCGCTTCGCGGAAGAGATCGTGATCTGGACCACGCCGTCGTTCGGCTTCGTTGCGCTCTCCGACAAATTCACGACCGGCTCCTCGATCATGCCGCAGAAGCGCAACCCCGACGCGGCCGAACTCGTGCGCGCGAAGGTCGGCAAGATCGTTGGCGCGCTGACACAGTTGCTCATCGTGATGAAGGGCCTGCCGCTCGCCTACGCCAAGGACATGCAGGAAGACAAAGACGCCACCATCCGCGCGCTGTCCGACTTCTCGGTCGTGATCGCCGCGACCGCGGGCATGGTCCGCGACCTCACCGTGGATGCGAAGAAGATGAAGGCCGCGGCCGGCGAAGGCTATTCCACCGCGACCGACCTCGCGGACTGGCTGGTGCAGAAACTCAACATCCCGTTCCGGGAAGCGCACCACATCACGGGCAGCATCGTAGCAAAAGCAGCCAGCGCCAATCTGCCGCTGCATCGCCTGCCGCTCGCGGACATGCAGGCGGTCGAGAAACGGATCACGGACGACGTCTTCTCCGTGCTCTCGGTCTCGAAATCGGTAGCCAGCCGCACCAGCTACGGCGGAACGGCCCCGAAAAACGTGCGGATGCAGGCCAAACGCTGGCTGAAACGCCTTGGCAAGGAAGGCTGAGCCAGTCTCCGGTAAGCCTCGCTTTGGCCCCGGTTTTCCGCTACCCAACCCCCGCGTTCAGGAGTGTTTCTAGTGTCGGCTGGGCAAATTTTCGGGAAATCGCGCGTCATTGCGCTGCTTGGCGTGCTCGTCATCGCCGGTTGCGGCGTGAAGGGTCCGCTGGAGCCGCCTCCCGGCTCGCAGGCTGCCGCTCCCATCGCCGCGCAGACCGAGCATGAGATCGACCCTGCGCTCGGCAACACCATCACCGGCACCAAGACGGAAGTGCAAAGCTCGAACCCGGCAACCATCACCTCGCCGCTGGTGGACGACAACCGCAAACGCAAGCGCGTCAAACGCGGCAATGTCCCGCTGACCAGCGAGCCGGAAAAGCCGAACCAGACTTTCATTCTCGACGGTTTGCTCTAACTTCCCTTCCCCATGCGTCACTTCGAATATCGCAACGGCGTCCTGCACGCCGAAGACGTGGACCTGACCGCGCTCGCGCGCGAAGTCGGTACGCCGTTCTATTGCTATTCCACCGCGACGCTGGAGCGCCACTACAAGGTGTTCGCGGAAGCCTTCGCCGATGTGCCCGCGCTCGTCTGCTACGCGATGAAGGCCAATTCCAATCAGGCGGTGATCGCGACTCTCGCCCGTCTCGGTGCGGGCACCGACATCGTTTCCGGTGGCGAATTACAACGCGCGCTTGCCGCCGGCGTGCCCGCGGACAAGATCGTGTTCTCCGGCGTCGGCAAGACGCGGGACGAAATGGCTGCCGCGCTGGACGCGGGCATCTTCTGCTTCAACGTCGAGAGCGAGCCTGAACTGCACGCGCTCTCCGAAGTCGCCACGTCCCGTGGCAAGACCGCACCCGTTTCGCTCCGCATCAACCCCGATGTGGACGCGAAAACGATGGCGAAGATTTCGACCGGCAAGAAGGGTGACAAGTTCGGCATTCCGATTGCGCGCGCGAAGACGGTCTATGCCATCGCCGCGAAACTGCCGGGTCTCAAAGTCACCGGCATCGACATGCATATCGGCAGCCAGATCACCAAGCTGACGCCGTTCGATACCGCGACCAGGAAGATCGCCGCCCTCGCGCGCGAACTCAAAAGCCAGGGCCATGCCATCGACCACATCGATGTCGGCGGGGGCTTAGGCATTCCTTACAAGGCCGGCGACCCGCCGCCGCCCGTGCCGAAGAAATATGCCGAGATCATCAAGCGCAATACGCGCGGGCTGAACGTGAAGCTCGTATTCGAGATCGGCCGCATGATCGCGGGCAACGCCGGCATCCTCGTCGCTTCCGTGATCTACTGGAAGAAGACCGGCGCGAAGAACTTCATGATCGTGGACGCCGCGATGAACGATCTCGTGCGACCGACGCTCTATCATGCGTGGCACGACATTCTTCCCGTGAAGAAGACGCCGCGCATGAAGACCGCGCTGGCCGACGTGGTCGGGCCGGTCTGCGAATCGGGCGATTATCTGGCGCAGGCGCGGCGCGTGCCGGTGCTGAGCGAAGGCGATCTCGTCGCCATCATGACCGCGGGCGCCTACGGCGCGGTGCAGGCGGGAACCTATAATACCCGCCCGCTGATCCCGGAAGTGCTTGTCCGGGCTAGCGAATACGCCGTGGTCCGCCCGCGTCTCGACGCCGCAGCCATCATCGCACAGGACCGCATGGCGCCCTGGCTGCGCTGAATGGGTGCAGTGCCGCGAAAGTCATTGGCCGGGGCCGCCGGACCCCGATAAACTTCCCGCAGGGCATGGGGGTGCTCTGCGTAAGGAACGTTCGTTGAGCGGCACGCCGGATCAGCAAGAGAACTCCGCCCCCGGCACCGTCCGGGAAGCGCTGGCTGCGCTCAAGGTCGCGCTGACGCGCACGCGCCAAAGCCTGCTGTTCGAAAAAATCTGGCCGGTCGCCGTCTCGCTCGCGGCGGGCATCGGCATCTTTCTCGCAATTTCCTGGGCCGGCCTCTGGATCGCGCTGCCGCCGATGGCGCGCATCGCCGGTCTCGTTCTTCTCGTCGCGCTGGTTGCCGCAAGCCTGTTTCCCGCGATCCGTATTCGCCTGCCCGGAAACAACGAGGCCGTGCGCCGCCTTGAGCAAAGCAACGCCAGCACGCACCGCCCCGCGACCGCGCTGACCGATCGCATCGCCTCCAAACCCGACCCGATGGCGGAAGCGCTCTGGCGCGAGCATGTCGCACGCACCGCCGACGCCGCGAAGAAACTCCGCGCGACACCGCCGCGCCCGCAACTTGCACTGCGCGACCCGATGGCGTTCCGCGCGCTGATCCTGCTCGGCGTCGTCGTGACTTTCTTCGTCGCGGAAGGCGACCGCATGCGCCGTGTCGCCGCCGCGTTCGACTGGACCGGCGCGCTGACCCCGCGCCTCTACCGCGTGGATGCGTGGGTCGCGCCGCCGCAATACACCGCCCGCGCGCCGGTGCTGCTCACCGGCATCCGTCACGACGAAGCCGCGGCCGGCGAAACGCCGCTGGTGATGGTGCCCGCGGGAAGCACGCTGATCGTGCGCGCGACCAACCTCGCGAACCTCGATCTCGCGATCGACGGAAAATTGCAGGAAGAACCGAACCCGAATCCGCAGAACGCGGCAGCCGGTATCGAGCGCCACTTCAAGATTCTGGAAGACGCTTCCGTCACCGTGCGCGGTCTGCCCTCCGGCAGCGTGACCTGGCACTTCCGCGCCATCCCCGACCGCGTGCCGGTGATCGAACTCCTGAAGAACCCGGAAATCTCCGGCCGCAACGCATTCTCGCTCAACTACAAGATCGAGGACGACTACGGCGTCACCTCGGCCGAAGCGAAGTTCGAGCGTGTCGTGCCGGGTGCCCGCAACAGTCTCAGCCCGCGCCCGCTGGTGAACGCACCCGACTTCCCGCTCATCCTGCCGCAGGCGCGCACCAAATCCGGCACCGCCACCACGGCGCGCGACCTCACCGAACATCCGTGGGCGGGCGCGGTGTTGCGCATGACCCTTCATGCGCGCGACGAAGGCGGCAACACCGGCGTCAGTCAGGCCTACGAAGTGACGGTCCCGCAGCGCTCGTTCGAGAAGCCGCTCGCCCGCGCGCTGATCGAGCAGCGCCGCGAGCTTGCCTTCGATGCCAATGCGCGCGGGCGCGTGCAGCGCGCGCTCGACGCACTCATGATCGCGCCGGACCGCTTCACCACGGAAGCGAACGTCTATCTCGGCCTGCGCACGGCAAGCACAAGGTTGCGCCTGTCGCGCACCGACGACGACCTGCGCGGCGTGATCGACTATCTCTGGGAAATCGCCGTGCTGATCGAGGACGGCACCCTCTCCGACGTGGAGCGCGACCTGCGCGCCGCCGAGAACGCGCTGAAACAGGCGCTGGAACGCGGCGCCAGCGAAGAGGAAATCAAGAAGCTGATGGATCAGCTTCGCGCGGCACTCGAAAAATACTTACAGGCGCTGGCCGAACAGCAGAACCGCCAAAGCAACGACAATCCCCGGCCGGACGCGAACGTGCGCACGCTTCGTCCGCAGGACCTCAAGAACATGCTCGACCGCATCGAGCGCATGGCGCGGCAGGGCGACCTTTCGGGCGCGCAGAAGCTGCTCTCCGAATTGCAGTCGCTGATGCAGAACCTGCAACGCAACCGCCGCAACGCCGGGCCGCAGCAGGACCAGAACACGCCGCTCGATCAACTGGGCCGCATGATTCAGGAACAGCAGCGCCTGCGTGACCGCACCTTCCGGCAGGGCCGCGAGAATCCGCGCGGCGACCAGCAACAGAAAGGCCAGAAGCAACAGCGCCAGTCGATGCGCGACCTGCAAAAGAATCAAGGCGACCTGCGCCAGCAGCTCGAACAGATGCTAGAGCAGTTGCGCAAGCGCCAGCAGGGTCAGGACGGACAGGATGGTCCCGGCAAGGAAGCGGGCGAAGCGCTGAACCGCGCCGAACAGGCGATGCGCGACGCCGAAGACGCACTCGGCAACGGCGACGCGGAAGGCGCGATCGATCAGCAGGGCCGCGCGCTGCAAAGCCTGCGGCAAGGCGCGCAGGCAATGGCCGATGCGATGCAGGGACCGGGCGACGGTCCCGGCGATCCGAACGGGCCGGAAGCCGAAGCCGCCGAACGCACCGATCCGCTGGGCCGCCCGACCCGCAACCGCGACTTCGGCGACGACTACACCGTGAAGGTGCCGGACGAAATCGACGCGCAGCGCGCGCGGCGCGTGCTGGAGGAATTGCGCCGCCGTCTCAGCGATCCGAACCGGCCGCGCCTCGAACTGGAATATCTCGACCGTCTGTTGCGGGAATAGCCGCTACGCGGCCAGCACTTCGCGCACCTGTGCGCGCAGCTTTTCGATCTCGAAGGGTTTCAGGATGACGCCGCGGATCAGCGTATCTAGGCCGCTCGCGCGCGCCTGCTGGTCGGCATAGCCGGTCATCAGCAGGATCGGCAGCGCGGGAAAATCGCGCGAGGCGGCGAGCGCCAGCGCAATCCCGTCCATCACCGGCATCGAAATATCGGCAAGCATCAGGTCGGCCTCGCCGCCGCCTTGCAGATAGTCATGCGCCGCCGCGCCGTCGGCCACGGCGTGCACCGCATGGCCGTCGAGTTCCAGCGCGCGCGTAATCAGTACGCGCATCGCCTCCTCGTCTTCCGCGATCAGTATGCGAGCCATGAACGGCCTTGAACGTTAGCGCAGCCCTGCCACGAGATCGCCGCGCGTCAGAAATCGGACCATGATCTGCTTCCCCGCGGGCGGCGGGGACGCGAGCCGGCTTTTGAACGGCACGCGCTCGCGAGGATACAGGATGGATCGCGGCAGGAGCGTGGTCCACGAATAGATTTCGTTGCCGTCGGCACCGATCACGGCAAGGCGCACGCGCGGCAGTTCGATCGCCCGGCCTGCCACGTTCTCGACCTCGCCCTCGATCATCAGCACCTGCACGCCGTCCTGCGTCTCCTGACGCACGACGACATTCTGGAAATCGAGGCCGCGCAGGTTCACCGGGAAGCCGATGGCCGCATAGATGCTCGCGGTTTCCGGCGCGGCGCGCACCACGGAATTCCTGCCCATCACGCCGAGTACCAGCGTGGCGACCAGCACGATGCACAACACTGCCGCGCGCGGCATCCGCATCCCGCTGCGCTGGGGTTGTTGCGCCACGCGATGCACCGTCTTGCGGCGCGGGCGCGCGGGCGGGAGATCGGCGGGTGCAATATTCTGTTCGGCTTCGTCGAGCGGCTTGCCTTCGAGTGCTGCGACCAGCACGGCAGGACCTTCGCCCAGCGCTTCGTGGTCGGCACGGTCATCGGCGGAAATGATCGGGGTCGGGATTTCGGAAACAACGTCTGCGTCGATGACCGGCGCTTCCGGTGTTTCCTGTATTTCGGGGACAAGGCCTTCTGCCTTGTCGACAAGCGCCTCGAGCGCTTCCGGCGCAATGATCTCCGGCGCCTCCGGCGCGGGCGCGGTGGCGAACCATGTCGTCTTGCACTGGGCGCAGCGAACGTTGCGCCCCTGCGCACCGAGCGCTTCCGCTTTCACTTCGAACGACGCACTGCACGAAGGGCAATCGATACGCATCGCAGCCAGCCTCACTCACAACACACAACCAACTGCGCGCATTGTGCCTGACACCCGTTAATGGATCGAAAACCGTAATTGCGCCCTCATCGCCTGAAAAAACCTTTGCGCGACAATCGCTTTTCGATTCGTGCACCGAATCGGGACATGCTGCGGGGCGAAACCGGGAGCGATAAGCGTGATCCGCTTCGAAAATATCGGACTACGATACGGCCGCGCGCCCGAAGTGTTGACGGATATTAACTTCTCGATCGCGCCGAAGTCGTTCCAGTTTCTCACCGGCGCATCCGGTGCCGGAAAAACCAGCCTGCTGCGGCTCGCCTTTCTCGCGCTGAAACCCTCGCGCGGGCGCGTCAGCCTTTTCAGCCGCGACACCGCGCAACTCGACCGCGACGACATCGCGCGCATCCGCCGCCGCATCGGCGTGGTGTTTCAGGATTTCCGCCTGCTCGCGCATCTGAGTGCCTACGAGAACGTCGCGCTGCCGCTGCGCGCGGCGGGACGCGAGGAGCGCGAGTACCGCGCACAGGTCATCGACCTCCTGCAATGGGTCGGCCTCGGCGAGCGGCTGCATGCGAAGCCGCCGCAGCTTTCCGGCGGCGAGCAGCAGCGTGCCGCCATTGCACGCGCGCTGGTTGCGAAACCCGAATTGCTGCTCGCGGACGAGCCGACCGGCAGCGTCGATCCGGACTATGCCGAAAAGCTCCTGCACCTGTTCGCCGAACTGCCGCGCAACGGTACTTCCGTGCTGCTCGCGACCCACGATCTCGCGCTGATGAATCGTTTCGATGCGCCGCGTCTCATTCTCGCAAACGGCAGGTTGCGCACCGATGGCTAGCTTTTCGCTCCGCGCATTATTCCAGCACCGCACCGAGCCCCTGCTGCGAGCGGGCAGCGGCAACCTGATCGCGTTGTTTGGGATCCTGACATTCCTTGCCGCGCTCGCGCTCGGTGTCGTGCATGGCGTCCGCAATGCCGCGAACACATGGCGCGATGCCGTCGCCGGCGAAGTCACCATCCAGATCGCGGCAAAAGAACCGGCGGCGGTGGCCGAGCGCGCGATCAATCTGGCGCGGGCGACGCCCGGCGTGCGCAGCGCACGGACGCTCAACCGCGCGGAAGTCTCGAAATTGCTGGAGCCGTGGCTCGGCGCGAACGCGAACCTGAAAGATCTTCCGGTCCCGCATCTGATCGTGGTCGAACTCACCGACAGGAATGCGGATCTCGCCACGCTGCGCACTGCCCTCGGCGCGCAGGTCCCCGGCGCAATCCTCGACGACTATCGCGGCTGGAGCGGTCGATTGACGGCCGAGGCGGGAACGGCCGCCTTTAGCGCGGGCGCGATGCTCGTGCTGATCCTCGTCGCACTCGCGCTTGCCGCGGCGATAGCGACGCGCAACGCGGTCGTCGTCAATCGCGAGGTCGTGGACGTGCTGCAATTCATCGGCGCGCGCGACCGCTTCATCCTGCGCGTCTTCCAGCGCTATTTTCTGGAAGCGGGCGCGAAGGGTGCCGCCATCGGCACGGCCGCGGCGATCCTGTTGCTCGTCCTGCTTGTACGCGCTGCCCCCGGATTCTCGCTGTTCGCAGCACCCCTCGCCTTCGGATTTCTGGGCTACGTCCAGCTCCTTCTGCTCGCGGCTGCAATAACGATCCTTATCGCGTTGGTAAGCCGCTTCACGGTAAAAGGCCTGCTGAGACGAATCGCTTGAGGGCCGCTGGCTTGCCGCATTTCCCCGTATCCTGCCCGGCATGGACCGGATGACGACGGACGGCGCGGATCGTTTCGAGCCGGCTGCGGAGCGGGAACGTCTCGCGCGGCGGCGGGGATTTTTCTTCCGTTTCATGGTCGCGCTGTCGGGTGCGCTGGTTGTCGCGCTGGTCGCGGGCTTTCTCGTTTTCCTGCACGACGTCCGCAACGCAGCCGCGCCGATGAACGCGCGCGCCGACGGAATTGTCGTGCTGACCGGCGGCGCGTTCCGCATCAACGACGCGCTGGAATTGCTCTCCGAGAACCGCGGGCAGCGCCTGCTGATTTCCGGCGTGAACCCCGCGACCACCACCGAAGAACTGAAAAAGAAAATCCCCGATTTCGACCGCCTGTCCGCCTGCTGCATCGACCTTGGGCGCGAAGCGCAGAACACCACCGGCAACGCCACCGAAACCGCGCGCTGGGCGGAAATGCACAAGTTCCGCTCGCTGATCGTGGTGACGTCCGCGTGGCATATGCCGCGCGCGCTCAACGAACTCCAGAACGAAATGCCGCAGATGACGCTAATCCCCTACCCGGTCGTCAGCCTGCCGCTCCGCGACGATTACTGGTGGGTCAACCCGCAGACCGTTCGTTTACTCGTATTCGAATATCTCAAGTACCTCGCTTCGCTGGCGAGGCTTCAGCTTGAACAGGCCCTCGTAACCGGCAACAATCATTCGGTCGCGAGCCGCTGACGGCGGGAATGAACGCGGCCACGGGCCGGGGCAAAAGCCACTATCTATAAAGACCAAGGCCAACGTCAGGTGTAAGGGTTTGCCGTGCAAGTTCTTCGTTCGCTGCTGTTCAACGTCGCGTTCTATCTGAACACTTTCCTCCAGATCATCTTCTACATGCCGGTGCTGCTGCTGCCGCGCCGTTACATCTGGATTCCCGTGCGCTCATGGGCGGCCGGCAATCATTTCCTGCTGCGCTGGATTTGCGGCATCGACTACGAAATCCGCGGCGCGGAGAAAATTCCGCCGGGCGGCATCATCGTGGCAAGCAAGCATCAGTCCGCATGGGAGACCTTCACCATCGCCGCGATGCTTCCCGATCCTTCCTTCGTGCTGAAGCGCGAATTGCAATGGATTCCGCTGTTCGGCTGGTACACGATGAAAGCGAGGCTGATCCCGGTGAACCGCGGTACGCGCGCAGCAGCCCTCGAACAGATCGCGCGCGGCGCGCGCGAGAAGGTGAAGGAAGGCCGCCAGATCATCATCTATCCGGAAGGTACGCGGCGCGCGGTCGGCGCGGAGCCGACCTACAAGTTCGGCGCGGCGCATCTCTACAGCGAGCTGGGCGTGCCCTGCGTACCGGTCGCACTAAACTCCGGCCTCTACTGGCCGCGGCGCTCGCTCCGCTTCACCCCCGGTACCGTGCGCATGGAATTCCTCGATCCGATCATGCCCGGCATGGAGCGGCAGGAGTTTTTGAAGAAGTTGCAGGACGACATCGAAACCGCGACCGCCCGGCTGGTCGCGGAAGGCCGGGCCGAAATCGCCGCACGGGAAGTTGATTCCCCTCGTTAAGTTGAGGGGTTTATCCCCTTCACACAACGGAACGTATAAAGAACTCTTTATACCCTTCCAAGGGTGTCGTGTTTTCGGAACTTTTGGTTCCATCCAATTCACGCATTGAAAAAACCAAAAATCGCTTGCGCGACTCGATGCGGCGGCCTACCAGTCCTGCATGAGCACGACTCCAGACCTAAACGCCGTAAAGGCGCGAATTAAAGAGATTGAGAACCAGATTGCGGCCCTCGATGACGAACTCGAAGGGCTGCAAATCGCTGAGGAAGTTCTAGAGAAGCTGGCGGCATCATCGACAGGGGAAGCGACGAAGCCACTAGCGCCGACGCTCACGGTCGAAGAACTAGTCCTCGGCTCACTAAAGCATAGCAAACTTGCGTGGCTGACCGTCACTGAACTGCGGAAGGTTATTCAGGACTTCTCCGGTCGAGATGTCCCGATGAGCACCCTGTCACCGCAGGTTTCGAGCATGACGAAGAAGAACCAGGTCGTCCGACAGGGGGCGCACGTTGCGCTCCCTAGCCGGGCAGAAAAAGAAAAATACGAAGATCGCCCGTTTTGAGGTCTTCGGAGAGTTTCCGGCGGCGATTATGCCGCCGGAACCGCTGCGATGCGGACACACTCGGCAGTGGTAGTTGCCGAGAAGGAGGTCACCCGGATGCTTCCGTATCCGGTGCGGCTAACCGGGATTGCCGTCCCGGCGCCGTTGCTCTTGTTATAGTCAGAGGGGGCGGGGAACCGCCCCCTCACTTTTTTGCTATAGTGGTGTGGAACCACTTTGGTCAATAACGCTGATTATCATTGGTGAACTGCACCATGCTTACTTTGCAAAAAGCCTTAGCGGAGAATCGGTTAGCCGAGTTCATCGCACAGGAAGAAAGACGCGGTGTTGGTCCCGCCGATGGGCAAGCATTCGAGGATTTGACCGAAGCACTCATCAAATCGAAGCGACAAGAAGATCAAACATCGCATTCTGCTTCTCGCGATGGTTCGCGCGGAAAGTAAATTCGCGCAGATACTTGTCCATATGCTTCGGTGAAATGTGGATGTGAGTGCCACGAACCGAGTGCTTAAACAGCTTCCAAAAACTTTCAATTGAGTTCACGTGCGTCTCGCCTCGCACGTACTCTTTCGCGCGATGCTTGATCGTGTCGTGCTTGTAGCCGTAGCCGGTGAGTAAGCCGTAGCTGAGCAGTTCGTCCGTCGAGATCGTCGTGCCTTCCTCAATCGTTTCCAGCACAATCGGCTTGATCGTCCGCATCTTCGTGTTCGGGATTACTTGCGTGACGGTGCGCCCGCCACGCTCTTTCATGCCGAGAACGATAGTCTTTGCACCGGGGGTAGCACCCGGCTTTCCGGGCGTGTGGCCGCCGACATAGCTTTCGTCGATTTCAACATGGCCCTTGAGGGCGTGAAATACGTCCGATTGGTCCATCAGTTTCCGTATTTGGTGGCCCATGCGCCAAGCGGTTTTGTACGTGACGCCCAGAACACGCTGGAGTTCTTTGCCGCTGACGCCGTGGCGCGTCGTGACAAATAGGTACATCGCGTAGAACCAGCTTTGCAGGGGCGTCCGAGTGTCCTGAAGAACGGTGCCCGCGCACGGATAAACGTGATCCCAGCAATGCTCGCAGAAGAACGCGGGCCGCTCGGCCATTTTCTTGAACCGGGCGAGAGCGCCGCACTTGCGGCAGTGGTGCTCAAGGCCAAAGCGCACCTTCATAATGTGTTCGAGACAAGCCGCATCGTCCGGAAACCGGGCGAAGAACTGTTGGACTGTCATTTTCTGCGGCTTCGTCATGGCGACCTCTCGATAATGTCACCTTACGAAACCTCATTGCTTGTGTCAAGGGGATAATCCCGTTAAGTTGACATTAACCATTGATGTTCTATCTTTGTTCTCATGCAAAGATTCGAACGAGCGGGATACGCGGGTGCGCTCGCCGCGACCAAAAATCCGGCCCTCAGCGGCCGTTTCCGGTTCTGGTGCGGAGGCTCCGGCCGCCGCTACGCCGTCAGCGTCTACGCACCCGGCGAGGTGCCGCCCTATGACCTCGCCGTGTCGCTCTATGTGAAGCATGCCGAAGTAGGCCCGCAGGTGATCGCGATTGCCGCCGGTCTTCCCGGCGACCCCGCCCCGAAAGACGCCGACGAGGTGCATGTGCATCTGGTCGGACGGATCGAGGCGCTGGCCTTCGCGCATCGCGACCTGCGCGCGCTGCTCGGCGGCAATGCGCCCGGCAACGCCCCTTCCGGCGCGCCCGGCGACAACGTCATCCCCTTCAATCCGCGTCGCGCGGCGTAAACGGGCGTTCGCTCTTCAACCTGTCCGCGATCCATTCGAGGCCGCGGTCGCGGATGCCGAGCGCCTTCATCGCGTCCACGGTCGCGAGCACATAGTCCGGATTGTTGCCGGACTTGCCGTGCCCGCGTTTCACATAAACGAGTTGCTCCTCCGGCGTGAGCGCACCCGAATATTGCGCGTGCCCGCGATCGACCAGATAGCAGACCGCGCTGACCCGCTCGCGCGCGCCGTCCAGCAGGTCGACCAGCCGAAATTTTTCCAGATAGACGCTCGTCACCTGCTCGCGCTCGCGCAGGTACGCGATGGTCTGCTCGCGCAGCGATTCCTTCACGCGAAACGCGATGCCGCGGCAACTGCCGCCGCGGTCAAGGCCGAGCACCAGTCCCGGTCGTTCCGCCGTGCCGCGATGGAAGTGCGAGATCACGCAGAGCGCACGGTGCGCGCCGTTCAGCCGCGCGGGATGCTGTTCGATGAAATCGAATCCCGGCCGCCACATCAGCGAGCCGTATCCGAACACCCAGAGATCGCCGCCGCTCATCCCGCCACGGACTCAATCGTCGCCGTAAGGGCGGACCAGCGAGGGCATGTCGTGCTCGCGCTTCGGCGCGGTGACGGAGATATGCTCTTTCTCGATCACCTTGCGGCGCGTGAGGCGGCTCGTGGAGAGATCGTCCACCAGTTTTTGCGCGTCGCCCTGCTCGATGGCCTTCGCGAGGTTGCTCAGGTCGGCATTGAACTGCCGGAGCACGTCGAGCACGGCTTCCTTGTTGTTCAGGAAGATGTCGCGCCACATCACGGGGTTCGACGAGGCGATGCGGGTGAAGTCGCGAAATCCGCTCGCCGAAAACTTCATCACTTCCGATTCCGACATTTCCTCGTGGCGCAGGCCGGTATGGAAAATCGCGAACGCGATCAGGTGCGGAAGATGGCTGGTGATCGCAAGCACGCGGTCGTGCTGCGCGACGTCCATCGTCTCCACTTCCGAGCCGAGCGCCTTCCAAAACGCGCGCACGGTTTCGACCGCGGCAGCGTCCGCGCCTTCCAGCGGCGTCACGATGCACCAGCGGTTTTCGAACAGGTCGGCAAGGCCCGCTTCCGGCCCGGAATGTTCGGTGCCCGCCAGCGGATGCGCGGGCACGAGATGCACGCCCTTCGGCAGGTACGGGAGCATGTCGCGCACCACCGCGCCCTTCACCGAACCGACATCGCTGACGATGGCGCCCGGCTTGAGATGCGGGCCTATCTCTTTCGCCAGCGCGCCGTATTGCCCGACCGGGACGCAGGCAACGACGAGGTCCGCGCCCGCCACCGCTTCCGCGCTGGTGTCCACCACCTTTGCAAGTCCAAGGCCGAGTTCGGCCACGACTTTGCGCACCTTCGGCACTGCGTCGGTCACAACGATCTCGCGCGCGATCCCGCCTGCGCTCGCGGCGCGCGTGATCGACGAGCCGATCAGGCCCTGGCCGAGAATGGCAAGGCGTTGCACCACAGGAGCCATAACGCGAAAGTCCGTTACTTCATGAACGCAGCGAGCGACTGCACCACCAGCCGGTTCGCTTCTTCGGTGCCGACCGTCATGCGCAACGCATTCGGCAATTTGTAGGCGCCGACCTGCCGCAGCACGATCCCGCGCTTCAGCAGGAACGCATCTGCGTCTTTCGCAGTCTTCCCCGTGGTCTGCGGGAAGTGGATCAGCAGGAAATTGCCGACGCTCGGCGTCACCTCCAGGCCGAGCTTGCCGATTTCCTCGATCAGCCACGGCAGCCATTGGGAGTTGTGCGCGACCGCCTTCTCCAGATGCGCGCTGTCGGAGAGCGCCGCCACGCCGGCCGCGATCGACGGTGCGCCGACATTAAACGGCCCGCGCGTGCGGTTGATCGCGTCCACGACATGCGCCGGGCCGTACATCCAGCCGATGCGCAGCGCGGCAAGGCCGTAGATTTTCGAGAACGTGCGGGTCATGACCACGTTGTCGTTGGTCGCGACCAGTTCGATGCCGGTCTCGTAATCGTTGCGGCGGACATATTCGGCGTAAGCCGCGTCGAGCACGAGCATGACGTTGCCCGGCAGCGCCGCGTGCAGGCGGCGTACTTCCGTGTGCGGAATATAAGTGCCGGTCGGATTGTTCGGGTTCGCGAGAAACACCATCCGCGTCTTCGGCGTGATGCACGACAGGATCGTGTCCACGTCCGCACGATAGTTCTTCTCGGAAGCGACCACCGGCTTCGCGCCGGTCGCAAGCGTCACGTTGCGATAGACGAGGAATCCGTGGGTCGTGAACACCGCTTCGTCGCCGTCGGACAAATATGTATGCGCGAGCAGGTTCAGGATTTCGTCCGATCCGGCGCCGCAAACGATGCGCGCCGGGTCGAGGCCATAAGCCTTGCCGATCGCATCGCGCAGGTCGGACGACGCGCCGTCCGGATAAAGTTCGAGCGTCTCGCCCGCCTTGCGATAGGCCTCGATTGCCTTCGGGCTTGGACCGAGCGGCGTTTCGTTGGACGAGAGCTTGTGCACCTTCGCAACACCCGGCGCATGGCTACGGCCCGGCACGTAGGCCTCGATATCGAGGACGCCGGCACGGGGAACGGGGCGAAGGGAATCCGACGAAGCGCTCATCACTCTGGTCCTGAAAATGGCCCGCGCGTCAGCGGGGCGAGACGGTATAGCGGGTCGCGTGGCCACCGGCGAGGGCGTAGGACCGCACCGAGGCTCCGGCCGCCTTCAGGCTTTCGAGGATTTCCTCGAGTTTGCGCTCCTGCGGAACGGAGACCAGCAATGCCGCTCCCTCATGGCCGCCATCGGGCAACGCGATCACCTCGGCGAGCGGCGACAATGCGCGGGCCGCAGCTGCGCTCCAGCCCGCCACATGCACGCTCCAGACCTCGACCTCGTTCAGCGCCGCTTCCGGCGCGAGTGGCTTCGACACCACGAACAGCGGCAACGCCGCCGGATGATCGCCGCGCTCCACGAAGGGAAGCCGCGCGATGATCTTCGGCTTGCCCTCGCCTTCCAGTGCGCGCCACCACGCGCTGGTGCCCGCAACACCTTCCGCGCGCACAAGGCCGAGATCGCCGCGCGAAGCAGCCACTGCGTCGATCACGGAGCTTGCCCCGACATGCTGCAACACCGGCACCGTGTAGCCGAAGTGGAATCGCACGCTGTCGCGCACCAGCGCATCGCCGGAGGCGAGGTCGACATGCACCGAATAAGGCTGCTGGACATAGGTGAAGGTCGCGATGATGACGCGCCAGATGCTCTCCACCGTATCCAGCGGCAGCAGGCCGCGATGGCGCTCCACCAACGCGCGCATCATGGAGGCTTCGCGCGCAGGACGGAATGCCGAGCCGGTCTCGTTCGACTTCTTCACGGCGATCAGCGTGCCGATGATCTCGCTGCGCTCGATCAGCAGTTCGTGCATCGCGCGGTCGATGCGGTCGATCTCCGTGCGCAGATCGGCAAGCGTGGGCGCTGCCCCCGCGTCTTTTCCCGATTTCGGCGTATTAACCATTGGCTGTGCGCGCTGCCTGTGAAGATGCGCCGTGATAGCGCGCCCCCGGAGCCTTCGCAAAGCCGCGATTGACAGCGATAGGCAGCGCTCCCTACGACAAGCCCCTGCTGCTATACTGGCGCGTCAGCCGAGGAAGCCATGACCATCGTTCGCATGGAGCGCGAGGAATCGAACAGCCGGGCGGAAGCAGTCCGCCGCGAGGCTGACGAACCGCGTTCCGAGGTCGCCCGCTTCGGCGCCGACAAGCCGCTGAAGCTCGACGGCGGTGCGGAGCTTTCGCCCTATCAGGTCGCCTACCAGACCTACGGCAAGCTGAACGCTGACAAATCCAACGCCATCCTGATCTGCCACGCGCTGACCGGCGACCAGCACGTCCATAACGTGCACCCGGTGACCGGCAAGGACGGCTGGTGGGACTCCATTGTCGGTCCGGGCCTGCCGATCGACACCGAGCGCTTCTTCGTCATCTGTTCCAACGTACTCGGCGGCTGCATGGGCACCACCGGCCCCGCGTCGAAAAATCCCGCGACCGGCGAACCGTATGGCCTGTCGTTCCCGGTGGTCACCATCCGCGACATGGTCCGCGCGCAGGCAGCACTCCTCGACTATCTCGGCATCGAGAAACTGCTTTGCGTCACCGGCGGCTCCATGGGCGGCATGCAGGTGCTGCAATGGGCGGTGTCGTATCCGGATCGGATTCTTTCCGCGCTGCCCATCGCCTGCGCCGCGCGTCACTCGGCGCAGAACATCGCCTTCCATGAAGTCGGCCGTCAGGCGGTGATGGCCGATCCCGACTGGCGCGACGGAAAATATCTCGTACAGGGTACCAGCCCGCGCCGCGGCCTCGCCGTCGCGCGCATGGCCGCGCACATCACCTATCTCTCGGACGCGGCGCTGCACCGGAAATTCGGCCGCCGCCTGCAAGACCGTGCGTTGCCGACCTTCGGCTTCGATGCGGATTTCCAGGTCGAGAATTATCTCCGCTATCAGGGATCGTCCTTCGTCGAGCGCTTCGATGCGAACAGCTATCTCTACATCACCCGCGCGATGGACTACTTCGATCTCGCGGGCGAGCACGGCGACGTGCTGGCCAATGCGTTCCGCAACCTGAAGGCGCGCATTTGCGCCGTGTCGTTCACCTCCGACTGGCTGTTCCCGACTTCGGAAGCCCGGCAAGTCGTGCATGCGCTGAACGCTGCCGGCGCGCCGGTCTCGTTCGCGGAAATTGAAACCGACAAGGGCCACGACGCCTTCCTGCTCGACGAGCCGGAACTGTTCGCGATCGTGCGCGGCTTCCTCGACTCGGCCGCGAAGAAGCACGGCGTGAAGGTCCCGAAGTAAACATGCTCACCACTACCAATCCCGGCGCGTTCACCGCGCATGCCGTTCCAAGAGCGCCGCGCGTCGACCTCGTCGTGGTCGCGAACATGGTGGAGCCGGGTTCGCGCGTGCTGGACGTCGGCTGCGGCGACGGCGAGCTGCTGCAACTGCTCGCAGAGACCCGCAATGTCGATGCGCGCGGCATCGAGATTTCGCGCGACGGCGTGAACGAATGTGTCGCGAAGGGCCTCGCCGTGATTCAGGGCGACGCCGATACCGACCTCGCCGACTATCCCGACAATACCTTCGACTACGTCATCCTTTCGCAGACGATTCAGGCCACGCGCCGCCCGCGCTGGGTGCTGGAACAGATGCTGCGTATCGGCCGCCGCGTGATCGTATCGTTTCCGAACTTCGGCCACTGGCGCATCCGCGGCCAGTTGCTATGGAACGGCCGCATGCCGGTGACGAAGAACCTTCCCGTTAGCTGGTACGACACGCCGAATATCCACTTCTGCACCATCCGCGATTTCGTCGAACTGACGCGCGAACTGGACGCGAAGATCGAGCGCGCGGTTGCGTTCGGACCGAGCGGCGGGCGCGTGCGCTTCGATGCGCCGTGGTGGTTCTGGAATATGTTCGGCGAGCAGGCGGTATTCCTGCTGTCCCGCAAACCTTAGGCGGGCTGCGCGCCTGCGGGCGCAAGCACGGTTGCTTCGCGGAATTTCTTCACCTGTACCGGCCGCCACACCTGCTTGGTCGCCTCCACGATATGCACGCCGTGAAACGGGAGTGAGAGCGCCGCGCCCGTGCGCTCCCATGCCGGCGCAGTGCGCAGCCACCAGCGCCGCGCCACCGGCGGAAACCACAAGGCCTCATGCCAGCCGACCGGCGTGAACAGCGCCTCGCGCAACAAGGTGAGCAACTGAGAGCGCGAGAACGGCTGGCCGTGACCGAACGGCGTCGAATCCATCCGCGCCCAGGGTCCGCGCCGGTTCGGCACCACGAGCAACATGCGTCCGCCCGGCGCCAGCACGCGCCAGACTTCCTTCAGCATCTCCGCCGCATTCGGCGTCATTTCCAAGGCGTGGACCGCAAGCACGCGGTCGATCATGGCGTCGCGCAGCGGCATTTCGATCTCTGATACGAGCGCGGCCAGCGTCGGCGATGCGGACGGCCACTTCACCACGCCCTGCGCGCCCGGCATGAACGCAAACGTATGCTCGCCTTCGTCGCGGAACACGCCGAGATAAGGCGTCGCATAACCGAGACCCAGCACCGACATGCCTTTCGTATCCGGCCAGCGTGTGCGGATCGCGCGCGTCAAGAACCGCCGCGTCATGGTGCCGAGCGGCTGTGCGTAGAACGAGCGAAGATCGACGACGTCGAGGAACATGCGGGCGCGGATACCGTTATCTTGGAGACTAGCGTTGCTTCGCCGCAGCCGGAAGGAGCGTCTTGCAGCGGTTATCCGGGACGACTACGTTCCTTTTACAGCAGACAAAACGGAGCAAGTAATGGCGGTCGAAGTTCGCCTGATTCCCTGCCTGAGCGATAATTACGCGGTTCTGATTCACCATGCCGATAGCAAGACCACCGCGCTGATCGACGCACCGGAGCCCGGACCGATTCTGGAGGCGCTCGCGCGGGAAGGCTGGAACCTCACCCATATCCTGATCACGCATCATCATGCGGATCATGTGCAGGGCATCGCCGCGATCCGTGAAAAATTCCCGGTGCCGGTTTACGGCCCGCGCGCGGAAGCGGACAAGATCCCCGGCATTTCCGTGAAGCTCGGCCATCTCGATGTCGCGGAAGTCGGTCCGCTGCGCGCCGACGTGATCGACACGCCAGGCCACACTGCGGGTCACATTTCCTATCACTTCCCGAAGGAAATGCTGCTGTTCTCCGGCGACACGTTGTTTGCGCTCGGCTGCGGACGTCCGTTCGAGCGGCCCGCGGAAGTGCTGTGGCAATCGCTCCTGAAGCTGCGCGAGCTTCCGCCCGAAACCAAAATCTATTGCGGGCACGAATACACGCTTTCCAATGCAAAATTTTCGGTCACCGTCGATCCCAACAACACGCAGTTGAAGGAACGCCTCAAGCAGATCGAAGCGATGCGCGCGAAGGGCGAACCCACCGTGCCCTCGACCATGGAGGAGGAGCTTCACACCAATCCGTTCCTGCGCGCCGATAACCCGGATGTGCAGGAAGCGGTCGGCATGAAGGGCGAGGATTCCGGCGCCGTGTTCACGAAGCTCCGCGAACTCAAGAATACGTTCAAGGGATGAGCATTACCGCGCTATCGGCTGCGGAAGTGATTGCGCTGCTCGACCTGCGCCCGCATCCGGAGGGCGGCCATTTCCGCGAGACCTTCCGCGACATGCGCAGGACGGACGGACGCGCTGCATCGACGGCGATCTATTTCCTGCTCGCGAAAGGCGAGCGCTCGCACTGGCACAAGGTCGATGCCGCGGAATGCTGGCACTACTACGCGGGCGCGCCGCTTGCCCTGCACTACGCAGCCAGCGAACATACGCCGGCCGCCGCGATCACGCTCGGCACCGACATCACAAACGGCCAGCAGCCGCAATTCGTGATCCCGCAGGACAACTGGCAAGCCGCGGAAACACTCGGCGAATGGACGCTGGTTGGCTGCACCGTCGCGCCGGGCTTTGAATTTTCCGGTTTCATGCTCGCTAGGAAAGATTGGTCACCCGGACCTTTGAGCGAGTGAACATGTCTTTCGCGGCAACGACGCCGCCGAGCGAAATCAGGATAGCCGCAAGCGCCAGCGACCAGCGCGGCTCTGCATAGCCCGCGAGCACCAGAAAGATCGTCGAGAGCAACGGCGCTGCATAGGAAGCGGCGCCGAGCGCGCGGATGTCGCCGAACTTCACGCCGCGATCCCACGCATAGAACGCAAGCCCCACGGGGAAGATTCCAAGTGCAATGACGCTCAGCCATTGCAGCGTGTTCGCAGGCCACACCGTTTGTTCAAACGACAAATGACAAGCCAGCGAAAGCGCCGCGGTCGCAAGGCAGAACCCTGCCACCGCATCGCTCGGCACGTTCTTGAAGGGCCGCGACAACACCGAGTACCCTGACCACGCCAGCGCCGCGCCGAGCGCACAGAGATAGCCGAAGATGTATTCGCGCTTGATCTCGACCCCGCGCATGCCCGCGATCAGCACGAGCGTTCCCGCCAGACCGAGCAACACGCCGAGGATGTGATGGGGTTTCAGCTTTTCGCCCGGTAGCAACGCCGAGAACAACACGATCAGCAACGGCCATAGATAATTGAACAACTGCGCTTCCGCCGGAGGCGCGAGCCGCAGCGCCGCGAAATAGAGCGCGTGATAGCCGAACAAACCGCCGACACCGAGCAACCACACCACGGGCGGCTGCTTCAGCGAACGCGCAGCATCAGGCCGTGCGATCCAGCTTGCCACGCCGATCAGCCCGCCGATCAGGAAAGTAATCGCCGCGAGTTGGAACGGCGGCATCGTCCCGCTTGCCACCGTGAGCAGCGACAGGAACGACCACATGAAAACGGCGGCAAGGCCCGTAAGCGTCGCCGCCGTTTGCGTCGAGGGAGATGACTGCATCGATTTTTATCTGCCCATCCGCTCGCTATCGCTAGCCCCTCGCCAACCGGCGAGGGTTTCAGGATGGGTTACGTAATGTACTGCGCGCCGTTCACAGTCATCGTGGAGCCGGTGATGAAGCCTGCGTCGTCGCTTGCGAGGAACACCACGCAGCGCGCGATTTCGTTGGCTTCCCCAAGACGGCCCACCGGAATCTGCGGAATGATATTCTTCTCCAGCACATCCTTCGGCACCGCTTGCACCATCTCAGTGTTGATGTAGCCTGGACAGATCGCGTTCACGGTGATGCCCGCTTTCGCCGATTCCTGCGCCAGCGCTTTGGTGAAACCGATGTCGCCTGCTTTCGCCGCCGAATAGTTGGTCTGGCCCATCTGGCCTTTCTGGCCGTTGATCGACGAAATGTTGACGATGCGGCCGAACTTGCGCGCGCGCATGCCCTCGATCACCGGGCGGCACATATTGAACAGCGAGTTGAGGTTCGTGGTGATAACTGCGTTCCACTGGTCGGCGGTCATGCGATGCAGCATCGCGTCGCGCGTGATGCCCGCGTTGTTGACCAGCACCTCGATCGGCCCGAGATCGGCCTCGACCTTCTTGATGCCTTCCGAACAGGCGTCGAAGGAGCTTACATCCCACTTGTAGACGTTGATGCCCGTCTCGCCCTTGAACTTCGCCGCTGCTTCGTCGTTGCCGCCGTAGTTGGCCGCAACCTTGTAACCTGCATCCTTCAGCGCTCTGGAAATTGCAGCCCCGATTCCACGGGTGCCGCCGGAAACCAACGCAACGCGTGCCATGTCCCTCTCCTTGGTCGTGGCCGTCTATGCGGCCATCCTTCTCCCGATACCATTCTTCAAGACGACAATGCCCGGGACAAGCCCGGGCATCACGTTATTTAGTCGAGGAGACGTTTTTGATTTTGTGCGTTGCGTTTTAGTTTCTCTCTACGCAGAGCGCGATACCCATGCCACCGCCGATGCAGAGCGTGGAAAGCCCTTTCTTCGCGCCGCGGCGTTCCATTTCGTGAAGCAGCGTGACGAGGACGCGGGCGCCGGAAGCGCCGATCGGATGACCGATGGCAATGGCGCCGCCGTTCACGTTCACCTTGGCCGGATCCCAGCCCATGTCCTTGTTCACGGCACAGGCTTGCGCCGCGAAGGCTTCGTTGGCTTCGACCAGATCGAGATCCTGCACGTTCCAGCCGGCTTTCTTCAGCGCCGCGCGGGATGCCGGGATCGGACCGGTACCCATGATCGACGGATCGACGCCCGCCTGCGCCCACGAGGCGATGCGGGCGATGATCTTCTTGTTCTGTTTCTTCGCTTCGCTCTCCTTCATCAATACGAGCGCTGCAGCGCCGTCATTGATGCCTGAAGCGTTGGCGGCCGTGACCGTGCCTTCCTTGTCGAAGGCAGGCTTCAGCTTCGCCATGGCGTCGAGGGTCGCGCCATCGCGGATGTATTCGTCGGTATCGAATACGATGTCGCCCTTCTTCGACTTGATCGTCACCGGCACGATCTCGTCCTTGAACTTGCCGGCCTTCTTCGCGGCTTCGGCCTTGTTCTGCGAGGCGACCGCGAACTGGTCCTGCATTTCGCGCGTGATCTGCCACTGCTTCGCGACGTTCTCCGCCGTTCCGCCCATGTGGTAGCCGTTGAAGACATCCCACAACCCGTCGCGGATCATGGTGTCGATGAACTTCACGTCGCCCATGCGATGACCCGCGCGCAGATGCGCCGCGTGCACCGAGTTCGACATGGACTCCTGACCACCCGAGATAACGATCTCACTGTCGCCGTTCATGATCGACTGGTAGCCGAGCGCGACCGAACGCAGACCCGAACCGCAGACCTGGTTAACGAGCCACGCAGGGGTTTCGTTCGGAAGACCCGCTGCCTTCGAAGCCTGACGCGCAGGATTCATGCCCTGCGCGGCCGTCAGCACCTGACCAAAAATGAGTTCCGAAACCTGTCCCGCCTCGACGCCTGCGCGCGAAAGCGCGGCCTCGATCGCGACTTTTCCAAGCTCATGCGCAGGAATGCCCGCCAGCGAGCCGTTAAAGGCTCCGACCGGGGTACGCGCTGCGCCGACAATCACCACTCCGTCCGCCATTTCCTGTTCCTCGCTGATCGCTTTGTTTTTCGCTGACTTGCTGCCGGCGCCGTCCGTATTGGACCCCGGCCACCAGCCTGTTGCCAATAGCCTATATAGGCCGGTTGTTGCTGTGCGTCATTCGTTTACCGGCATTGCACAAAGCGGTAGCCGCACCGCGGGAAAAACCCTAAGCTGTTGAAAGTTCAGCGGGGGAAACGCTCTGCGTAGCGTGAGGGAGTAGCGAATGGCCAAGCCGCAAGAACCGGTAACGATCAAAAAATACGCCAACCGGCGGCTCTACAACACGGGAACCAGCGCCTACGTCACGCTGGAAGACCTCGCCGTCATGGTGAAGTCCGGCGAGGATTTCGTGGTCTACGACGCCAAGACCGGCGAGGACATCACCCGGTCGGTCCTGACCCAGATCATTTTCGAGCAGGAAGGCAAGAGCGGGCAGAACCTTCTGCCCATCAACTTCCTGCGCCAGCTCATCCGCTTCTACGGCGACTCCATGCAATTGCTGGTTCCGCGGTATCTCGAAACCTCGCTCTCGCATTTCACGCAAGAGCAGGAAAAGTTCCGCGAACAGATGGGCAAGACCTTCAACATTCCGGGCTTCGGTGCGTTCGAGGATCAGGTGAAGCGCAACATGGAGATGTTCCAGCGCGCCTTCACGATGTTCCTGCCGACCGCGAAGGACAACGTCACCAACCCGCCGCCGGAAGCGGCCGGCGGCGACGACATCGACTCGCTCAAGCGTCAGGTGTCGGAGATGCAAAAGAAGCTCGACAAGATCGGCGAGTAAGCGATCCGGAAACGAAAACAAAAAGCGGACCTCACGGTCCGCTTTTTTTCTTATGCCGTTTTCTTCTGCGCGTTTGCAGGCACTTCTGCACGTGCCGGCATCCCGGTCAGCGCGCCCTGCAGATAATCGCAGCCCCACGCCAGCAGCCATTCGGCGACACTGTCGGTCTGCACGAATTCGGCGACCGTTTCTATTTTGAGATCCTTGGCAAGCTGCAGGAGCGCCTTCACGAAGGCGCGGTCGTCCACCGCCGTGTCCAGATTCTCGACGAAAGAGCCGTCGATTTTCAGCATATCGACGCCGAGCTTCCTGAGGTTGCGGAACGAGGTATAGCCCGCCCCGAAATCGTCGATCGCGACCTTGCAACCCTTGCTGCGGACATGCGCCACGAAGCGATAACTCGCTTCCACGTCCTGGATCGCAGCCGACTCGGTGATTTCAACAATAAGGCGCGGGGCAATACCGCCCTGCACTTCCGCTGCAAGCGCCGACATCCAGACGTTGTCATGAATGGTGGCGGCCGAGACGTTGATCGAAACGCGCAATGCCGGGTCGGCGCGCAGCTTCTCGCATGCGAGTTCGAGCACGCGGTGATAGATCAGGCGCACCAGATCGAGCTGCTCGGCGACGTTCACGATGGTCTTCGCGTCCACCGCGGCACCCTCCGCATCGCTCAGGCGTACCAGACACTCGTGAAACGCGATCTCGCGCGTACGGGTGCGGACCACCGGCTGCATCGCAATGCCGACACGGCGCTCGTTCAGCGCGGCGACGATCAGGTCGGTGATGCGCAGGTTCTCGCGGCGGCGCTGCTGGTTCTCGACATTCGGCTTGTAGGCGCGGAACGAACCCTTGCCCGCAGCCTTCGCTTCGTCGAGTGCTTCATGCGCATGCGCCATGATCTCGCTGACGTCGCGCGCATAACGTGGCGCGACCACGCCGCCTGTCGTGACGGAAAGCACCAGCGGACCTGCGGAAGTCTCGAACGGCGCCTCGCGCACCGCGTTCACGAACCGCGCGCCCGCTACCATGAGGTCGTCAGGACTGCATTCGCGCACAAGGATTCCGAACTTATTGTCGGAGAAGCGGCCGATCAGATCCTTGCCGCGCTTCTTTGCGCGCAGCCGCTCCGAAATCGCTGCAATCGCCTGGTCGCCGACGCCGAAACCGTAGGAGCGGTTGAAGTGCGAAAGATCGTCGATGCCGACGATGAGAAAACCGAAGCTGGTTTTGAACTTCTCCGCCGATTCCAGTTCTTCCTCGATCGCCTTGGTCAACACGACGCGATTGAGATCGCCGGTCAGCGGATCGGAAGCGGAAAGCCGCGCGAGTTCTTCCTCGCGCTGATGCTGTTCGGTGACGATACGCACCAGACCCTCGGCGCGCGCCGGCTTGCCATCGGCGGAAGCGAACCAGCGGCCGCTGTCTTCGATCCAGCGGCAGTCTTTGCCCTGCGGACACTTCAGCGCATAGCGCAGCTTGTAGGAAACGCCCTCGCCCTCGTCCTTGCGCGCATCACCGAACACGGTGTCGTGGCGATTTTGCCAACTTCGCGGATCGAGCAGGCCCGCAAAACCGCGGCCTGTTGCAAGTTGTTCGGGAGCGGCAGCGAGCAAGGATTGCGCATTCTCGCTCCAGATCAGTTCGTCGGATACGCAATCCCACGCATAAGCAGCCTCGCCGCTTGCAAACAGTGCCGTCATCACGCGGCCGGGCGCGAGACTCGTCTGCGTTGCGGCGGTGGGTTCGCCGGTAACCGGCATCAGCCGCGACGAACGCGTGGGTACGACAGCCATTAGGCTCCCCGGATTTTTTCTTTCGTTGTCCGTTACTTACCCGCCTGCCGTTAATTCCCGGTCACCCCTCATCCTTAACGAACTGTTGCGCCATGGAACGAAGCGGCCGGTCCACCGCTTGCAATGAATAGGAGGCAAAAACAAACAACGTCCCGGATCGAGACACGCCATGAACGCCAACAACGAGAGCGAAAAGAAGAGCGAATGCCGCGCACTGGTCGCGCTCGCCCCGCAGGATCGCTCCGTGCGCATGGCCGGCGCGTTTCCGGCCGCGCCGTTCCTCGTACAGTTAACGGCCAACGTGAAGGGCTTCGATATTTACCGCGTGAAACGCCGCGCCGACCCGGAAACCTGCGCGGTCACCTATCGCGCAGCGAACGAGCGCCCGGCGAACACACGCGAAAGCCGCACCGTCGCCTGGCTTTGACGAATTAAGGCTGCGAAGGGTCGATCGAGAAATCGCGCCGCGCGGTGCGCACTGCCACCGACCAGCCGCCGAGCACATCGACCAGCGAAATCAGCAACAGAATTGCAAAGGTCGAGGTCGCGGCCTGCTTCACCAGCAGGAACTCGACCAGCGCGCCGATGAAGATCACCGTCGAAAGCAGGTGATCGAACAGCGAACGCGCGGTGTTGCGCGCCGCTTTCAGCACTTCGAAGAAAAGAAGAAATAACGCGAAGGCGATCAGCAGGTCGCCCGCGCTCACCGCCCATTCGACGCCCGACGGCATCGGCACGCCGAACACGCGGTCGGTCCACGCCACGCCGGGCGTGAGGAACGCGACCATGTTGTAGATCGCGAACGCGATGAGCAGCAGCGGAAAGGCGACCAAGACCGGCCCCCGTGATGCATTCCTGTAGCGGAGATCGCTCAGGCTTCGCCCTTCGGCTTCAGGATCTGGCGGCCCTTGTACATGCCCGACTTCAGATCGACGTGGTGCGGACGGCGCAGTTCGCCCGAATCCTTGTCTTCGACATAGGCGGTCGTCTTCAGGGCATCGGCCGAGCGGCGCATGCCGCGGCGCGAGGGCGAGGTTTTTCGCTTGGGAACGGCCATTTTCGTCTCCGGAAACGGCCTCGGGTCGGAAGGACCGGGCCGGCAGGTCTGATCTGGAAGTGGGGGCTTATAGAGGATCAGGCCGGGGGCCGCTAGTCGCGATTATCGGCCCGGAAGGACGCAATACGCTCGCGATCCGAGGCTCTGGGCACGGGCGGAGCGCTTGGTCGCAGCCGCCCGCAGCCGGGGACCGGGCCTGCCGGGGTTGTAGAGGATCGGGTTCGGGAGCGCCCCGGCGAGCAGGTAGGCCTCCTGCGAGGAGAGTTCATCCGCGCTCTTGTTAAAGGCCCTCCGCGCGCCCGCTTCCACGCCGAATTCGCCGTTCGGACCCCATTCCGCGATATTGAGGTAGATCTCCAGCATCCGCGGCTTCGACCAGACGAGGTCCATATAAAGCGCCAGCGGAATCTCGATCACTTTCCGCACATATTGCCGGCCCGGCCAAAGAAACAGGTTCTTCGCCGTCTGCATCGGGATGGTGGACGCACCACGCGAGAAGGAAAGATCGCCGAGGTCGTCGGCATCCTCGATGACGCTGAGCAATTCGCGCCAATCGACACCATGGTGCGTACAGAAGCGCACGTCCTCGCCGCCGATCACCGCGCGGATCAGGTCGGGCGAAATCCGAGAGAGCGGCACCCAGTGGCGCTCGACGCGCTGGAACGTGACCCAGCGCCATATCATCAGCGTCGAGACCGGCGGCACGACAATATAGAGTGGCACCAGCACGACCGGGATCAGTGCAATCACGATCAATACGCGCAGGATACGCCCAAGCCACGAACGCCGCGGCGGGGCGATGCGGTGCGGACGCGCGTTCGAGTATTCGTGCTCGTAGGAATAAGGAGCCGCAGGCGGCGGGCTGCGGTGCGGCCCGCCCATTGGCGGCGCGGCGTTCGAAGGCGGCGGGTCCGTTTCCATGCGGCGCGCATTAGACCGGCCGAGCGGGTGCATCGCAAGCAAAACCCTGCTCAATCGTTTGACGCGCAACGGGAAACGCGGCACGACCGCAAGACAAGAGCAACACGACCGACGGAAAACGCTTGGACCACTCCGGTCTTTTCGAAATGCGCCGCACATCGGCGCTGGTGCGCATCGAGGAAGCGCTCGAAGAAGCGCTGACTACGGATTCGCAGCCCGGCGAAATCGCGCGCCCTGCGCGCCTGCGCGATGCCATGGCCTATGCCGTGCTCGGCGGCGGCAAGCGCATCCGTCCGCTGCTGGTGCTGGAAAGCGCGGCGCTGTTCGATGCGCCGTTCGATTTCGCGCTCCACAGCGGCATCGCCTTCGAACTGCTGCACGGTTATTCGCTCATCCACGACGACCTGCCGGCGATGGACGACGACGACACGCGGCGCGGCCGGCCATCCCTGCACCGGGCCTTCGACGAAGCGACCGCCATCCTCGCAGGCGATGCCTTGCAGACGCTCACCTTCGATATTCTCTCACGCGAGAGCACGCATCCCGATCCGGTGATCCGCGCGGCACTGGTGCAGTGTCTTGCGAAGGCATCCGGCATCGGCGGCATGGCGGGCGGACAAATGCTCGACCTAGAAGCGGAAGGCCGCTTTGAGCGCAGCACGCCGCGCAAACTATCGCTGGAAGAAATCACGCGGCTGCAACGCATGAAGACCGGCGCGCTGCTGGCCGCGTGCTGCGAAGCCGGTGCAATTCTCGGCAAGGCCTCCGCGCGCGAAACCGAATCGCTCAGGAATTACGGCCGCACCATCGGCCTTGCATTCCAGATCGCCGACGACCTTCTCGACGCGGAAGGCGACACCGCGAGCGTGGGCAAGGCGGTCGGCAAGGACGCGGAAAAGGGCAAGGGCACCTTCGTCTCGCTGCTCGGCCTCGACGGCGCGAAGCGCGAACTCGGCAAGCTCGTGATGGAGGCGAAGGATTCCCTCAGCACCTTCGGTGAACGCGGACGCTGGCTCCGCGTTATTGCGCAATACATCGCGGAGCGGAAATCCTGATGGCGAAAAGGCCACAGAAGTATCGCGCGGGAATGTTGCAGCGGCAGGTGCTCGCCCACGCGCGAATCCTTATCGCGATTGCAGTGGGCATCCTTGTCTGGTTTGCCGCGCGAAACTTCCTCCCCGTGACGCGCTTTCTGGTCGCTTGGAATGCAGCCATCTGGCTTTTCCTGTTGCTGGTCCTGAAAATGATGGCAACGGCCAGCATAATCGACCTGCGCAGGCGCGCGGGAATGGAGGAAGAAGGCAGGGTCGCGACGCTTGCGGTCGTCACCGCGGCCACGGCAGTTGCATTGATCGCACTTGGCTTCGAACTTTCCGATGCCTTGCAGGCGAATGCACAGGACAAGCCGCTGCGCGTCGCCATCGCACTCGCGGCGATCTTCGGTTCATGGCTGTTCGTGAATTTCGTGTTCGCGCTGCATTACGCACACGAAGTCTACCGCACGAAACTCAGCATCGGTTCGCTGGACTTCCCGAACGAGAAAGAACCGGACTATTGGGATTTTCTTTATTTCGCGATGGTGCTCGGCACCACGTTCCAGACTTCCGATGTCGAAATCCGCTCGCGCGTGTTGCGGCGGACGGCGATGGTGCAGGGGCTGGTCGCGTTCCTGTTCAACACCGCGATCATCGCGCTGACGGTTAGCGTCGCCTCGAAATTGCTCGGCGGCTGATCATTCCGCGGCCGGTTTGTGCGCCGCGCCGCCGAAACGGCGCGCGACATAATCTTCCACCAGCGCCTTGAAGTCGGCGGCCAGCGTTGGCCCGCGCAGCGTTACGGCTTTCTTGCCGTCGATGAACACCGGCGCGGCGGGCGCTTCCCCGGTGCCGGGCAGCGAAATGCCGATGTCGGCGTGCTTCGATTCGCCGGGACCGTTCACGATGCAGCCCATCACCGCGACGTTGAGCGTCTCGACGCCGGGATATTTCTGCTTCCAGGCCGGCATGCTGTCGCGGATGTAGGACTGGATTTCAAACGCGAGTTCCTGAAAAACCGTGGAAGTCGTGCGCCCGCAACCGGGGCACGCCGCGACTAGCGGCACGAAGGTGCGAAAGCCCATCGTCTGCAACAGTTCCTGCGCCACCTGCACTTCCAGCGTGCGGTCGCCGTTCGGCTCCGGCGTCAGCGAGATGCGGATGGTGTCGCCGATGCCCTGCTGCAAAAGAATGGAGAGCGAAGCGGCCGAGGCGACGATGCCCTTCGACCCCATCCCGGCTTCAGTCAAACCGAGATGCAGCGCATAGTCCGAGCGCCGCCCCAGATCCTGATACACCGCGATCAAATCCTGCACTGCGGAGACTTTCGCCGAGAGGATGATCTGCTCGCGCTTCATGCCGAGTTCTTCCGCGCGCGACGCCGAGATCAGCGCCGACTGCACGAGCGCCTCCCGCGTCACCGCGCGCGCTTCGATCGGCGCGGCGGACTTCGCGTTCTCGTCCATCAGGTGCGTGAGCAGTTCCTGATCGAGCGAACCCCAGTTCGCACCGATGCGCACGGGCTTGCCGTGCTTCAGCGCGATTTCGATGATCGAGGAAAATTGTTTGTCGCGTTTTTCGCGAAAACCCACGTTGCCCGGATTGATGCGGTACTTCGCGAGCGCTTCCGCGCAGGCAGGATGATCGGCGAGCAGCTTGTGGCCGATGTAGTGGAAGTCGCCGACCAGCGGGACGTTGAGGTTCATCTTCAGCAACCGCTCGCGGATATGCGGCACGGCCGCCGCCGCCTCGTCGCGGTCCACCGTGATACGCACGATCTCGGAACCGGCACGGAACAGCGCCGCCACCTGCCGCACGGTCGCATCCACGTCCGCGGTGTCGGTGTTGGTCATCGACTGCACGACGATGGGCGCACCGCCGCCGACGATGACGCCCCCCACATCCACGGGCACGGACAAGCGCCGCGCCGATGCACCAAATCCCAGAACGCTCGCGTTCATCGCTTCGCTTTCTTGCGGCACGCTTCGCAGGTGCCGCTGACTTCAACCACGGATGACTTCGGCTCGAACCCGGCGGCCTTCGCCGCCTTGGTTACGTCGCGTGCGAAGGCAACGGCCGGCATCTCCGCCACCGTTCCGCATTTCTCGCAGAGCAGGAACATCGCCGGCTCCGCGCGCAGGTGCCCGCTGTTGCAGGCAAGGAATGCGTTGCGGCTTTCGATCCGGTGCGCGAGTTGCTCGGCGACGAGAAAATCCAGCGCGCGATAGACCGACATCGCGGGCACCGCCTCGCCCGCCGCCGCCAGCTTGTCGACGATTTCATAGGCGCCGACCGGCGCGTGGCTTCCCGCCAGAATTTCGAGCACGCGCCGCCGCAATGGCGTCAGCCGCAAGCCGCGAGTGCCGCAGGCTTTCTCGGCGCGGGACAGCGCGTCCTCGACGCATTGGCCGTGGTCGTGCCCCGGCGCGGGAAAAGGTTTGTGCATGGATACAGAATATCAGGCGGGAAGTGCCTAAAACCAGCCCTTGCAGACTTTGCTGCGGCGCACAATATATGCCCGATGTTGCCATTTCGGCAAACCCTGCGTCAGCCAGAGGCCGCCAGCGGCCCCATCCGTCTGGGCTGGCTGGAACTTCCCGAACTGAGGAGCCGATTCGTGGCCACCACCAAGCCGGTCAATCTGGCCCTGCAAGGCGGCGGCGCGCACGGTGCGTTCACATGGGGCGTGCTCGACCGCCTGCTCGAAGACGAGCGGCTTGGCATCGAGGCCATCTCCGGTACCAGCGCGGGCGCGATGAACGCCGTGGTGCTGGCGTCGGGCTATCAGAACGGCGGCCGCGAAGGCGCGCGCGAAGCGCTGGCTAAATTCTGGCGCGCGGTTTCGCGCGACGGACGCCTCAGCCCGCTCCAGCGCGGTCTCATGGACCGCCTGCTCGGCAACTGGTCGCTCGACAAGAACCCGATGTTCCTCGCGATGGATGTCGCGACGCGCTTTCTCTCGCCCTACGACTTCAACCCGTTCAACATCAATCCGCTGCGCGACGTGCTGGAACGCGAAGTGGATTTCGAGGCGCTGCGCAAGAACCGCCGCATCAAGATTTTTCTCTCCGCCACCAACGTCCACACCGGCAAGGTGCGCGTGTTCAGGAACAACGAGATCGACGCCGACGTGGTGATGGCTTCCGCCTGCCTGCCGTTCCTGTTCAAGGCGGTGGAGATCGACGGCACGCCGTACTGGGACGGCGGCTATGTCGGCAATCCGCCGCTGTTTCCTTTTTTCCGTCCGGGCGAATCCGGCGACGTGCTGCTGGTACAAACCAACCCGGTCGTGCGCGAGGAGACGCCGCAAAGCGCGCGGGACATCTGGAACCGCATCAACGAGATCACCTTCAACGCTTCGCTGGCATCCGAATTCCGCGCGATCGGTTTCGTCAGCCGCCTCGCCCGCTTCAATGTGTTCCGCCGGATGATGGGCAAGAAGCTGACCGACGTGCGGCTGCATCGCATCACGGCTGGCGACAAACTTACCGAGCTGACCTCCAGTTCGAAGTTCACGGTGGAATGGTCGTTCTTCGAACACCTGCGCGACATCGGCCGCGACGCCGCGAGCGAATTCCTGAAGAAGAACTACCGCGCCATCGGCAAGCGCTCCACGCTCGATCTGCGCGCGGAAGCGGCCTGAGCCTTTCGCGCACGGCCGCGCTCGCCTAGCATCGCGCGATGAGCGAATTCTCCGCTGAACGAAACGGCACGCGCTTCGAGATCGTCACCGGCGACATCACGAAACTCGTCCGCGACGCCATCGTGAATGCAGCGAATAATTCATTGCTCGGTGGTGGCGGCGTGGACGGCGCGATCCATCGCGCGGCCGGCCCGGAATTGCTGGAGGAATGCCGCGCCCTGCAAGGCTGCGCGACCGGCGATGCCAAGATTACCAAAGGCCATCGCCTGCTCGCGCGCCATGTAATCCACACTGTCGGCCCGGTCTGGAATGGCGGCGACAACAATGAAGATGCACTCTTGGAAAGCTGCTATCGCCGCTCGCTTAAAATCGCACGTGACCACCGGCTGCAATCCGTCGCCTTCCCCGCAATCTCGACCTGCGTCTATCGCTTCCCGATCCACCGCGCGGCGCAGATCGCGGTCCACACTTCGCTACGCGAAGCGCGCGGCATCGCGAACGTGACGTTCTGCTGCTTCTCGGAAGCGTCCGCGCATCATCACCGCGATGCGCTGCAACGCCTTACTGCGGGGTGAGCGAAGCGCCCTGCGCGATGCTGGCCGCGCCCAGCAATCCCGGCATTGAATGTAATACGAGGTGGAGCGGGATCGCATCGAGCCGCCCTTCGTAGGGCGGATGCTCGCGATAGTTCGCGAAAAACGGCGACTCCGCGATCAGCGGCGCGAGCGAACGCACCACGCCGCCGGCCAGGAAAATCCCGCCGCGCGCGTCGAACGCCAGCGCGAAATCGCCAACGATGCGTCCAAAGATGCGCAGGAACACGGAGATCGTCTGGCGCTCCTCGTCCAGCCCCTCCGCCGCGTCCGCGATGATCTGTTTCGGCCGCGCGTCTTTTCCGTGCAGCACGCGATGCAGCCGCGCGATGCCTTCGCCGGACAAAATGTGCTCGACCGTTACCGAGCCGAGATCGCGCGAGAGCGAATCCAGCACCGCCGCTTCTTCCGGCGTGGTCGCGCCGAAGCGCATGTGTCCCGCCTCGCTCGGAATGACGCTGGCCTTGCCGTCGGCGTAATGCACCGCCGCCACGCCGAAGCCCGTGCCCGGACCGAGGATGAGTTGCGTCGCGCCCGGCACCGCCTCGCCCGCGCCGATCTGCATGGTGTCGGATTCGCGAAGACGCGGGATCGCATAGGCGGCGGCCGCGAAATCGTTCACCACGGTCAGTTCGCGCAGGCCGAGCTTCTCGGAGAGCGGCTTGCGCGCGAACGACCACGGATGATTCGTCAGCACAATCTCCTCGCCATCGACCGGCGCCGCGACCGCAAGCACCGCACGCCGCGGTCTTGGGCTGGCGCGTTCCAGCGTATGCGCGAGATAATCGGAAAGATCGCCCGCTTCCATGTTGGAAACGGATACGACAGATTCATAGGCGCCGTTCGCGCCGACAAGAGCCGTCCGCGTCGTGGTGGCGCCGATATCTGCGATTAGTGCTGCGTGCTGCATTTGGCCAAACTCTGCTTCGCCCGCGCGGTATTACCGATTAACAGCAAATTGCCTTGCGTCCTACTAAATAAATCCTCTTGGTAGGTTCGGCGGATGATTATAATTTTGCGGCAACGCAATATCGCGAGGCGGTGATGAGAAAAATATGTCCCGTTCTGGCGCTGCTCGTCTGCATGTTGCCCGCGCATGCGCAGAACCTGCCGAAGCTCGACACCAACCAGAATTACGTCGAGGAGCTGAGCCGTAACGCACCCGTTACCGACCGCATGGAAGTGCTGCGTTATGTGCTGCAGGCACTCCCCGAACGCGTGAAAGTCTATCCGACCGAAAACTATTATTACTTCTCGTTCAACTCCGGCGGCGTGCGCTACGCCGGCAACATCCGTCTCGACGCTAGCGACCGCGACGAAGGCAAGCTGCACTTTGCCTATTACATCGATTATGTCGGCTGGAAGCCGGAACTGCCGGGCATCTATGCGCGCCTCGGCCGCGAAGAGAATGTCATCGTCGAGAAGGTGGAAGCGTTTCTCTATCGCGTGACCTTCGGCGGCAAATCCGTGCTGTTCGAACTGAACGATCTCTCGAACGTGAAGCCGCCGGAAGCGGCGCTCGCCCCGGACGAGCAATTCCTCGGCCCCGTATTCGACGAATCCGGCACGCGCTTCTTTCTCGTCTTCAATAAGAAGCTGAAATTCTTTCTCTACGTGCTGGATGAAACGGTGCCCGTACACGACCAGTTCAGCCGCGCCGAGTTCACCGACCGCATCCTGATCGGCACGCGAACCGGCTTTGCCTATTACCGCGATACGCAGCGCGAGCGGAAAATCCTGATCGGCGTGTTCGAGGCCAACGCGCTCGCCAACAATTACTTCGACGGACCGTTCGACCAGTTGCCCGACAATTTCCTGAAAGGCGACGAACTGCGCGATGCGATTCTAGAAGTCGCGCCGGAACTGAAAGGCAAGATCGACCGCTTCGGCGGCAACCCGGACGGCTCCGAGCGTTACCTGATCGCGTCCTACGCGCTCTATCGCGACGTGAAGGACCTGCTCCCTGTCCATCAGTGTGCGTCGGGACGCCGCGACCGCCGCCGCGACTATTACGAGTGCTTCGTCATCGACGAAACCGAGACGCCGCCCGATGTGCCGGGGCAGAAAAAGGTCAATCCGAAGGGCAAGGGTGCCCCGCGCTAGGCGGTTTCTTGCAGGCGGCCAAACCGGCTACCATGTCGGGAAAATCGAGGAACGCCGCCATGATGGATCGCGAAGATCTGCTCGCCACCGCCGCGCGCTGGCATGCCGAAGGCCGCAAGGTCGCGCTGGCTACCGTCACCGAAACTTGGGGTTCGGCGCCGCGCCCGGTCGGCGCCAATCTCGTCATCGACAGCGAGGGTAATTTCCTCGGCTCGGTTTCGGGCGGCTGCGTCGAAGGCGCGGTGGTCGCCGAAGCGCTCGACGTGATGACCAGCGGCAAGCCGAAGGTCGTTTCCTTTGGCGTAGCCGACGAAACCGCATGGGAAGTCGGTTTGTCCTGTGGCGGGAAGATCAGCGTGTATGTCGAGCCGGTGACGTAGATGGCCTCGAACGACGTTCTGATCGCCTTCGCAATCGCTACCGCGCTGTTTGCGTATTTTCCCGGCCCCGCGCTGCTCTACACCGCGGCGCAGACGCTCGCCCGCGGCAAGCGGGCTGGATTGATGGCCGCGTTCGGTATCCATATCGGCTGCTACGCGCATGTGATCGCGGCGACGCTGGGACTTTCGGCCATCTTTCGCTATGTCCCGGAAGCCTATACCGCGCTGAAGATTGCAGGCGCCGCTTATCTCGTCTGGCTCGGCATCACCATGCTGCGCGGTAGCGGCGCGAACGAAGCGCCGGCAATCGCACCGAAATCCACGCGCCGCGCGTTCGCGGAGAGCATTATCGTTGAATTACTCAACCCGAAGGTTGCGATCTTCTTCATCGCGTTCCTTCCGCAATTCGTGGACCCCGCAGGATCGCTGCCGATCTGGTTGCAATCCCTGATCCTGGGCATGATCGTGAACTTCGCTTTCTCCTCGGCCGATCTCGTTACCGTGTTCACGGCCAGCGCCGTAGTGACGCGGCTGAAAAAATCCGGCACTGCTGAGCGCTTCGCGCGGTGGATCGGCGGTGGGCTGCCGATCGGCCTCGGCCTGAAACTCGGCACCGACAAGGCCTGACATGAAGTCCTCCTTGCTCGCCACGCTGAACGAAGAACGCACCGCGCGCCGCGCCTGCGTGGTCGTGACCGATCTTGCGAGCGGGCAGCAGCGCCTCGTGAAAGCGAGCGAAACCGTTCGCGATCCGCTCGCCATCCCGCTTGAAACGCGGCTGCGCTCGGGGAAAAGCGGCATCGAGGAGATCGCAGGCGGCAAGCTCTTTCTCACCGTGCATGTACCGCCGCCGAACCTCGTCATCACCGGCGCGGTGCACATCAGCCAGGCGCTCGCGCCGATGGCGATGCAACTCGGCTACGACGTGACCGTGATCGATCCGCGCACGGCCTTCGCCACCAAGGAGCGCTTCGAAGGCATCAACCTGCTCGCGGAATGGCCCGACAAGGTATTGCCATCGCTCAGCGTCGACGCGCATAGCGCCTTCGTCGCGCTGACCCACGACCCGAAAATCGACGACCCCGGCCTGCTTCATGCATTATCAAAGGATTGCTTCTATATTGGCGCCCTCGGCTCGCGGAAAACTCATGCCGCCCGCGTCGAGCGTCTGAAAGCCAAAGGAATGTCCGAAGCAGCCATCCGCCGCATCCACGCGCCCATCGGTCTCGACATCGGCGCTTCGACGCCCGCCGAGATCGCGGTTTCGATCATGGCGGAGATCACCGCGCGGCTGCGTCTGCCGAAGGATACCGCGGCATGAAGTTCGGTTCCCTGTCCCTCGAAGAAGCGCGCGGCGGCGTCGCCGTCCACTCCATTCGCACGGCGAAATTCGTCCTGAAGAAAGGCACCGTGATCGGCGACCTGGAGATCCTTGCGCTGCGCGACGCGGGAATTGCGACCATCACGGTCGCCAAACTGGAACCAGGCGACATCTCTGAAGACCAGTCCGCGCGCGAGATCGCAACCGCCGCCGCCGGGCCGCATGTCCGCGTGGATGACGCCTTTACCGGACGCGCCAATCTGTTCGCGGATCGCGCGGGTGTTCTGATCGTTGATCGCGCAAACATCGACCGCCTCAACGGCGTCGACGAGGCCATCACCTTCGCAACGCTTCCCGCCTTCGCGCCGGTCGCCGAAGGACAGATGATCGCGACAGCGAAAATCATTCCCTTTGCGGTGTCGCTGGATTCGCACAAGGCGGCGCTCGCCGCAATTCACACCGAGGGCCTTACGCGCGTCGTGCCCTACGCCGTGAAGAAGGTCGGCGTGGTTTCCACACGGCTTCCCGGCCTCGCCGAAAAAGTGATCGAGAAGACCATTCGCGTGACCGAGGATCGCCTCGCGCCGGCCGGTGCGAAGATCGTTCTCGAAAAGCGCATTGAGCACGATGCCGGTATGTTGCAGAACGCGATTACGGAGTGCCTCGATGCAGGCGCCGAACTCGTGCTCGTCTTCGGTGCTTCCGCCATCGCGGATCGCCGCGACGTCATCCCCGCTGCGATCGAATCCGCGGGCGGCCGCATCGAGCATTTCGGCATGCCGGTCGATCCCGGCAACCTCATGCTGATCGGCAATGTCGGCAGCGTCCCCGTGATCGGTGCGCCCGGCTGCGCGCGCAGCCCGAAGGAAAACGGCTTCGACTGGATTCTCGCGCGCCTGCTGGCGAAGCTGACGGTCTCGCGCACCGACATCGCGCGCATGGGCGTCGGCGGCCTGCTCATGGAGATCGTCACCCGCCCGCAACCGCGCGAAGAGAAGGTCGAAGAAAAACGCGCGGACATCGCCGCCATTGTGCTCGCGGCCGGACGCTCCAGCAGAATGCGCGGGCCGAACAAGCTGCTCGAAGAGGTCAATGGCGCGCCGCTCGTGCGCCGCGCAGCCGAAAACGCGCTGGCTTCGAAAGCATCCTCCGTGTTCGTGGTCACCGGCCACGACGAAATCGGTGTCCGCAAGGCGCTCGCGGGCCTGAACGTCCGCTTCGTCGCCAATCCCGATTATGCCGAGGGCCTTTCCACTTCCGTAAAGGCAGGCATCAAGGCGCTGCCTTCCGGCGTCACCGCCGCCATCGTCTGCCTCGGCGACATGCCGCAGGTTTCGCCCGCGCTGATCGACAAGCTGATCGACAACTTCGATCCCGCGCGCGGCGCGCTCATCGTCGCGCCCGTGCGCAATGGACGGCGCGGCAACCCCGTGCTGTGGGCGCGGCGCTTCTTCCCCGACCTCCTGCGGCTCGAAGGCGATATGGGCGCGCGTAATCTCGCCAGCGCCTATGCGGAAGGCATCGCGGAAGTGGAAGTCGGCGACGACGGCGCGTTCTTCGACATCGACACGCCGGAAACGTTGGAAATCGCGCGCAAGGTGGCGGGCTAGAACGGCGCGACTTCGCTCGGCGGCGTCTCGATGCGCTGCTGGATCAGGTTCACCGTCCGCTGCACTTCATGCAACGCGGGTTTCAGCCAGCTGCGGATTTTCGAACGCGCTTCGAGCGAGAGATAAGCGAGCGGCATGTGCGCGGCCTGCCCCGGCGTCGGCATCGGCACTTTCGGCGCGGTCTGGCGCAAGAACTCCCCGAATGAAATCCGTTCGTCTTCGAGCAGCACCATGTTCATCGTATCGAGCACCGGCAACATCAGGTGCACGGGATGCGCCTTCAGCGCCCAGTATGCCGTGAGCTGATGCAGGCTGGCGGGCGCCGCGCCGAGAAATGCGTTCTCCGCCACCACGAACTGGCAATCGAAGTGCTCGCGCATCCGGAATCCGCGCTCGAAGTCTTCCGCCTCGTAGTGCGGCAGGTAGACGATCACAGGTTCGACCGCGTTCGCGCGCGCCTCGCGGATGAACTCTATGTCGCGCATCAAGCTGAACACGGTCGCGAACGAGCGCGACGAGACATCGACGATCTTCGGCACATGCGCGCGCAGCGGCAGCCGGTCGAACAGCGACATTTGCCCCTTGGTATTCTCCAGGTCGATCAGCTCGGCGCGGCCGGGAAAATACTTCGAGAGCTTCGCCTTCTTCGTATCGGTGTCGAACAGCAGCGGCGCGTCGCCGGCCAGCATGAAGAAGTCCGCGAACAGCCGGGCGAGCAACGTGGTTCCGGATTTCTCGCGCGGCGAGGCGACGATGATCGCAAGGCTCTTTCCGAGCATGTCGCCCCTACATCACGCCGCGTCTTTTACGCGGCCCGCTAAAAGCGCGCTTCGATTACGAAGCCTGCGCGCCTTCGGTCGCCCATTCCAGCAACCCGGCATCGTCGTACTGTTCGTTGACGTTCTTCTGCCAGGTCCGGGTATAGCCGCGCAGCACCAGCGAATAATCCGCGTTCTGGTTCTTCGCGTTCTTGTTCTTTCCGAATGCCGCGAACGGCACGCCCGCGATTTCCACCTGCTCGTAGGCCATTTCGTTGAGCTTCGGCACGGTGATTTCGGTGGCGGTCTTCTTCGCCTTCTTGAAATAGCGGTCGTAGGTCGCCTGATCCCACTCGAAGAAGTTGGTTTCGTTGATGTGGTTCTTCACGACGTAATAATCGCCGTCGGAAGTGAAGGGCAGGATTTCCTCGATCTCGCTGAGGGAAGCGACCGACGGGCCGAGCACATGGAACAGCGCGAACTTGAAGTCGCCTTCCTTGGCCGCGTCAAAGAAGCCGACATCGGTCAGGTCTTTCAGCACGCGCGACAGCAGGCCCGCGCGCACGTCGATGATCGTCACCTTCACTTCGGAAGAAGTGAGCGTGTCGAGAATCTTCATCTGGTCGGCGACCTGCGTGATGTCGACGATCTCGGTATTGCGGGGATGAAAGCGCTTCAGCGTGCCGCGCGGGCTTTCGGTATCGAAGGCGCGCGCCAGCACGTTCTTGCCCGCGAAATAATCGAGCAACGTGCGCGCGACTGTGGTCTTGCCGACACCGCCCTTATCCGCGCCAACGATAATGACGGCCGGTTTCTGCTTACCGCCGCCCGACTTTTCCGTTTTCTTCGCTTCTTTCGCCACGCGCCGTCCCCTGTCAGCAGGTGCAGGGCCAACCCCGGCCGGCGCACCGAAACCCGTCCAAAACGCGCGCTACAGTGCTGCTTTTTCGCAGTAATCGCAAGGCGCGACAGTACCTTGTCCCTTGCTTCAACTGCTCGCAGGCGGGCATGCCGCGAGCAAATGCCGGGCTGCCTGCGCGGCACCTTTCAGCGGAATTTCTTCCCGGCGCCCGTCGATCGCGACCACCAGCACTTTGCCATCGAGAAGAATACGCCGCAGGTTCCCGCTCATCGGCGTCTCGCCCTGAAACACGAACTTGTCGTCCAGTTCCAGCCGCTCGCCGGTTGCAGGCACATTCACTACCGCGTCCGATCCGGTTCCCCGCGAGGAAAGACGAATCGTCGCGCGAACCCCGTCCTTCGCGACCGGCGGTTCATGCTCGAATGTCACCGTGACGCGGCGGGTCTTTCGTTCGCAGCGGAAGTCGATTTTCAGCGCGTCGCTTTCCGGTATCGCGTAGCTCAGCGTTGCCGCTTCCTCGTCCTGGTTGCCGAGCCATTTATATTCATCGGCCCGTACCGGCAGAACGCATGAGACGAGAAAAACCACGAGCAGGATGATTCGCTTCATCGGACCTCCTTGTTGCGCGGATACCCTGTCGCCGGATTGCGTTTCGTATAAGGCATTCATCCGTATTAACGCATCGGGAAGCGTTTCCAGCTACCGATTCGCTTATGGGAATCGTCGGGCCGCTCCGCCGCCAACTCTATCCACGCGCAAGATACCGCGGCACGCGCAAGGGAAGCACGCTGCCGCTTCTCCTGCTTGTGCTGGCGGCGACGCTTGGTATGGCCGGGTATTACGCTTTCGCGCGACACAGCCTCCCCGCAGTTTCCCCGGAAACGAAAACCGTACGCTTCTCTGCATGCGGGGCAGTACTGCGCGACAACTGCGTGGTCGATGGCGATACGTTCTACCTCATGGGCGACAAAATCCGCATTGCCGACATCGACGCACCGGAGACCGGAGGCGCTCGCTGCTCTTATGAATCCCAACTCGGCAATCGCGCGACACGGCGCCTGCGCGAATTGCTGAACGCAGGACCGTTCGAACTGCAATCGTACAAGAGCCGCGACACCGACCGCTACGGCCGCAAGCTCCGTGTCGTAATGCGCGACGGAAAATCGCTCGGCGACATTCTGATTACCGAAGGCCTGGCCCGCCGCTGGAATGGCCGCCGCGAACCTTGGTGCCCGTCATAAAGGTGTAACGCGGCGTTGTTCTCGCAATAAACATGGGTGAACGCAGCGCGCGGCCTCCCTGTGTTCTGGCGGCGTGGTAAAAAGCCTACCGAAGAACACCGCCATGCAGCGAGCCGAAGCGCCAGCACATCCCACCTTTGCCGAAGCCACCCGCGTATGGCTGAAGATCGCCTTGCTATCGTTCGGCGGCCCCGCCGCGCAGATCGCACTCATGCATCGCGTACTGGTGGATGAGAAGCGCTGGATTTCCGACAGCCGTTTTTTGCACGCATTGAACTACTGCATGCTGCTGCCCGGCCCCGAAGCGCAACAACTCGCAACCTATGTCGGCTGGCTCCTGCACAAAACCCGCGGCGGGCTGGTCGCTGGCCTTCTGTTCATCCTTCCCGGCGTCGCTTCGATCATGGCGCTGAGCTGGATTTATGTACTGTTCGGCAAGGTCGGTTTCGTCGCCGCGATCTTCTTTGGCCTGAAAGCCGCGATCCTGGCTGTCGTGCTCGAAGCCGTCGTCCGCATCGGCAAACGCGCACTGAAGAACCCGTCGCTCGTTTCGCTTGCGGGCGGCGCATTCATCGCGATCTATTTTCTGAAAGTACCGTTCCCGGTCGTGGTGCTCGGCGCGGGGCTGATCGGATACCTCGGCAGCAAACTCGGCGCACCCGGCTTCGACGTGAACGTATTGCACGGCCCGTCGAAATCCGATGCCGTGGTCGATGCGCTGCTCGATCAGCAGCAACCGGAGCATACGAAGCCATCGCTTCTGCGCTTCATCCGCGTGTCGTTGACGTGGCTCGCGATCTGGCTGGTTCCCGTCGCCGCATTGTTGCTCGCGCTCGGCGAAGCGCATGTATTCAGCCGTATCGCGGTTTTCTTTTCCCAGATGGCGATGGTGACCTTCGGCGGTGCCTATGCGGTGCTCGCCTATGTCGCGCAGCAGGCGGTCGATAACTACGCATGGCTCTCGGCCGGCGAAATGCTGGACGGCCTCGGCCTTGCCGAGACCACGCCGGGACCGCTGATCATGGTGCTGCAATTCGTCGGCTTCCTCGCCGGTTTCCGCGATCCCGGCATGATGCATCCGCTGCTTGCCGCGACGCTCGGCGGCTTGCTGGCGACATGGGTGACGTTCGCGCCCTGCTTCCTGTGGATTTTCGCAGGTGCGCCCTATGTCGAAACGATGCGCGCGAACCGCGCGCTCGCCGCAGCGCTGGCTGCGATCACCGCCGCCGTCGTGGGCGTAATTCTGAATCTCGCACTCTGGTTCGCGGTCCATACGATCTTCGCGCAAACCCGCGACATCGCTTTCGGCCCGGTGAGTTTCGACGCCCCGGTTTTCGCAAGCATCAATCCCTGGGCGGCCCTGCTCGCCGCCGCGGCCATCGTCGCGATGTTCCTGTTCAAGGCACGCATGATTCCGGTACTTGTCGCCTGCGCATTCGCGGGGATCGCGCTGCATCTCCTCGGCTTCGTCTGATCGAATTTTCGTTTGTGCCTCACCCGACTTTCGACTAACCGGAAACCATGAGCCTTTCCTCCGTCCGCGCATGGTTCGCGGAACATGCCCCCGACATCGAAGTGCTGGTGACCGAAACCTCGTCTGCTACCGTTGCGGACGCGGCGAGCACCCATAACGTCGAGCCGGGCCAGATCGCGAAGACCATCTGCGTACGCGCGGGCGAGCGCGTCATGCTGATTGTGACCAGCGGCGCCGCGCGGCTCGATAACAAGAAGTTCAAGAACGTCTTTGGCGTGCGCCCGCGGATGCTCGGTGCGGAAGAAGTGCTGGCGCTGACCAGCCATCCGGTAGGCGGCGTGTGCCCGTTCGGGCTGGCGGCGCCACTCGCGATTTATTGTGATGTTTCGCTGAAAAAATATGAGATGGTCGTGCCAGCGGCGGGCGCGGGCAATGCCGCCGTGAAGATCGGCACGCAACGCATGGCCGAACTTATCCGGGCCGAATGGGTTGAAGTCTGCTGAGATTGTCCGCCGCCGATACTGTATATTTCCGGGCCGTTTGCGCACGAAAGCGAGAAACCGATGTTCGATCCGGTCGCCATCTTCTCCGATCCCGCCAACCTCGCCGCGCTCGCGACCCTGATCGCAATGGAAATCGTGCTCGGCATCGACAACCTGATTTTCATTTCCATCCTGACCAACAAACTGCCGGAAGCGGAGCGCGCCCGCGCGCGCTTCATCGGCATCAGCGCCGCGCTTGTGCTGCGGCTCGCGCTGCTCAGCACCGTGTTCGTCATCGTGCAGCTAACCGCACCGGTGCTGACCATCTTCGGCAAGGGCTTTTCCTGGCGCGACATGATCCTGATCGCGGGCGGCCTGTTTCTGGTCTGGAAGGCGACCAAGGAAATCCATCACAACGTTGATCCCGACCCGAAGGAAGACGTATTCAGCGGCCGCGCGGGCATGACCTATGCCGCAACCATCGGCCAGATCCTGCTGCTCGATCTCGTATTCTCGGTGGACAGCATCATCACCGCGGTCGGCATGACCGACCAGATCCTCATCATGATTATCGCCGTGGTGGTGACGGTCGCGGTGATGCTGGTCGCAGCCAACCCGCTCGCCAACTTCATCAACGCCAATCCGACCGTGGTGATGCTGGCACTCGGCTTCCTGCTGATGATCGGCATGTTGCTGATCGCGGAAGGCTTCGGCGCGAAAGTGCCGAAAGGCTACGTCTACGCCGCGATGCTGTTCTCCGGCTTCGTCGAAGCGCTCAACATCTTCTCCCGCCGCGCGAAGAAGAAGCGAACGGACGCGGCGCGGATGAACGTGAAGCGCTGAACGAAGCGCAGCAACTTCGCCAACAAAGAAAAAAGGCGCCCGCAATCGCGGGCGCCCTTAACTTTCTTCGCGCGGCGCTTAGCGGCCGAAGCGGTAGTTGATCGCGAACTGCACGGTGTGGCCTTCTTCGCCGAGGCGCGTGATGCCGCCGCCGAAGTCGTAAGGCTCTTTGCTGAGATCGGTGTAGGTGTAACGCAGATCGAGGCTCCAGCGCGGGTTGAGCGCATACTCGATGCCGACACCGAGCGCCGGCCCGACATGCGTGGCAGAGTCCGTGCCGCCGAAGCTCGCGGTCGCGCGCTGGTTGGCTACGAAAATGCCGCCGAACGCATAAGGCAACACATTGCCGGTGGCGTAGCCGACGCGCACCGCACCGAGCACCGCGAAGCGCGGATCGATGGCGAAGGTCGCGACCGGCGGCGTCAGCGCAAGCTCGTCCTTCACCTTCGTGATCGGCGTCGTCACGAACGCGCCGAGCACCCAGTTACGGTTGAGGTGGCGGTCGAAGCCGGCCTGAACCGCGAGGAATGCGCCGTCGATATTCTGGTTCACCGGACAAGCGCCCACGCAACCGCTCTCGTTGATGTCGCCTTGGTGATAGGCGACACCCAGACCGGCGTACCAGCCGTTCCAGTTCACCGCGTAAGGCTGTGCCTTGTAGACCGGCTTAAGATCGGCGGCCGAAGCCGCGGAGGCCGCAAACGCAAATGCGATCGCAGCCAGAGCGAGACGGAATTTCATATTAGGAAAGCCCCCGGAGAACTTGATTTGTTCTTTATGGAACCTTTTTGCGCGAGCGCCGGGTGATCCACAAGCCGCCGCTGCGGCACAGGGCTGGGTAGCCGTTACTTTTCAAAGCGCTGTCACCTGGAAGACACAGAAATTTTCCACCACGGTTGCTGGTTCTGGCTCGCATGCGTGCCGCGGGCACGGCGCGCGGAAAGCAAAAAAAACCGCCGCGGGCAAACCTGCGGCGGTTTTCGTTTGCGGCGATTACGACCCGGGCGCGCGAGCGCCCTTAACGTCACCAATGATAATGGCGGTGACGATGAAAGCCGGGGCCGAAGTAAAACGGGATCGGCGCATAATAGTGCCGACGATAATAAGGACGGTAATACGGCCGGTGATAGCCGTAGTAGTAAGGCGCGTGCCAGTGATGGCGGTGCCAGTGGCGATGCCGCCGGTGACGATGGCGCCAGTGCACATCGGTTGCTTGCGCGGACTCTGGCGCGATCGTTGCCGCCGGAGCCGCAGGCGCGGCAGAGGCAGGCACCGCCAGCGCTCCCGCGACGACGAGTAATCCCGCAGCCGCCGCGCCGTATATCTTGGATCTCAGCATTGGATTTCCTTTTCCTTGCCGCCCGGCGACAGTTTAACAACGTGAATATGGCGCAGCCTGCGGCGGCTGCGCGCATGCGTAGTTTTTCGGAGGCCAGAAAGATGAAAACTGCCGTGTTCAACGGCAATATCCGCAAGCGCTGCTGAAGAATTAAGCGCGCTGCATCAACGCGGTTTGATATTCGCGCGTACACGGTCGATATCGACGTGTGCGCTCTGCGCAATGAACTTCCTGATCTGCGAAAGCTGCATATCTGCGCCAGCGTTTGTTGCACCCTTCTCCATCAGCAGCTTCCGCAATTCCTTTTCTTCCGCCACGCAGGCGGCAAACGCCTGCTCGATCACGCCGTCTTTCGCCAATGGCGGCACGCGCAATGCAAGCTTCTTCGTTTCGCTGGTGACGCAGACGACGTAAGTGACGGACGCAGGCTCAAACGCGGACTGCGCGCTCGCCGCCCGCGAAACGAAGGAGACTGCCAGCAGAATAAAAAGAACGCGCGCGATCATCGCGTCACGACTGCACGCCCGTGCCGCCGCAGCGCTGACACTTCACTTTACGGTCGCCCACTTTAAGCAACCCGCGGCCTTCGCAATTCTTGCAGGGTTTCTTTTTGTCTTTTGCCATTTGTTTTTACTCGGAGAGGCCATGGCCGAGCGACTCGCGCTCGTCGAACACAAAACAGCGTCCCTGCCATTTGCTCTGCGCTTCCGGCACCTCTTCCAGATATTTCAGGATGCCGCCCTTCAGGTGATAGACTTCACTGAAGCCCTTCGCGATCAGATAGCTCGACGCTTTTTCGCAGCGGATGCCGCCGGTGCAGAACATCGCGATCTTCCTGTGCTTCGCGGGGTCGAGCGACTTCTCGACGAAGTCCGGAAATTCTCCGAAGCTCGTTGTGCCGGGGTCGATGGCGCGCGCGAACGTGCCTTTCTCGAATTCGAAAGAATTGCGCGTGTCGATCACGACCACGTCGGGATCGGCGATGAGATCGTTCCAGTCTTTGGCGTCCACATAGACGCCGACATTTTTTGTCGGGTCGATATGCGGCGTCCGCATGGTCACGATTTCCGGCTTTACCTTGACCTTCATGCGCTGGAACGGCCTTTCGGAAGCGCTCGACATCTTCAGTTCGAGTTGATCGAAATGCGCGCGGATAACGCGCAGGATGTTATCCATCTGCGCGCCGTGTGCTGCAGCAATCGTTCCGTTGATGCCTTCGCTCGCGACAATCAGCGTGCCGCAGATCTCAAATTCATCGCACGCCGCGCGCAAGGTGGCCGCCAGCGCTTCCGCGTCGGCAACGGTTTGAAAGCGATAAAGGGCGGCGACGGTCCACATGCTTACTTATTTCTGTCTAGGAGACGAGCGAGCAGCGAGGCCGCTGATGTGTCTGGAGCACCCTCATCCTTCACAATACCATCAGAGGACGCTCTAAACAGAGGAGTAAGCACAAGTGCCTTATCGCTCTCTTCCAATTTTCCTTCTTTAAGCAATGCCAGGTAAGTTTCGATCATTACCACTCGCTCGCGAGCATCATTCGATAGATGATGAGAGCTAAGAAACAGTCGTACGAGAACTCGTGCAGCCCAAAAGAACACCGTAGTGAGAAGGAGTGTTATTGTTAGTGCTACGCCATAGCGCGCGGGCTGCTCGTTTAGCGGCACCTTCAATAAGATCGGTAGATACATTTCCGCTAAATGTTGACCCACGCGGTAGGAAACCAGAACGAATAGCGCTAAGCAGCCCAAGTATATCCAGCCGGAAGCCTGCTGACTTTTTGCGCGGTCCCCCCAATAGTTGACGGAGGCCTGCAACTGCATCTGCTTGGTGAATGCTGCTTCCGTGGATTTAATGCTTTCGAGAGCGCTTGCGCCCGACACTTCAAACTCAGCCACCGCTTGATCGGTTTCTGCGCGGTCTTGTTGGCGCGCAAGTTCAGACTTGGTTCGCAAGTCTGACAAAACCGAACGATAATTCTTTTCAAAATCATCGAACGATGAGTGCAATTGAGCTATTGCGGTTTCGTATTGGTTGGTGAGATAGCGTAGTCTATCTGACGATGCGTCTTGAACGAGTGAATTAACTCCAAGACGAAACATCTCCGCGGCAATTACGCCTAGTCGGACATCGGGATTTGCAAAATCGATGGTTGATGCAACGCCCTCAGCTCTCAATGTTCCGTTGCTTGCAAAGGCCGACATCGCAGCACTTTCGCTAGCGACATTCTCGATATTAGAGAGGAAACTTTCGTACTCAGGTTTAAGCAGCGGAATTCCATTCTGAACGACTGCTTGCGAGTATGCACTTTGCAACTGTGCTCTAGCTTCGTCAGTCGGATTACTCGCGAGTGCGTATGCTGCGTTAAGAAATCGACGAAGCAAATTTCGATTCGCATCAAAGTATCTACGAAGCGACTTAGGCACCTTCTCGCTTGGAAATTCGAGTACCCGTACCCACTTGCCTGACTGAATTTCAACCCACTTCTGAAAATCCGCCTGACTTCCAAATATTAAGTTCTCTGTTCCGGTTTCATCAGGAAATACATAAAACGGTTGGCTTGAGGACTTCTCTGCCATCTAGCTCTCCGCAGTCTACGATATGATAAAATGGAAAATGGCGGAGAGGGTGGGATTCGAACCCACGGTACGCTTGCACGCACAACGGTTTTCGAGACCGTCCCAATCGACCACTCTGGCACCTCTCCGCGCCGATGGACCGGGTCGATCCGGGGTCCATTCGTAAGGGCCGCTACTTAACGAAGCGTCCCGTCCGGCACAAGCTGAAGCTCGAACTTCTTGTTCCCGAACAAGAGCGGAGCGGGTTTTAAGGGCAAAAGCCTATTTCGGGTCGTTGCGCCGGTCCGGAAAATCCGGCGGGCTGCCCTCGATCAGCGGCGCGACAAGGATCAGCGCCAACAGCGCCGCCATCAGGAAAACCGGAGTCCAGGTGAGGTCCATCCCCGCGAAGCTAGGGGCAGGCCGCGTAAAGCCTCCAGAGGCCGCGCAGGCCCGGCACCTAAATTCGGCAGTAATTTCTGCGCTCCCGCGCGGTGGACCGGTTACTTTTTCTGCCGGTTCTTCCGTATCGGCGCGGGTTCGTAGTCGGGGATCTCGCGGCTGAGCAGCGGCGCCACCAGAATGAAGGCGAGCGTACCCGCCATCATCAGCCAGGGAATGAAGTTGCTTGCGTCCATGTCGCCATCTCCAGACCGGCTCGAAAGGCTGGAGGGCGGCGGCGTTTACGCCCTCAGCGGGAAGGCCGGATTCGGGGTTCTTACGCCTGAAAATGGAGCAATCGGCGTGCCGGAAGGGGCCGGAAGCCATGCTTCCTTGACACCCCCACCCCCCGCCTCTATCACCCCCGCCATCCAAGCAGGACGCATGAACGACGTCCCGGCAGGCCCGGATTTCCGGGGCTGACCGCAAGAAGCCGGGTCCATCGAGACCGGAGAAAGAGACAAACCATGTTCGCGGTCATCAAGACCGGCGGCAAACAGCAGCGCGTTGTTGCCGACCAGACTCTCAAGGTTCACCTGCACGACGCGAAGGTCGGCGACATCGTCACCTTCCCCGTCATTGCCCACGGCGGCGACACGCCGAAGTTCGGCACCCCGGTAGTGGAAGGCGCGACCGTCGCGGCGGAAGTGCTGGCCCAGACCCACAGCCGCACCGTCATCGCCTTCAAGAAACGCCGCCGCCAGAACTCGAAGCGCAAGCGCGGCTATCGTGATCACTATGCGCTGGTCCGCGTGACCGAAATCCTGCTCGACGGCGCGAAGCCCACCAAGACCGCGCGTCCGAAGCCGGAGAAGAAGGCCAAGCCGGAAACGGCCGAAGGCGAAGTCACGGAAAAGCCTGCCAAGAAGGCCAAAACGGCCTCCAAGGCAAAAAAGAAAGACTAATCGAGCATTTTGGGGTATAGGCCCCGCACGAATTCGGAGTTTCTACGATGGCCCATAAGAAAGCAGGCGGCTCCTCGCGCAACGGCCGCGACTCGGCTGGCCGCCGCCTCGGCGTGAAGCGCTACGGCGGTGAAGCCGTGCTCGCCGGCAACATCATTATCCGCCAGCGCGGCACCAAGGTTCATCCGGGTGCCGGCGTCGGTATCGGCCGCGACCACACTCTCTTTGCGCTTACCGACGGCATTGTCGAGTTCAAGGCCGGCGGCAAAGGCCGCAACCACGTATCGATCGTACCGATGCCGAAAGCAGCCGAATAGGCGAGACCTTAAAAGTCCCGCCGGCACTCGTCGCTCCGCGGGACCCCAAGAAAAAGACGGGTCTGAATTTCAGGGGAGACGGGTGTCTCCCCTGAATTGTTTTTGAAGACCGGAGATCCGTCATGACGTTGCAGATGGAAGCGAGCATCCCCCGCGAGAACAGAGGCGGCCTCATCATCGAGACCGCCCGCCTCGTATTGCGCGCGCCGTGCAAACGCGATCTCGACGGCATCGTGGAGCTTGCGAACAATCCGCGCGTCGCGGAGATGACCGCGACGATTCCGCATCCATACACTCGCGAGGACGCCGAAAGCTGGCTGGAAAAGGTCAACAGCGGCCGCGGCCACTCGATGGTGGTGTTCGCGAAGGAAGAAACGCGCGTGCTGGCCGGCGTCGCGGGCTTCGGCCATCGCGGCGAGGAGCACATTCCGGAGATCGGCTACTGGATCGGCGAGCCGTTCTGGGGCCGCGGCTATGCGACCGAAGCCTCGCGCGCGCTGATCGACCATGCCTTCTCGGAAACCGACATCGACGCGCTGAACGCGGCTTGCCGGATTCAGAACGCGGCCTCGCGCCGCGTGATCGAGAAGTGCGGCTTCCAGTGGACCGGCACCGGCTTGAATCAGGTGAAGGCGCTGAACGCTTCCGTGCCGGTGGACCGCTTCGTGCTGGAGCGGCGGACATGGGAGAGCCTGCGCGCATGGGGCGCTTCCGCTTTGCCTACGTTTACCAAGGCGGGATAGAGAACTGATACCGCATCCCGTGTGCGCTACATGGGACGCGGTTTTACAGCGTGATGAGCGATGAAATTTCTCGACGAAGCCAAGGTTTATGTCCGGTCCGGCAATGGCGGGGCGGGGTCGGTCTCGTTCCGCCGCGAGAAATTCATCGAGTTCGGCGGACCCGACGGCGGTGACGGCGGCCGCGGCGGCGATGTCGTCATCGAATGCGTGAGCGGCCTGAACACGCTGATCGACTACCGCTACCAGCAGCACTTCAAGGCCGGCACCGGCATCCACGGCATGGGCAAGAATCGCGCGGGCGGCCGCGGGAAAGATGCCGTGCTGAAAGTACCGAAAGGCACGGAAATTCTGGAAGAGGACGGCGAGACCGTCCTCGCTGACATGACCGAGATCGGCCAGCGCATCGTATTGCTGGAAGGCGGCAACGGCGGTTTCGGCAACGCGCATTTCAAGTCGTCCACCAATCGCGCGCCGCGCCATGCCAATCCCGGACAGGAGGGACAGGAGCGCACCATCCGTCTTCGCCTGAAACTGATCGCCGACGCAGGCCTCGTCGGCTTGCCGAACGCGGGCAAGTCCACGTTTCTCGCGAGCGTCACCGCCGCGAAGCCGAAAGTCGCGGACTATCCCTTCACGACGCTGCACCCGCAGCTCGGCATCGTGCGCGCGGACAACCGCGAGCTGGTGCTGGCCGACATTCCCGGCCTGATCGAGGGCGCGCATGAAGGCGCGGGCCTTGGCGACCGCTTCCTCGGCCACATCGAACGCTGCGCAGCGCTGCTGCATCTCGTCGATGCAACGCAGGAGGATGTCGCGGAAGCCTATCGCACCGTGCGCCACGAACTCGAAGCCTATGGTGGCGGCCTCGTGGACAAGCCGGAAATCGTCGCGCTCTCGAAAATCGACGCGCTAACGCCGAAGAAAATCGAATCGCAGATGAAGAAGCTGCAGAAGGTGACGAAGAAAAAACCGCTCGCCCTCTCCGCCCAATCGAAGAAGGGCGTGCCGGAAGCGCTGCGCGCACTGTTCAAGCTCGCCGCGAAACGTAAGCAGGCGGAAGAAGAAGTAACCGAAAAGAGAACCGCATGGCGTCCGTAAGCATGGCTTCTGTCACGCCCGATCTCGCGGGATTTCGCTGCATCGTGGTCAAGGTCGGTTCGTCGCTGCTAGTCGATTCCGCGCGCGGTGAACTGAAAAGCGAATGGCTGAACGCGCTCGCGGAAGATCTCGCCGAGCGCGCGAAAGGCGGCGCGCAGATTGTCGTGGTTTCCTCCGGCGCGATCGCGCTCGGCCGCACCGTGCTGAAGCTGCCCAAAGGCGCGCTGAAACTGGAAGAGAGCCAGGCGTCCGCCGCGGTCGGCCAGATCGCGCTGGCGCGCGCATGGGCGGAAGCGCTCGGCAAGGTCGGCCTCATTGCGGGGCAAGTGCTGCTCACGCTGAAAGACACCGAGGAGCGCCGCAACTACCTCAACGCGCGCGCGACCATCGGCAAGCTCCTCGAAATCGGCGCGGTGCCGGTGATCAACGAGAACGACACCGTCGCGACCAGCGAAATCCGCTACGGCGACAACGACCGCCTTGCCGCGCGCGTGGCGTCCATGATCGGCGCGGACCTGCTGGTCCTGCTCTCGGACATCGACGGCTTCTACAGCGCGCCGCCCGGCGCGAACAAGGATGCGAAACTCATCCCCGTCATTCCGCGCATCACCGCCGAGATCGAAGGCATGGCCGGCGCGGCCGGCTCCGAGCTTTCGCGCGGTGGTATGGTGACGAAAGTGGAAGCCGCGAAGATCGCGACCCTCGCGGGCGCGCACATGATCATCGCATCGGGCCGGAAGCTGCATCCCATTCGCGCCATCGCGGCGAGAGAAGCCTGCACGTGGTTCCTTACCCCCGCTAATCCGGTGACGGCGCGCAAGAAATGGATCGTCGGCAATCTGGAACCGAGAGGCATCATTCATGTCGATGCCGGCGCGGTCGCCGCACTCCGCAAGGGAAAGAGCCTGCTGCCCGCGGGCGTGGTAAAAGTTTCCGGCGAGTTCGCGCGCGGTGACGCCGTGCTGGTGCGCGGTCCTGACGGCGAGGAAATCGCGCGCGGGCTGATCGCCTACGACTCGGAAGACGCGGCGAAGATCGTGAAGAAGTCCACGAACGAGATCGTGCTTATTCTCGGCTACGAAGGCCGCGCCGCCATGATCCATCGCGACGATCTCGCGATGGCGGGAGAGTGAGATGAACGTCCGCGAAACCGGCGACGTGACGGTGCTGATGCGCGACATCGGCGTTCGTGCGCGCAAGGCCGCGCGCGTGCTCGGCCTTGCCGAATCCGCGCGCAAGACCGATGCGCTGGAAGCCGCGGCGAAGGCCATCCGCGCGAACAAGGATAAAATCCTCGCGGCCAATGCCAAGGACATCGAGGCCGCGAAAAGCCAGAACATCTCCGCGGCATTCCTCGACCGCCTCACGCTGACCGGAAAATCCGTCGATGCGATTGCCGCGGGCGTCGAGCAGGTCGCGCTGCTGCCCGATCCTGTCGGCGAAGTCATCGCCGACTGGCAGCAGCCGAACGGCTTGATCTTCCAGCGCGTGCGCACGCCGCTCGGCGTCGTCGCCGTGATCTACGAAAGCCGCCCGAACGTCACGGCGGACGCCGGTTCGCTTTGCCTGAAAGCGGGCAACGCGGTGATTCTGCGCGGCGGCTCCGACAGCTTCCATTCCAGCCGCGCGATCCATGAATGTCTCGTCGCGGGCCTGAAGGAAGCGGGCCTGCCCGAAGACGCAATCCAGCTTGTGCCGACCACCGACCGCGCCGCCGTCGGCGAAATCCTCTCCGGCCTCGACGGCAACATCGACGTCGTGGTGCCGCGCGGCGGCAAAAGCCTGGTCGCGCGCGTGCAGAAGGAAGCGCGCGTACCCGTGTTCGCGCACCTCGAAGGCGTATGCCACGTTTACGTGCACGCGCCCGCCGATCTCGAAATGGCGAAAGGCATCGTCTTCAACGCTAAGATGCGCCGCACCGGCGTCTGCGGTTCCGCCGAAACGTTGCTGGTCGATAAAAAGGCCGCGGCCACGCACCTGAAGCCGCTGGTCGAAATGCTGCTCGGGGCCGGCTGCGAAGTGCGCGGCGACGAAGCGACCCGCGCCGCCGATCCGCGCGTGAAGGCGGCGAGCGAGGAAGACTGGCCGAAGGAATATCTCGACGCGATCATCGCGGTGAAGGTCGTCGACGGCTTGCAGGCCGCGATGGATCACATCGCGAAATACGGCTCGCAGCACACCGACGCCATCGTGACCGACGATCCTTCGGAAGCGGAAGTTTTTCTCCGCGAAGTCGATTCCGCCATCGTGCTGCATAACGCCTCCACGCAGTTCGCGGATGGCGGCGAGTTCGGCTTCGGCGCGGAAATCGGCATCGCCACCGGGCGCATGCACGCGCGCGGCCCGGTCGGCGTCGAGCAACTCACCTCGTTCAAGTATCGCGTCCACGGCAACGGCCAGACCCGCCCTTGAATTTCCGCGCGCCCATCGCTTCGCCCGGAATGCGGATCGGCCTGCTCGGCGGCAGTTTCAATCCCGCGCATGAAGCGCACCGCGCGCTCAGTTTACTCGCATGGAAACGCCTTGGCCTCGACCGCGTGTGGTGGCTGGTCTCGCCCGGCAATCCGCTGAAGGAGAACGCCGCGTTGCCGCCGGTCGAGCAGCGCATCGAACAGGCGCGCGCGGTCGCGGCTTCTCCCTATATCGATGTATGCGCACCGGAAGTCGCCTACCGGACTCGCTACACCTTCGACACCTTGAAACGTCTCGCCGCGGAACATCCGCGCGTGCGCTTCGTCTGGCTGATGGGCGCGGACAACCTCGCGCAGTTCCACCGCTGGAAGCGCTGGCAGGAAATTGCGCGCATGATGCCCTTCGCCGTGATCGAGCGGCCCGGCGACGAGGACGCACCGCTTTCCTCGAAAGCCTCACATGCGCTCGCCCGCTACCGCATGGACGAAAGCGATGCGGCTCTCTTGATGTCCATGCAGCCGCCTGCGTGGATTTATCTGCACGGCTTGAAATCGCCGCTCTCTTCCACCAGCTTACGCATGAAGGGAACACGGCAGGGTTAGTAATTGAACGGTAACAGGAGAGGCGTATGCTTTCCCTCAGTACCGATTCGCTACCCGAGGCCTGATGGAAGGAATCGATAGCCTGGCAACCAAGGTACGCAGCGTAACGGCACGAAAGGCCGCGAAGCCCAAAGTTGTGGCGCGCACAGAACAGCCCGCCCTTCTTCCCACTATCCTGCAACAGCTTGAGGACGACAAGGCCGAGGACACGGTTTCGATCGATGTCCGCGGGCGAACGTCCATCGCCGACGATCTGGTCGTCACCACCGGACGCTCGAACCGTCATGTTGCCGCGATTGCCGATCACCTGACCGAAACGCTCGGCAAGCACGGCATAAAAACGCGCGTGCAGGGCCTGCCCGCCGCCGACTGGGTACTGATCGACGCCGGCGACGTGATCGTGCACATCTTCCGCCCCGAAGTGCGCGAGTTCTACAATTTAGAGAAGATGTGGTCGGTGCGCTCCCGCGCCACCGCCAAGGCGTAAAGCGCGCACGCGATGCGGCTGCTGATCGCTGCCGTCGGCCGCCTGAAGGCGGGACCGGAGCGCGAATTGCTTGCGCGCTATGTCGAGCGCACCAACGCAACCGGAAAAGCACTCTCGCTCGCGCCGCTGGAAATCGCCGAGATTCCGGAAAGCCCGGCGCAAACCGCGATGAAGCGAAAATCCGACGAGGCGAAAGCGCTGCTCGCGGCCTTGCCTGCGAAAGCGAAAATCATCGCGCTCGACGAGCGCGGGAAAAGCATTTCCAGCGAGGATTTCGCGAAGAAGCTGGCGCGGCTGCGCGACGACGGCGCGGGTAGCGTCGCCTTCCTGCTCGGCGGCGCCGACGGCCTCGACGATACCGTCCGGAAAAAAGCCGATCTCACCGTCGCTTACGGCGCCGCCACGTTTCCGCACCAGATCGTCCGTATCCTGCTGGCCGAGCAGATTTACCGGGCCGTCACGATTCTTTCGGGACACCCCTATCACCGCGGCGACTGATGCTTCCCGGCAATGCGGCAAGGAAAGTAGTAGCGCTTACGATCTCCGTTCTCGCCGCCGCGCTCGCCGGCGGCGCGATTTCGCTTGCGCAGCAGACCCCGCAGTCCGCGAAGGAAATCGAGAAGCTCGAACGCGAGCGCGAACTCGAAATCCTCAAAGACGACCTCAAGCGCGCGGAAGCCATCAACGCGAAACTGAAAACCGAGGCGGAAGCGCTGCGCGGCGACCGCGTCCGGCTTTCGCAGGCATTGACGAATACCGTCGCGCGCATTCGTGAAATCGAAACGCGCCTTGCAGCCATCGAACGAGAGCTGGCACCGCTCCTGAAACGCGAAGCGCAGCTATCCGCCTCCCTGCAAACGCAAAGCACGGCGCTGGAGGCGGCGCTCGGCGCGTTGCTGCGCATGAACCGCCAGCAATCGGTCGCGCTTCTTTTGCATCCGGGCGATGCAGTCGCGTCTGCGCGCGCAGCGTTGCTGCTTGGCGAAGCCGCACCCGTTCTCCGCGAACAGGCGAGCGAACTAACCGCGCAGCTTGCCGAACTTTCCGCTACCCGAACGAAGATAGACGCCGAGCGCAGCACACTCACCGCATCCCGCGCCGAACTCGATCTGGAGCGTCGCCGCCTCGCCGCGCTGGTCGCCGAACGCCAGCGCGCGATCAACGCGAACGACGCCAAGCTCCGCGAACAGAAAAATCGCGCGCTCGCCCTGAGCCAGCAGGCCGGCAACGTGCAGGATCTGGTTGCGCGCATGGAGCGCGAAATCGAAGCCTCCACCAAGGCAGCCAGCGCGAACCGGGAGACGGCCATCGACCCCACGCTCGCCGACCCCACCCGGCAGGACCCGGCGATCCCCTTCGCAAAAACGCGGGGCAAATTATCGTTACCGGTCCGGGGCAGAATTTTACGAGAAAATCCTTCCGGCACCGATCCGAAGCCGCAATCGGCCGGTATTTCCATCGAAACCAGCGCCGGAAGCGACGTAATTGCCCCCGCCGACGGCCGGGTCGTGTTTGCCGGACCTTTCCGTGGCTACGGCAATCTCTTGATCCTCAACGTAGGCGGCGGGTATCATGTCTTATTGGCGGGGGTGGGAAATTTCACTGTGGAACTTGGGCAATTCGTCCGCTCGGGCGAACCCGTGGCAGTGATGGGACCAGGACCTGAAGCAGCCTCCCGCAAGGAGGCCAAGACCCCAAAATCGATTCTCTATGTCGAATTTCGCAAGGACGGCGAATCGATTGATTCCGGCCCGTGGTGGCTGGCAACCGACAACCAGAAGGCTCGCGGATGATGCGTAAACTTTCGTTGTTTCTGATTGGCGCCGTAACCGGCGCCTTGCTTGCAGCCGTGGCCGCCCAGCCGCAGCTGTTCTCGGGCGCGCGCGCCGCGACGTCCGACACATACCGCCAGCTCAATCTGTTCGGCGATATTTTCGAGCATGTCCGCGCGCAGTACGTCGAGAAGGTCGACGACGCCAAGCTGATCGAGGCGGCCATCAACGGCATGCTCTCGTCGCTCGACCCGCACTCCGCCTTCCTCGACATCAAGAATTTCCGCGATATGCAGACGCAGACCCGCGGCGAGTTCGGCGGCCTCGGCATCGAGGTCACGATGGAAGACGGCCTCGTGAAGGTGGTCTCCCCCATCGACAACACGCCCGCCGCGCGCGGCGGCGTGCAGCCGAACGACCTGATCACGCATCTCGACGGCGAACCAGTGAAGGGCCTTTCGCTCGAACAGGCGGTCGAGAAGATGCGCGGGCCGGTGAATACTCCGATCACCATCCGCATCCAGCGCAAGGGTGTCGAGAAGCCCGTCGAAATCAAGCTGGTGCGCGAAGTCATCTCGATCCGCAACGTACGCTTCAAGATCGAGGATGACGTCGGCTACATCCGCCTCGTCAGCTTCCAGGGCGAACGCACCATCACGCAGCTTCTCGAAGCGGTGAAGGAGATCAAGGAAAAGATCCCGAACGACAAGCTCAAGGGCTACATCCTCGATCTGCGCAACAACGGCGGCGGCCTGCTCGACCAGGCAATCGCGGTTTCGGACGCCTTCCTAGAACGCGGCGAGATCGTCTCGACCCGCGGCCGCACCGACGGCGCGCAGCGTCACAACGCGCGTCCCGGCGACGTGATCAACGGCAAGCCGCTGATCGTGCTGACCAACGGCGGCTCGGCTTCGGCTTCCGAAATCGTGGCCGGCGCGTTGCAGGACCACAAGCGCGCGACGTTGCTCGGCTCGCGCACCTTCGGCAAAGGCTCGGTGCAGACCGTGATCCCGATCGGCAACTTCGGTGCGCTGAAGCTGACCACGGCCCGCTACTACACGCCCTCCGGCAAATCGATTCAGGCGAAAGGCATTACGCCCGACATCGAGCTGGTGCAGGACCTGCCGGATGAGCTGAAAGGCAAGTTCGAGCCGAAGGGCGAGGCTTCGCTCAAGGGCCACCTGAAGACCCAGGAAGGCGAGGAACAGGCGGGTTCTCCGGCCTACATCCCGCCGGATCCGAAGGACGACAAGCAGCTGAACCTCGCGCTCGATCTCCTGCGCGGTATTCAGAAGCATTCGGCCTTCCCGCCGAACCCGAAGGCGGTCCCGAACTAAGCCTTCGCAAACGAAGATAAAATCGAAAGCCCCGCCGCATCCCGGCGGGGCTTTTGCTTTGGCGTGATAAACTGCCGCTTGATTCGGAAACGAAGGAGATCGCTGTGGCGGACGATCTCGAAAAGCCCCTGAAAGCGAAGACCCCGGAGGCCCCGCGCTTCCGGTTTCCCGTGCGTCCGCTGACGCTGATCGCGGGCGGGCTGACGCTTGCCTTCGCGGGCGCGATGATCTGGATTCTCCTGCACGACGACCCGCTCGGCGGCGAGCCGCGCGCCATCGTGAAGATCGAGAATACCGCGCCGCCTGCGGATCAACCCCAGCAACCGCCGCAGCAAAAGACAAAAGACCAGCAGCCGGTCAAACCGCCCTCCGCGAACGACCGCACCGTCACCATCATCGACGGCAAGACCGGCCAGAAGCGCGAAGTGCTGGTCAACGACCCGCCGCAACAGCAACAGCAGCCGCAGGACAATCCGAATGCGCCGCAGTTGCAGACCGTACCCGACAACAGCAATTTGCCGGGCGCCGATCCCCGCCTGATCGAACCGGGCAAGCACGGCTCGATCCCGAAGACCGGTACCGACGGCAGCCGCCCGCTGGATGTCTATGCCAGCCCGCTTCCCGTCCCGGCCGGCAGCGCCGACTCCCTGATCGCAATCGTCATTACCGGCCTCGGCGTCAGCGACAGCGCGACCAATGACGCGATCTTGAAACTGCCGCCCGGCGTCACCCTCGCCTTCATTCCCTACAGCAGCGAATTGCAGCGCTGGATCGGACGTGCGCGCAGCACCGGCCACGAGGTGTTGCTCCAGATTCCGATGGAGCCGTTCGACTACCCCGACAACGACCCCGGTCCGCAAACCCTGATCACCAGTGCACCGAAAGACCAGAACATCGACCGCCTGCATTTCTTCCTGAGCCGCGCGCAGGGCTATGTCGGCGTGATGAACTTCATGGGCGCACGCTTCACCGCCAGCGCCGACGCGCTCGCCCCGGTCATCGCCGATACCAACAAGCGCGGGCTGCTATATCTCGACGACGGTTCCTCGCCACGTTCCACGGTGCGCACGGTTCCCGGCAATCCGAAGAACCTGTTGCTGCGCGCGGATGCCGTGCTGGACATGAAAACCGATTGGTCGGAGATCGACGCGGCGCTTGCGCGCCTCGAAACCATGGCCAACGAAAAAGGCGTCGCCATCGCCACGGCGGCCGCCTTGCCGGTCACGCTGGAACGGATCGCGCGGTGGGCAAAGACACTTGAAGCCCGTGGTATCCGGCTGGTTCCGGTCAGCGCCGCCTTCCTCCGCCGCGCCAAACAAAGCTGACTGTGACGCGGCCGCGTTGTAGAACGCGCCCATGAAGAACAGCGAAAAGCAAAACTTCGAAGACCTGCCCTATCGTGCCTGCGTCGGCCTCGCGGTCTTCAATCCGGAAGGCCGTGTATTCGTCGGCCGCCGGCTGGGCGGTCCCGAACATGTGGACGCAACCCATTCCTGGCAGATGCCGCAAGGCGGCATCGACGAGAACGAAGACCCGTTCGAGGCAGCCTTGCGTGAACTTTACGAAGAGACGAACATCCGCTCGATCAAGAGACTCGGCGAAATCGACGGCTGGTTGAAATACGACATCCCGCGCGGCATCGCGGGACAGGCGTGGAAGGGCAAATACCGCGGCCAGAAACAGAAATGGTTCGCGTTGCGTTTCACCGGCGACGAGAGCGAGATCGACGTCGCGACACCGGGCGGCGGCGCGCACAAGCCCGAGTTCGTGGAATGGCGCTGGGAGCGCCTCGAGAATACCCCGCAACTGATCGTGCCGTTCAAGCGGCCGGTTTACGATGACGTCGTCAGAGGCTTTATGGGATTCGCAAACGGATCATGACGGAAACAGGCGATCCACGCTGGCGCGCGGCGACGACTGCCGACATTTCCGAAATCGACCGGATCGCGAAGATCATTCATCCCGACCTGCCGGAAGATGCAGAGTCATTCGCGGAAAAATGCCGCCTTTCTCCTTCGACCTGTCTGGTGGTTTGCGACGGCCGCAACGTGCGGGGCTACGCCATCGCCTACCCCTGGCGCGATAACGACGTGCCGAAACTCGACACCCTGTTCGGCAAGCTGCCCGAAGATGCGGACGTGCTGTTCATCCACGACGTCGCGCTCCTGCCCCGCGCGCGCCACCTCGGTCTATTGCAGGAACTGTTGGCCAGACTGAGCATCGCCGCACGCGATCTGGGTTTGCAGCGCATGACCCTCGCCGCCGTCTATGGTTCGGAGGAGGTGTGGTTCCGCTACGGATTCCGCCGCACCATCATGGACGAAAAACTGAAAGCCCAGACCGCCGGTTACGGCTCCGCCGTCTTCATGACCCGCGAACTCGATCCCGCGTGAGGCGGGAACGAAAAAGGCCGCACTGTTGAAGCGCGGCCCGTAAACCTCTTCAGCGAAGTCCTAGTGTCCGGCGGAAGCGCTGCCGCCGAGCTGCGCCTGTACCGCTTTGAGCTGGTAGAGTGTCTCAGCCATCTTGTACTTCGTTTCTTCAGAAGAAGCCGAGGCGATCTTGCCTTCGTAGTCCGCGATAGCGGCAGCGAACGCAGTGGCGTTCACTTCTTCCACGGGCGTCGCATCTTCCGCCAGCACGGTGAGGCCGCGCTCGCTCGCTTCCGCAAAGCCGCCGCGGACATAGAGGCGCTTCACGTCGGCACCCGCCTTCACGGTGAGGATGCCAGGACGCAGCGTCGAGACCACCGGCGCGTGACCGGGCAGCACGGTGAACTCGCCTTCCGTGCCCGGGACGATCACTTCATCCACTTCGCCGGAGAACAGCAGCTTGGCCGGCGAGACGAGTTCGAACTTGAAGGTTGCCATCTTGCGTCAATCCTTAGCGGCGGCGTTCCGCGATATAGCCGCCGCCGAAACCGACGATGGCGCCGATGATCGCCCAGATCACGAGGTGCTGGGTCTGCTCCTGATTCAGGCCGCCGGAATTCGCGGGCGCATCCGTCTTGATTTCGAGGTTGATGCCCGGCACGCGAATGGCGGCGGTCGTGACGGGCCGGGTGACATAGCCGATCAGGAGACCGGCGACGATACCGAGCACCAGACCGATGACTTTAATATTCATCCGTCCCACCGCGCTGAAAGCTTACGCTGCTTCCGCAGCCAGCTTCTTGCCCTTCTCGACCGCCTCTTCGATGGTGCCGACCATGTAGAAGGCCGGTTCCGGCAGGTGGTCGTACTTGCCTTCGCAAAGACCCTTGAAGCCCTTGATGGTGTCGGCGAGGTCGACGAACTTGCCCGGCGAGCCGGTGAAGACTTCGGCGACGTGGAACGGCTGCGAGAGGAAGCGCTCGATCTTGCGCGCGCGCGAGACCGCGAGTTTGTCTTCTTCCGAAAGCTCGTCCATGCCGAGAATGGCGATGATGTCCTGCAACGCCTTGTAGCGCTGGAGAATCTGCTGCACCTGACGCGACACCGCGTAGTGCTCCTCGCCGACGATCAGCGGCGAGAGCATGCGCGAGGTGGAGTCGAGCGGATCGACCGCCGGGTAGATGCCTTTTTCAGCGATCGAGCGCGACAGCACGGTCGTCGCGTCAAGATGCGCGAACGAGGTCGCCGGCGCCGGGTCGGTCAAGTCGTCGGCCGGCACGTAAATCGCCTGCACCGAAGTGATCGAACCCTTCTGCGTGGTGGTGATGCGTTCCTGCAACGCGCCCATGTCGGTGGCGAGCGTCGGCTGGTAGCCGACCGCCGAAGGAATACGGCCGAGCAGCGCCGACACTTCCGAACCCGCCTGCGTGAAGCGGAAGATGTTGTCGACGAAGAACAGCACGTCCTGGCCCTGGTCGCGGAAGTGTTCTGCGACCGTGAGTCCGGAGAGAGCGACGCGCATGCGCGCTCCCGGCGGCTCGTTCATCTGACCGAACACAAGGGCGCACTTCGAGCCTTCGCCGCCGCCCTTCTTGTTCACGCCCGACTCGATGAACTCGTGATAAAGGTCGTTGCCTTCGCGGGTACGCTCGCCCACGCCGGCGAACACAGAATAGCCGCCGTGTGCCTTCGCGACGTTGTTGATCAGTTCCTGAATGAGCACGGTCTTGCCGACGCCCGCGCCGCCGAACAGGCCGATCTTGCCGCCCTTTGCGTAGGGCGCGAGGAGATCGACGACCTTGATGCCGGTGACGAGAATTTCCGCTTCCGTCGACTGGTCGGTGTAGCTCGGCGCAGGCACGTGGATCGGGCGTGTGCCCGAAGCCTTCACCGGACCAGCTTCGTCGATCGGCTCGCCGACCACGTTCATGATGCGGCCGAGCGTGCCGTCGCCGACCGGCACCGCAATCGGCTGGCCGGTGTCGGTGACGTTCTGGCCGCGCACCAGACCTTCGGTCGAGTCCATCGCAATCGTGCGGACGGTCGATTCGCCGAGATGCTGCGCGACTTCGAGGATCAGCGTCTGTTCGCCGTTCTTCGTGGTCAGCGCGTTCAAGATTTCCGGCAGATAACCGTCAAACTGCACGTCGACGACGGCGCCGATGACCTGCGTGATTTTTCCGGTAGTATTCGTTGCCATTGTTCGACCTCGTACCTGAAATTTAGAGCGCTTCCGCGCCGGAGATGATCTCGATCAGTTCCTTCGTGATCATCGCCTGACGGGTGCGGTTGTAAGTGATGGTCTGCTTGCGGATCATGTCGCCGGCGTTGCGGGTCGCGTTGTCCATCGCGGACATGCGCGCGCCCTGCTCCGAGGCTGCGTTTTCCAGCAACGCGCGGAACACCTGCGTCGCGAGATTGCGCGGGAGCAATTCGGCGAGAATCTCGTCTTCTTCCGGCTCGTATTCGTAAACCGGCGTATTGGTGCCCGCGGCTTCGGCCTTGGTTTCGGGAAGCTGCGGCGGAATGATCTGCTGCGCGGTCGGGATCTGCGCGATCACCGACTTGAAGCGCGAATAGAACAGCGTGCAGACGTCGAACTCGCCCGCTTCGTAGCGCGCCACGATCTTCTGCGCGATTTCAGCGGCGTTCTCGTAACCGAGCGTGCGGACCGTGCGCAGGTCGATGACCTCGACGATCTGCTTCGCGAAGGTGCGGCGCAGAATGTCGTAGCCCTTGCGGCCAACGCAGATGATCTTGACGGTCTTGCCGGCAGCCATCAGCGCATTGGCGCGGTCGCGCGCGAGGCGTGCGATCGAAGAGTTGAACGCGCCGCAAAGGCCGCGTTCGGCAGTGCAGACGAGCAGCATGTGCACGTCGTCCTTGCCGGTGCCGCCGAGCAGCGCGGGAGCGCCGGCCTGTCCGGCCACCTTGCCCGCGATGCTCGCAAGGATTTCGTCCATGCGTTCGGCATAGGGGCGCGCGGCTTCCGCGGCCATCTGCGCGCGGCGCAGCTTCGCCGCGGCGACCATTTGCATCGCCTTCGTAATCTTCTGCGTCGCCTTCACCGAGGCGATGCGATTGCGAAGTTCTTTGAGCGAAGCCATTGGCGGGCGTTTTCCTTACGCGAACGACTTGGCGAAAGCGTCGACCGCCGCCTTCAGCGTGGCGGCATCGGCGTCCGACAGATCCTTCGAGTTGCGGATCGAGTCGAGCAAACCGGCATGCTGCGAGCGGATGTTGCCGAGCAGGCCGTCCTCGAATGCCTTCACGCGGTTGAGCGGAAGCTGGTCGAGGTAGCCGTTGGTGCCGGCCCAGATCACGACGACCTGCTCTTCCATCTTCAGCGGCGAGAACTGCGCCTGCTTCAAGAGTTCGGTCAGGCGCGCACCGCGGTTCAGCAAGCGCTGGGTCGCAGCGTCGAGGTCGGAGCCGAACTGCGCGAACGCCGCCATTTCGCGGTACTGTGCCAGCTCGCCCTTGATCTTGCCGGCGACCTTCTTCATCGCCTTGGTCTGCGCCGAAGAACCGACGCGCGACACCGAGAGGCCGACGTTCACCGCCGGGCGGATGCCCTGATAGAACAGGTCGGTTTCGAGGAAGATCTGGCCATCGGTGATCGAAATCACGTTGGTCGGAATGTAGGCCGAGACGTCGTTCGCCTGCGTCTCGATGACCGGCAGCGCGGTCAGCGAGCCTGCGCCCTGCGTGTCGTTCATCTTCGCCGCGCGCTCGAGCAGGCGCGAGTGGAGATAGAACACGTCGCCCGGATAGGCTTCGCGTCCCGGCGGACGGCGGAGCAGCAGCGACATCTGGCGGTACGCGACGGCCTGCTTGGAAAGGTCGTCATAGATGATAACCGCGTGCATGCCGTTGTCGCGGAAGAACTCGCCCATCGCGCAGCCGGAGAACGGCGCGAGGAACTGCATCGGCGCTGCGTCCGAAGCAGTCGCGGCGACGACGATGGAATATTCCAGCGCACCCTGCTCTTCGAGCACCTTCACGAACTGCGCAACCGTCGAGCGCTTCTGGCCGACGGCGACGTAGACGCAATAGAGCTTCTGCGCTTCCGGCGAACCGGCGGCGTTGAGCGGCTTCTGGTTGAGGATGGTGTCGAGCGCGACCGCGGTCTTGCCGGTCTGACGGTCGCCGATGATCAGCTCGCGCTGGCCGCGGCCGATCGGGATCAGCGCGTCGATGGCCTTCAGGCCCGTCGCCATCGGCTCATGCACCGATTTCCGCGGGATGATGCCCGGCGCCTTCACGTCCACGCGGGCGCGCTTGGCGGCCTTGATCGGACCCTTGCCGTCGATGGGATTGCCGAGCGCGTCGACGACGCGGCCGAGCAATTCCTTGCCGACCGGAACGTCCACGATTGCGCGGGTGCGCTTGACGGTCTGGCCTTCCTTGATGTCGCGGTCGGAGCCGAAGATCACGATACCGACGTTGTCGCTCTCGAGGTTGAGCGCCATGCCGCGGATGCCGTTCTCGAACTCGACCATTTCGCCGGCCTGGACGTTATCGAGACCATAGACGCGGGCGATACCGTCACCGACGGAAAGCACCTGTCCTACTTCGGTCACTTCGGCGGCTTCGCCGAAGTTCTTGATCTGCTCTTTCAGGATTGCCGAAATTTCAGCGGCGCGGATGTCCATCAGCGGACCTCTTTCATCGCGTTACGAATGGAGTTGAGTTTGGTTTTCAGAGACGCATCGATCATGCGGGAGCCGATCTTCACTTTGAGGCCGCCGAGGATCGAGGGATCGATTTTGACGTCGAGTTCGACGTTCTTCTGCTTGGTGGACGCGGCAATCGCATCCTTCAGCGTGGCGAGATGCTTGTCGTCGAGCTTCTCGGCGACCGTCACCTCGGCGCGGGTTTCGCCCTTGGCCTGCGAGACCAGCGCGTTGAAGCCGGAAATCATCTGCGAGATCGCGAACAGGCGGCGGTTGGACGCCACCGTCGAGATGAATTTTCCGGCCAGACCCGAAATCTTCGCTTTCGCGAGCACGGCCTCGACCGCCTTGGTCTGCTCTTCCGCGGTAAAGACCGGGCTGCGGACAAGGCGGAGAAGGTCGCCGCTGTCGGCGAGAAGAGCCGAGAAGCGGCCGAGATCGGCCTTCACGGCATCGACGGATTTGGCTTCCTGCGCCAGCTCGAAAAGAGCCGTCGCATAACGACCGGCCATGCCGGAAATGATGGGTTGTTCAGCCGCCATCTGTGTCTGTTCTTGTATGCCCGCTCCAAGCGTCCGGTGCCACCGCAGGCGGCCCCGTAAACTATTGGAATCCAAGTGGGAATTCCGATTTTGCGGAACGCGCCGGAATGCCCCCGAAACCCCTGCAAAATCGGGCGTTTGCTACCATGCGGGCGCGCCGTTACGCAATGTTTTCCCCCGTCCGATTTGCCGCATGGGCGCAGGAAAAATCACCCATTTGGCCGCAGCCGATGCGACTTTCCGGTAGCGCCCCCGGAATGCAACGCTGACGATGGGAACTTGCGATGATTCCATACGATTCCAGCAGCCAAAGCCCGGGAACGGACAAGGACTTCCTGTTCAAACCCGCACTGATTTCCGTGCTCAAGCGGGGCTACGGCCTGACAAGCCTGCGGGCGGACATCATCGCGGGGCTGACGGTCGCCGTGGTCGCCCTGCCGCTCTCGATGGCGCTTGCCATCGCCTCCGGGGTGCCGCCGGAGCGGGGTCTCTACACCGCGATCATTGGGGGGTTCCTGATCTCGCTGCTCGGCGGCAGCCGCTTCCAGATCGGTGGCCCCGCGGGCGCCTTTATCGTCCTCGTCTCGGCGACCGTGGAGCGGCATGGCTATGACGGCCTCGTGCTCGCGACCGCGATGGCGGGCGCGATCATGCTGGCAATCGGCCTGCTGCGGCTCGGCAGCTACATCCGCCACATCCCCTTCACCGTGACGGTCGGCTTCACCGCCGGTATCGCGGTCATCATCTTTGCGAGCCAGTTGCGCGACCTGCTCGGATTGGAACTGACAAAGGAACCCGGACCGCTTGCCGCGAAGCTCGCCGCACTCTGGGGTGCGCTCGGCACCATCAAGCCTGCGGCGGTTGCAGTGGCGCTCGGATGCATCGCTGCGGTGTGGCTGATCCGGAAGGTTCGCCCGAACTGGCCCAGCTTCCTGATCGTAGTGATCGCAAGCGCGGCCATCACCGCGCTGTTTCATCTCGACATCGCCACCATCGGTTCGCGCTTCGGCGCGGTGCCGAACTCGCTGCCTGCGCCGGCCTTGCCGGTTTTCGGCTGGGAGAAGGTGAAAGCCGTATTGCCCGATGCCATCGCGATTGCATTGCTCGGCTCCATCGAATCGCTCCTCTCCGCCGTCGTCGCCGACCGCATGAGCGGACAAAAACACCGCCCGAACGGCGAACTGGTCGCGCAGGGATTTGCCAACATCGCCTCCGTTTGCTTCGGCGGCATTCCCGTAACCGGCACCATCGCGCGCACCGCGACCAACGTACGCGCCGGCGCGCGCAGCCCGGTTTCCGGCATGCTGCACTCCCTCTATCTGCTGCTGTTCATGCTGATCGCAGCACCGCTCGCCGTTTACATCCCGCTTGCGGCGCTTGCCGCCGTGCTCGCGGTGGTCGCGTGGAACATGGCGGAGCGGCACGAATTCTGGTCGCTACTGAAAAACAACTGGGCCGACGCGCTGGTGTTGCTGGTCACCTTCCTGCTCACCGCCTTCGAGGATCTGGTGGTGGCAATCGGCGTCGGTACCGCGCTCGTCTTCTTGCTTCGCGCGATCCAGATGAAGCGCAAAACCTGACGGGACCGGCACGAAACCTGCTAGGTCTCGGCTATGCGAAACCTGTTCCGGATTCTCTCCGTCACGCTTGCGCTGCAAGGCGCTTTCGCCGTCGGCGCACGCGCGCAGGATGAAATCGTCAGCGCGCTGCCGGATTCCCTGCATAAGCCGCTTGCCGCGTTTCTCGCGGCGACCGGCTGGAAGGACGCGGACAAACTCGCCGCCTCAACGCGATACTGGCAACTGACCAAACAGGTTTTTCTCGTTCGCGTCACCGGCAAGACTACCTGTGATGCGAATGAAGACCTCTGCCTCACGATCATCGGCCGCACGCAGAACGGCGGCCTGATTGCGGAAACGGTGTTCTATGCGGGCGCACGGCTGGAGGCGGCGAATAATTCATTTGCACTCGGCGGAAAGGACGGCCCTTCGTTGTTCTTCGTTCGCCTTTACGGAAAGACACAGAACGTCACCGCGATGCCCGCGCCGACCGGATGGATCGTGATTCCGAGCGCGGCACTCGACGATTTCAAGGGTCCGAAGAATTAGAGAAAACTCTGCGGATCGACGTCGATCTGCACGCGCACGCTGCCTTTTGCAGGCGGCGCGCCTTCGAGCCATTCGCGCACGTAATGCGAGAGATCGAAGTCGCGCGGCGAGGTGACCAGCAACCGCCAGCGATGCCGCCCGCGGATCATCGAGAGCGGTGCTTCCGCCGGCCCAAGCAAGCGCACTTCGTCTGATAGCGGTGCACTCGCCGCAAGATGACGCGCGTGCTTTTCGGCGCTTGGCCCATCCTTTGCGGAAACGATGACCGCCGCCATGCGTCCGAACGGAGGCAGCCCCGCTTCCTCGCGGGCGGCAATCTCACTGTCGTAGAAAGCGTCGCGGTCGCCCGCGAGTAAGGCCTTCATCACCGGATGATCGGGCTGATAGGTCTGCAACAAACCGCGCCCGCCGGCTTTCTCGCGCCCCGCCCGGCCGACAACCTGATGCAGAAGCTGGAACGTGCGTTCCGCCGCGCGCGGATCGCCGTAGTTGAGGCCGAGATCGGCATCGATGATGCCGACCAGCGCAAGGCCGGGGAAATGATGCCCCTTCGCGACAAGCTGCGTGCCGATCACGATATCGACGTCGCGGTTCGTCACTGCTTCGAGTTCGGCTCGCAGCCGCTCGACGCCGCCCGCCATGTCGCTGGACAGCACAAGCGTGCGCGCTTCGGGAAACATCGCGCGCACTTCTTCCTCCAGACGTTCGACGCCGGGACCGATGGGCACGAAAGAATCCGGCGCTTCGCATTTCGGGCAATGCTGGGGCGGCGGCATGTCGAACCCGCAGTGATGGCACACCAGCCGTTTGCGATAGCGATGCTCGACCAGCCAGGTGTCGCAATTCACGCAGCGAATGCGAAACCCGCAAGAACGGCAAAGCGTCAGCGGCGCATACCCGCGCCGGTTCAGGAACAGGAGCGACTGCTCGCCGCGCGCAGTCGTATCGCGGATCGCCTGTTCGAGACGCGGCGAAATCCAGCGGCCCTTGCGCGGACCTTCTTTCTTGAGGTCGATCGCTTCGAGTTGCGGCACTTCGGTGCCGCTGTAGCGCTCGGAAAGTTGCAGCCGCTTGTACCGGCCACGACGCGCGTTGTTTTCGGTTTCGATGCTTGGCGTCGCGGAGGTGAGCACGACGGCGGATTGCGCCAGCGACCCGCGCACCACCGCCATGTCGCGCGCGTGGTAATGCACGCCGTCTTCCTGCTTGTAGGCAGGATCGTGCTCCTCATCGACCACGATCAGCGCGAGATCGCGGAACGGCAGAAACAATGCCGAACGCGCGCCCGCGACCACGCTGATTTCGCCTTTCGCAACACCTTCCCATGTTCTCGCGCGCTTGCGCGGCGCGATCTCCGAATGCCATTCCGCCGGACGCACGCCGAAACGCTTTGCGAAGCGATCGAGAAAGCGCGTCGTCAGCGCGATTTCGGGGAGCAGGATTAGCGCCTGCCGCTTTGCCTTGATGACCTCCGCTACCGCCTCGAAATAGACTTCCGTCTTGCCGGAACCGGTGACGCCGTCGAGCAGGCTGACGGAAAACTTTTTCACGCGTACGGCCTCGCGCAATTCCTTCGCCGCAGATGTCTGCGCCGGATTCAGTTCGGGCACCGCGAAGTCTGCATCCGGCGGCAGCGCAATCGGCTCCGGCGGCAACGCGACCGCTTCCAGCGCACCCTGATCGACCAGACCGTAGATCACGCCCGGCGAAACGCCGGCCTCCTCCGCCGCTTCCGATTTCGAACGCAGCAAGCCGTTCTCGAGCAGAGACAGCACGCGCGCGCGCGCTTCCGTCATGCGTTCGGGCTTTATCCCGGTCACGCGCACGCCGATCTTTTCGCGCGCAGCGCCCAGTTCGCTTCGCCTCAGCGCCATGCGCAGCACCATACCGCGGGGTGCCAGCGTGTAATCCGCGATCCAGCCGATGAGCTTGACGAGTTCGAGCGGCAGCGGCGGCAGGTCGGATTTCGCGATGACTTCTTTCAGTTTCGCTTTTGCGGGCCGGTCGAAACTCCCCGGCCACACCACGCCGGTTTCCTCGCGATTGCCCAGCGGCACATGCACGATGTCGCCCGGCTCCAGCGCTTCGCCCGCCATATAGGAATAAGGCCGGTCCACCGCGAGCGGCACGAGCACGTCGATGATTCGTTCGGCCAGTTTCTTTGCGGCCATGATTCTTGCGGGTTTACGGGGTTTAAGCGGAAGTTAAGCGAAGCGGAGCGACAACGAGATTCCATGTCAAGCCGCACGAAACGCATAAATGGGGATGCCCGCGACTTTGCGGAAGCAGCGCTGCTAGCAGTCGCTGCGCAGGATACATCCGCCGCCGCGCAACGCTGGCTCGGTTCGCTGCGCGACGAGCGCCGCATGTCGCCGAAAACCTGCGAAGCCTATGCCCGCGACGTGGCGTTCTTCCTCGCTTTCCTGCGCGAACATTTCGGCGAAGCGCCGAAACTCGCGGCGCTCGCGAAGCTGACACCTGCCGATGTCCGCGCCTTTCTCGCGCATCGCCGCAAGCAGGACGTCCAGCCGCGCACGCTGGTTCGTTCGCTTGCCGCCGCGCGCTCCTTTGCGCGCTTTCTGGAGCGCGAGGGACGTGGCAGCGTCGCGGCGCTGAACGCGGTCCGTGCGCCGAAGATTCAGAAAGGTTTGCCGCGGCCGCTGGATGCGCAATCCGCCCGCGCACTCGCCGACCCCGCAAGCCGCGCACATGAAGAGCGTGAGCCGTGGGTGCTCGCGCGCGACGCGGCGGTGCTTTCGCTTTTATATGGCGCGGGCCTTCGCATCGCCGAAGCGCTTTCGCTGAAGCGCGGCGAGATTCCCGCGCCGGGCACCGCGGACACCATCACGGTCACCGGCAAGGGCAACAAGACGCGCATGGTGCCGCTGCTGCCGCAGATTACGCAGGCGATTGCCGATTACATCGCGATTTGCCCGTTCGACTTTCCGAAAGACGAACCCGTTTTTCGCGGCGAGAAAGGCGGGCCACTCAGCCCGCGCATCGTGCAGCTTGCGATGGAACGCATGCGCGGCGCGCTGGGCCTGCCCGACAGCGCAACGCCGCACGCACTGCGCCATTCCTTTGCCACGCACCTGCTCGCGCGCGGCGGCGATCTCCGGTCGATTCAGGAATTGCTCGGCCACGCTTCACTAGCGACCACGCAGATCTATACGCAAGTCGACAGCACGCATTTGCTGGAAGCGTATCGCGCCGCGCATCCAAGAGCGCGGTAGCAAGCTCATGGTGAGGAGCATCGCGAGGCGATGCGTCTCGAACCTTGAGCGACTTTACTCATCCTTCGAGACGCGAGCCTGCGGCCCGCTTCTCAGGATGAGGTAAAAAATCACATATGAATCGCGCGCTTGTCGACGGCGAGCGCCGCTTCCTTCACCGCTTCCGACAACGTCGGATGCGGATGGCAGGTGCGCGCGATGTCTTCCGCCGAGCCTGAGAACTCCATCGCAATCGTGATCTCGGTGATCATCGTGCCCGCGTCCGGCCCGATGATATGCGCGCCGAGCACTTTATCCGTCTTGTCGTCGGCAAGAATTTTCACGAAGCCATCGGTGGTCTTGTTCACCTTGGCGCGGCCGTTCGCGGTGAACGGAAATTTTCCGACCTTGTAGGCGACCCCCGCCTGCTTCAGTTCTTCCTCGGTTTTGCCGACGGAAGCCACTTCCGGATAGGTATAGATCACGTTCGGGATCGCATCGTAGTTTACGTGACCCGCCTTGCCTGCGATCAGCTCGGCAACTGCGACGCCTTCATCTTCGCCCTTGTGCGCAAGCATCGCGCCGCGCACCACGTCGCCAATCGCGAAGATGCCTTTCACATTCGTCTGGAAGTGATCGTCGATCTTCACGCGGCCGCGCTCGTCCATCTCGACGCCCGATTCTTTCAGGCCGAGGCCTTGCGTGTACGGCACGCGGCCCACGGCAACGAGCACCACATCCGCTTCGATGGATTCGGCCTTGCCGCCCGCCGCCGGTTCGACGCTGGCTTTCAGCGTTTTGCCCTTCGCGTCGATGCCCGTGACCTTCGAGCCGAGCTTGAAGGTCATGCCCTGCTTTTCGAGAATGCGCTGGAACTGGCGCGCGACTTCGCCGTCCATGCCCGGAAGAATGCGGTCGAGGAATTCGACGACCTGCACTTCCGCGCCCAGGCGCCGCCACACCGAACCAAGCTCAAGCCCGATCACGCCCGCACCTACGACGAGCAGTTTTCCCGGCACCTTGTCGAGCGCGAGCGCGCCGGTGGACGACACCACGCGCTTCTCGTCGATCTCGATGCCCTTGAGGCGCGTCACGTCCGAGCCGGTCGCAATCACGATGCTCTTGGCTTCAATAGTCTTGCCATCCACTTCGACCTTGCCGGGCGCGACGATCTTGCCGGTGCCCTTGATGGTGTCGATCTTGTTTTTCTTGAACAGGAAATCGACGCCCTTCACGTTGCCGTCGACGCCTTCCTGCTTGAAGGCCTGCATCTGCTTCACGTCGAGCTTCGGCTTCGGAACGCCGATGCCCATGCCGGCGAAATCGTGTCCCGCTTCCTCGAACAGATGCGAAGCATGCAGCAACGCCTTCGAGGGAATGCAGCCGACGTTCAAGCAAGTGCCGCCGAAAGTCTTGTCCTTCTCGATCACCGCGGTTTTCAAACCGAGCTGCGCGCCACGAATGGCGCAGACATAACCCGCGGGGCCGGAGCCGATGACGACGAGATCGTAGGACATCAGAGTTTTTCCTCTTGCCGGCTGTAAATACGAACGCCCTCTTTCTTCAAGGCAGGCGCGACAATTGTGGTTGAGATATCGGCATCACCGATATCTAGATCAATGGAAACTGGCAATAAGGATGACAGTTCTGCACGCCAACCATCGCAAGCAAAAAACCAGTTTGTATAACGGGAATTTTCAGACGTTTCTGCCATTATGACAGCCACATCCAAATCACTATCCGGCTTGTGATCGCCGCGAGCGCGGCTACCGAAAATCCAAAGCTCTGCTATCGTAGGCTTACTTCGAGCCCAAGCAGCTAACTGCTCATTCCAGTTTTTTGCTCGCTACCTAAGCTCACAAATCCAGAACTAGCCTTGCAGGATCCTCAAGGCCTTCCTTGATGCGGACAAGGCAGGTCACCGCCTCGCGGCCGTCGACGATGCGATGATCATAGCTGAGCGCGAGATACATCATCGGGCACACCACGACCTGACCCTTGATCGCTACCGGACGCTCCTCGATGCGGTGCATGCCGAGGATACCTGACTGCGGCGCATTCAGGATCGGCGTCGAGAGCAGCGAACCGTAGATGCCGCCGTTCGAGATCGTGAACGTGCCGCCCTGCATCTCGTCGATGGAAAGCTGGCCGTCGCGCGCGCGCTTGCCGTATTCCGCGATCTTCTTCTCGATCTCGGCAATCGACATCATGTCCGCATTGCGCACCACCGGAACCACGAGGCCCTTCTCGGTGCCGACCGCAACGCCGATGTGATAATAATTCTTGTAGACGAGATCGGTGCCGTCGATTTCCGCGTTCACCGCGGGCACTTCTTTCAGCGCCTGAATGCAAGCCTTCACGAAGAAGCCCATGAAGCCGAGTTTCACGCCGTGCTTCTTCTCGAAAGCGTCTTTGTATTCCGCGCGCATCTTCATGACCGCGCTCATGTCCACGTCGTTGAACGTGGTGAGCATGGCCGCGGTATTCTGTGCGTCCTTCAGGCGGCGCGCGATGGTCTGGCGCAACCGCGTCATCTTCACGCGTTCCTCGCGCGACGCATCGTCGGCGGAAGAAGGCGCGCGCATCTGCGCCACCGGCTGCGGCGAAGCGGAAGGACCGCGCTCGATGGCGGCGAGCATGTCGCCCTTGGTCACGCGGCCATCGCGGCCAGTGCCGGCAACGCCTGCGGGATCGACGCCGCTTTCCGCGCCGAGGCGGCGCACGGACGGAGCCTGCCCTTCCGCGCCGGCACGCGGCGTAACCGGCACGGGGCCGGCTGCGATCGGCTTCGCAGTTTCGGTTTTCTGGTCGGGACGGCCCGCAGCGGCAGGCGTCGCCTTATCCTTGGCGGCCGGAGCGGTGGCACCGCCAGCGCCTTCCTTAATGGAGCCGAGCACCGCGCCGATGGTGACGGTCTGGCCATCCTTCGCGATGATTTCCTCGAGCACACCGGCGGCAGGCGCAGGCACTTCGACCGTCACCTTGTCGGTTTCGAGTTCGACCAGCGGCTCGTCGGCTTTCACCGCATCGCCCGGTTTCTTGAACCATTTGCCGATGGTAGCTTCGGTAACGCTCTCGCCCAAGGTCGGCACGCGGATTTCGGTCGCCATTTTTTTCTCCAGCGCTTTAGCCCAGCGCTTCTTCCATGAATTGTTGCAACTGCTTCAGGTGCATCGACATTAGGCCGGTGGCCGTCGAGGCCGATGCCGCGCGGCCGACATAGCGCGCCCGCTTGTTTTTGGCACCCACGTTTTCTAGCAGCCATTCGACGTAAGGCTGAACGAACGCCCAGGCACCCTGATTCTTCGGTTCCTCCTGACACCAAATCACTTCCGCGTTCTTGAAGCGCGAAAGCTCGGTGGTCAGCGCCTTCAACGGGAACGGGTAAAGCTGCTCCACGCGCAGGATGTAGATGTCGTTCAGGCCGCGTTTCTCGCGCTCCTCGTAAAGGTCGTAATAGACCTTGCCGGAGCACAGGATCACACGGCGCATCTTGTCGTCGGCGACCAGCTTGATCGGCTGATTCTTCAGGTACTGGGCGTCATCCCACAGCACGCGGTGGAACGAGGTTTCCGGACCGAGTTCGTCGAGGCGCGAAACCGCCCGCTTGTGACGAAGCAACGACTTCGGCGTCATCAGGATCAACGGTTTACGGATGTCGCGCCTCAGCTGACGGCGCAGGATGTGGAAGTAGTTCGCGGGCGTGGTGCAGTTTGCGACCTGCATATTGTCTTCGGCGCAAAGCTGGAGATAGCGCTCCAGACGCGCCGAGGAATGTTCCGGTCCCTGCCCTTCGTAACCGTGTGGCAGCAGGCAGACGAGGCCCGACATGCGCAACCACTTGCGTTCGCCGGAGCAGATGAACTGATCGAACACGACCTGCGCGCCGTTCGCAAAATCGCCGAACTGCGCTTCCCAGAGCGTCAGCGCATTCGGCTCGGCGAGCGAGTAACCGTATTCGAAACCGAGCACCGCCTCTTCGGAGAGCATCGAGTTGATGACCTCGTAGCGGCCCTGTTTTTTGCGGATGTGGTTGAACGGCGTGTAGCGGTCTTCGTTTACCTGATCGGTCAGCACCGAATGACGCTGCGAAAAGGTGCCGCGCTCAACGTCCTGACCGGATAGCCGCACGCGATGACCGTCGAGCAGCAGAGTGCTGAACGCAAGCGCCTCGCCAGTAGCCCAGTCGATGCCTTGACCCGTCTCGATCGCTTTCTTGCGATTTTCGAGGAAGCGCAGGATCGTCTTGTGCGCGTTGAAGCCTTCCGGAACGGAAGTGATCTGCTTGCCGATTTCTTTCAGCACGTCGAGCGAAACGCCGGTATCGCCGCGGCGCGGATCGTCGATTTCCTTCGCGGCCTTCATGCCGGCCCAGCGGCCGTCCAGCCAGTCGGCCTTGTTCGCCTTGTAGCTCTGGCCCGCCTCGAATTCAGTTTCCAGCTTCGCGCGCCACTCGGCTTTCATCGCGTCGACTTCGCCAGAAGCAACAACGCCCTCCTCTTCCAGCTTCTTGCCGTAGAGATCGAGCGTGGACGCATGTGCGCGGATCTTCTGGTACATCAGCGGCTGCGTGAACGCCGGCTCGTCGCCTTCGTTGTGACCGAAGCGGCGGTAGCAGAACATGTCGATCACGACCGGCTTGTGGAATTTCATCCGGAATTCGGTCGCGACCTTCGCGCAGAACACCACCGCTTCCGGGTCGTCGCCGTTCACGTGGAAGATCGGCGCCTCGATCATTTTCGCAACGTCCGACGGATACGGCGACGAGCGCGAGAAGCGCGGGTTCGTCGTGAAGCCGATCTGGTTGTTGATGATGAAGTGGATCGAGCCGCCAGTGCGGTGACCTTTCAGGCCGGAGAGGCCGAAACATTCCGCGACCACGCCCTGCCCCGCGAAGGCGGCGTCGCCGTGGATCAGCAGCGGCATCGCGGAAATGCGGTCTTCCGGCTTGTCGCCGAACAGGTCCTGCTTCGCGCGCGTCTTGCCGAGCACCACCGGGTCGACGATTTCGAGATGCGACGGGTTCGCGGTGAGCGACAGATGAACCTGATTGCCGTCGAACTCACGGTCCGAAGAAGCACCAAGGTGATACTTCACGTCGCCGGAGCCTTCGACTTCGGTCGGCGTCGAGGAACCGCCCTTGAACTCGTGGAAGATCGCACGGTGCGGCTTCGCCATCACTTGGCTGAGCACGTTGAGACGCCCGCGATGCGCCATGCCGAGCACGATCTCCTTGCAGCCAAGCGCGCCGCTGCGCTTGATGATCTGCTCCATCGCCGGGATCATCGCCTCGCCGCCGTCAAGGCCGAAGCGCTTGGTGCCGGTGTATTTCACGTCGATGAACTTCTCGAAGCCTTCTGCCTCGATAAGCTTGTTCAGGATCGCGCGCTTGCCCTCGCGCGTGAAGGTGATTTCCTTGTCCGGACCTTCGATGCGCTCTTGCAGCCATGCCTTCTCTTCCGGATCGGACATGTGCATGAATTCGATGCCGATGGTCTGGCAGTAGGTGCGCCGCAGAATGGCGACCATCTCGCGCACGCTCGCGAATTCCAGACCGAGCACATGGTCGATGAAAATCTTGCGGTCGAGATCGGCTTCCGTGAAGCCGTAGGACGCCGGGTCGAGTTCGGGATGCGGGACTTCCGGCTCCATGCCGAGCGGATCGAGCTTCGCTTCGAGATGGCCGCGCATGCGGAACGCGCGAATCATCATCAGCGCTTTCACGGAATCGCGCGTCGCCTGCTGCACGTCCGAATCGGAAAGCTCGACGCCTTTCGCCTGCGCCTTGCCCTTGATCTTGTTGCCGACCGCGATTTCGGTCGCAGCCCAGTTGCCATCCAGCGCGGCGACGAGTTCGCCGTTCGCGATTAGCGGCCAGCCCGGCTGTTTCCACGACGGACCCTTCGCGCTTTTTTCAATCGCGGTTTTGTCGTCGCCCTTGATCTGTTCGAAGAACGCGCGCCACTCGGCATCGACCGACGCCGGATTGTTTTCGTATCGCGCGTAGAGATCTTCGATGTAGGCGGCGTTGCCGCCGTAAAGGAAGGAGGAGTTCAGAAAGCCTTGGTTGCTTGCTTCGCGTGCCATGTTCATCCCGGACGAAAGCGTCCGCCGTTTGCGCGCATGCCCGACGGGGCCGCGCCGCTTTTTCTATGCCTACATAAGACTTCGAAAATATGAGGAAACGAGGTCTTAGCTGGACCCCGCGCCGCGCAGGGCTCTTTTAATGGGGCCACGCCCGCTTCTCAATATATTGAGACTATTCCGTAACTGATCATTTAAGCGGCAACCCTAGCCTTGGGCGGCAAACAGGGAGCCTTGGCATGTGGCTGAAAGTATTAGCCGCCCTCGCGGTGATAATTGCCGGCGCGGTCTGGTGGCATTTCGACCGGGCGGACCGGCAAGTGACGGCATGCAACGAAATGGTGAGCAGGTTCGAGCAGGCCTATAACAGCCACCGCCCGGCCTCGGAGGTCGGCCCCTCGGACCTGCGGACGGTCGTGGCGCGTGGCCGTACTTTCTGTGCGGAGCGCAATTTCGACACCGCAGCCCGTCTCATCCGCACTTCGACGATGATTTGCAGGCTGAACAACGGCTGCAAAACCACCTGAGCCGGACGGTTTAGCCCTTCAGGACTTCCACCAGGGTCTTGGCGAGCCGCGCCGGCGACTGCGAGACCTTGATCCCGGCCGACTCCATCGCCTGAATCTTGGATTCCGCGTCGCCCTTACCGCCGGAGATGATCGCGCCGGCATGGCCCATGCGGCGGCCTGGAGGTGCGGTGCGGCCCGCGATAAATCCGGCCATCGGCTTCTTACGGCCGCGCTTGGCTTCGTCTTTAAGGAATTGCGCGGCATCCTCTTCGGCCGAGCCGCCGATTTCGCCGATCATGATGATCGCTTCGGTCTTCGGGTCGCCGAGGAATTTTTCCAGCACGTCGATGAATTCAGTGCCCTTCACCGGGTCGCCACCGATGCCGACGCAGGTGGTCTGGCCGAGGCCTTCCGCGGTGGTCTGGAATACCGCTTCATAGGTCAGCGTGCCGGAGCGCGACACGATGCCGACCTTGCCCGGTTTGTGGATGTGGCCGGGCATGATGCCGATCTTGCATTCGCCCGGCGTGATCACGCCGGGGCAGTTCGGGCCGAGCAGTCGCGACTTCGAACCGGACAGCGAGCGCTTCACCCGCACCATGTCGAGCACCGGAACGCCCTCGGTGATGGTAACAATCAGCGGGATTTCCGCGTCGATCGCTTCGCAGATCGCATCGGCGCAGCCTGCCGGCGGCACGTAAATGACAGTGGCGTCCGCGCCGGTCGCCTCGCGCGCTTCGCGCACGGTGTTGAACACCGGGAGGTTGAGATGCGTGCTGCCGCCTTTGCCGGGCGCAACACCGCCGACCATCTTCGTTCCGTAAGCGATGGCCTGTTCGGTGTGGAACGAGCCGGTCTTGCCGGTCATGCCCTGCGTCAGGACTTTCGTGTTCTTGTCGACGAGGATCGCCATCTCACTTGCCTCCCTTCAACGCCTTCACAATTTTCTGTGCGGCATCGTCGAGATCGTCGGCGGAGACGACGTTCAGTCCCGACTCGTTGATGATTTTCTTGCCTAGTTCGACGTTGGTGCCCTCGAGACGAACGACCAGCGGCACCTTCAACCCGACTTCCTTCACGGCGGTCACGACACCCTGCGCGATGACATCGCACTTCATGATGCCGCCGAAGATATTTACGAGAATGCCCTTCACGTTCGGATCGGCGGTGATGATCTTGAACGCTGCCGTGACCTTCTCTGTGGTTGCGCCGCCGCCGACGTCGAGGAAGTTCGCTGGCGCTTCGCCGTAGAGCTTGATGATGTCCATCGTCGCCATCGCGAGGCCGGCGCCGTTCACCATGCAGCCGATGGTGCCGTCGAGCGCGATGTAGGAAAGATCGTACTTCGAGGCCTCGATCTCCTTCGGATCTTCTTCCGTGAGATCGCGCAGCTCCATGATTTCCGGATGGCGGTAGAGCGCGTTCGAGTCGAACCCGACCTTGGCGTCGAGACAGATCAGCTTGTTGTCTTTCGTGACCACCAGCGGATTGATCTCCAGGAGGCTCATGTCTTTCGCGGTGAAGGCTGCATAGAGCTTCGCCGCCATGCTTTCGGCCTGCTTCGCGAGATCGCCTTCGAGTTTCAGCGCGTTGGCAACGCGGCGGCCATGATGCGGCATGATGCCGGTCGCGGGATCGACCGAGAAGGTCACGATCTTTTCCGGCGTATCGTGCGCGACTTCCTCGATGTTCATGCCGCCTTCGGTGGAGACCACGAAGGCAACGCGCGAGGTTTCACGGTCGACCAGCATCGAAAGGTAGAACTCTTTCGCGATTGCCGAGCCTTCCTCGATGTAGAGGCGGTTGACCTCTTTACCGGCCGGGCCTGTCTGATGCGTGACCAGCGTGGAGCCGAGCAGGCGCTTTGCCTCCTTCTCGACGTCCTCGACCGATTTCACGACCTTGACGCCGCCGGCCTTGCCGCGGCCACCTGCGTGGATCTGCGCCTTCACGACCCAGACCGGACCGCCGAGTTTTTTCGCGGCTGCGACCGCTTCCTCGACCGAAAGCGCAGGCAGCCCGTAGGCGACGGGGACGCCGAACTCGCGAAGAACGGCCTTGCCTTGATACTCATGAATGTTCATCGCGAATTCCCCGTCCCCGTTTGATCTTTTGTTTTACTTCGCCAGATCCGGCGCGATCTTGATGCAGGCGTCGATCAGGCCCTTCACCGCGTCTACCGACTTGTCGAACATCGCGCGTTCGGTCTTATCCATTTCGATCTCGACGACGCGCTCGACGCCCTTCGAGCCGATCACGACCGGCACGCCGACATAGATGTTCTTCAGGCCGTATTCGCCGTTGAGGTGCGCGGCGACCGGGAGCACGCGCTTCTTGTCGCGCAGGTAGCTTTCCGCCATCGCGATGGCGGAAGTTGCGGGCGCATAGAACGCCGAGCCGGTTTTCAGCAGGTTCACGATTTCCGCGCCGCCGTCGCGCGTACGCTGGATGATCTTGTCGAGACGCTCCTGCGTGGTCCAGCCCATCTTCACGAGATCGGGCAGCGGAATGCCGGCGACGGTCGAGTAGCGCGCCAGCGGCACCATGGTGTCGCCGTGGCCGCCGAGCACGAACGCGGTTACGTCCTCGACCGACACATTAAACTCGTCTGCGAGGAAGTAGCGGAAGCGCGCCGAGTCGAGCACGCCCGCCATGCCGACCACCATGTTCTTCGGCAGGCCGGAGGATTTCTGGAGCGCCCACACCATCGCATCGAGCGGGTTGGTGATGCAGATGACGAAAGCCTTCGGCGCGTATTTGCGGATGCCCGCGCCGACCTGTTCCATCACCTTGAGATTGATGCCGATGAGATCGTCGCGGCTCATGCCCGGCTTGCGCGGCACGCCTGCGGTGACGATCACCACGTCCGCGCCTTCGATGGCTTCATAGGAGTTCGCGCCGGAGTATTTGGCGTCGAAGCCGTCAACCGGCGACGATTCCGCGATGTCGAGCGCCTTGCCCTGCGGGATGCCCTCCGCGATGTCGAACAGGACGACGTCGCCGAGTTCCTTGAGGCCTACGAGGTGGGCGAGCGTGCCGCCGATCTGGCCGGAGCCGATCAATGCGATTTTGTTGCGAGCCATGGTGGGAAAACTCTTCGCTAGCGTTGGAAAGACTGCGCTGGCTTATCCATTTGACGGGGGCACTGCAACACAACCTGATGCTATGTCTTCAGCCTAATATACATAATACCAGCAACTAACGAGACCTTCGTCTAGGCAGAAAGCGTATGCGCTCCGCAGCAAAAGTCGCTGCGGTGCGTGTTCTTACCGGACAATCGAAGACTTCGATTATGGAGCGAGAGGCTACCGGCCGAGGAGCTGGTCGATGCGGCGGCGATAGTGATTTTCGACGCAACCGTAGTTGCGGCCGCATTCCCGGCGGCTCTGGAGCCACGAGGACTGCTCGAACTCCAGCTCCCGGCGATCCTGACGGTCGCGGGTTGCGCTGCGCACCTGCGCATAGACCGTGGCCAGCCGCTCATCGAGGCGCGACAGCCGCTCGTCCTGACAGATGAGTACCTCGTCGGCGGTACGGGCGTAGTTGCAGTTGAAGCTCTGCGCTTTCGCATCCATCGTGAGCACGAAGGCAGCGGTCATAGCGAGGGCAAAAGAAATAAATTTCAAGATTCCCCCTTTTCCCCCGCAGGCGCTTCGGAAGCCTTCCTAGTCCTGCCACCGCCGCCATGCGGTAGCGCCAGATATTCATCCGACCCCATCTCGATCAAGCGCGAGATCGTCCGCTTGAACTCGGTCGCCTCGATGGTGCCCTCGCCTTCGTAGATTGCCTCCGGCTCCGCGGCGGCAGAGGCGATCAGCTTCACTGCATTATCGTAGAGCGCGTCGATCACCAGAATAAAGCGCTTGGCCTCGTTGCGCTGCGCCGGCGACATCACCGGAATGTCCTCGATCACGACGGTATGGAAATGATGCGCGATCTGCACGAAGTCGGCGGCGCCGTAGGGCTTGTGGCAGAGATCGGCAAAATCGAACCGGGCCGCGCCGTTGCCCGCGAACGGAATCTCGATCTTGCGTCCGCGATAAGCCAGCTCGGTGCCGTTACGCCCCTCCTTCCCCGCAAGCCTTCGCCAGATTTCGTCGATCTGCTGCTGCGCCTCGCGGTCGGCCGGCACATGCCAGGGGCGCGTGCCGGAAAGTTTTTCCAGCCGGTAATCGGTGCGCGCGGCCAGTTGCAGCGTTTCACATTTCTGCTCGAGCAGCTTCACAAACGGAAGGAACAACGGCCGGTTGAGGCCCTCTTTATATAAGTCTTGCGGCGGCACGTTCGAGGTCGCGACCATGACCAGTCCGCGTTCGAACAGCCGCTCGAACAGCCGCGACAGGATCATGGCATCCGCGATGTCGTTGACGTGGAATTCGTCGAAGCAAAGCAGCGTCGCCTCGCTCGCGACCTCCTCGGCCACCGGCGCGATCGGATCGCCGTCCTTCAACTCCCCGGCTTTCATTTCCTGCCGCACCGCATGGATGCGGTCGTGGATGTCGGCCATGAACTCGTGGAAATGGACGCGCCGTTTTTTCATCGGCGGCAACGTCTCGTAGAACAAGTCCATCAGCATGGTCTTGCCGCGCCCGACATCGCCCCAGAGATACACCCCCTGCGGCGGCGTGGAGGATGCGCCGCGCGCCATCAGCCATCCCAGCGTCGAGGACTTCAGAATCGGACGATAGACGGCGAGCGCATCCTGCAAGCGTTGCAGGCGCGCGCTCGCCGTGCGTTGCGCGGGGTCGCGCTCCAGCCCTCCCGCGGACACCAGCGCCGCATAGCGTTCGGCAATTCCGGACATCCGCGCGCGCGGCCTTTCGTGGTTTGCGTCGGTTCGGGGAGGAAGAACGAAAGAGTGAAATACGCAGCGGCATGTGGACGGGCAAGCGGGCCGCCTTCGCAGATGCAGCACAGGTCTGAGCCGTCCGCATTAATCGTCCGTTAACCATAAGTGCCGATTTCCGGAAGCGCGGATGAGGCCAAGAACCTCATTAAAATCAACGGCCTAAAGCGCACACCGTCCTGCGGCGATGCGCCCGGCGGCCGGCCACGTTTCGGCCTCCGCGCCGTCACGCCAGCGCAACATCTGCCATCGACGGTTGAAATTTGCTGCAGTGCACATATCTATCGTGCGAGCGGCAGGCAGGCCCGATTCGGGCCGGTTAGCCGGAGGATGAAACGATGGCGACGCAGACACAGAAGCCGACGGTGAAAGGCACATTCCGCAAGCTATGGGCTGCGGATACGGCAGCGCTTCGTGCGCACCTGCTCCGGCTCGATCCGGAGAGCCGGCGCATGCGTTTCGGCACGCCGGTCAGCGACTTCTTCATCCAGCACTACGCCGACAACGCGCTCGGCAACCACTCGGTTGCGCACGGTTACTTCGTGGACGGCATTTTGCGCGGTGTCGCCGAGCTGCGCGGCTTCCGCGGCGTCGGCGGCGGCGAAGCGGAAGCAGCGTTCTCGGTCGAGAAGGACTTTCAGAACGGCGGGATCGGTACCGAACTGTTTGGGCGCACCGTTCTGGCCGCGCGAAACCGCGGAATTGGCAAGCTTTACGTCAATTTCCTCTCGCAGAACGCGCGGATGCAGGCGATTGCGAAGAAATTCGACGCGATCCTGACCTACGACTCCGATGGCGGCCACGGCCATATCGAAACGCCGCGTGCAAATGCGCTTTCCATGCTGAAAGAGGCGGTCGCGGATGGTCAGGGCGTGGCCGACGCGATGTTCGATATGCAATCGCGGGCGTTTCGTTCGGCGTAACGCGCCGGAACGAGCGACGATTCGCAACAACGTCGCCGCAAACCGCCAAAAATCCCGCTTCCAAACCCGTAACGGGACGTTGCGCACAAGTGATTCGCGAATCACTTGTGCGCGTTTTGCCAAAAAATGACTCCGCGAAGCGTTTTGGACGTACCAATTCGCGTGCCTGTGAATAATTTTTTCGCGCAGGGTTAAGCGATTGCGCGCGCGTGTTCGTACAACATGCGAAGGCTTGCGCGCAGAATCGCGCGCCAAAAATCGCATGACGCTAACTTGATGAAATAAAACAAATTTTTGACTCTCTACACGCCGCGCAGTGAGTTTCGATTGTCAATCGAAAACTCGAATACTGCATCGCAATCAACACGCAACAAGTCGTGGCGGCAACAGCAAACACCCACGATATCTGCCATGCCTATTGGCAAACGGAGAATCCTTGCGCGATATGTCGCTGCCGGTTGTTTGTTCGGACTCGAAATGCCCAGGAGCGACTCAACCAGTCCCATGATGGGCATCTTCGGAATCGGACCGAAGGAAACTTCACAGCCGGCGCGCAAGCGGGCGACGAAAAAGAAATCCGGAACCCGAAAGCGCAAACCCAATCTCGCCAAGAGGCAAACCATGGCAAAACGGGCTAAGAAGCGTAAAGCGAAAGCAAAAGCGAAGAAGAAGACGAAGAAGCGCCGGAAGAAGAAGAAGGCGATGTAAACTTCTCTCGCTAGCGAGAAGAGTTTCGATGACCGCGCACCGCAAGGTGCGCGGTCATTACTTTTTAGCGCTCCCTAATCCGGATTACGGACGCTCAAGGCGCCTTGTGGCAGACCGCCTCGATGTTATGCCCGTCCGGATCGAGCACGAACGCGCCGTAATAGTTCGGATGGTAATGCGGCCGTAGCCCCGGAGCGCCGTTATCGCGCCCGCCCGCGGCAAGCGCGGCCTTGTAGAATGCATCGACCTTGTCCCGGCTGTCGGTTGCGATCGCAACGTGCAGCACGCCGTTCAGCCCGCCCTCACCGCCGATCCAGAAATCCGGTTTGGTGCCCCTGCCGAAGCCGCAGGCCGGTGCCCCGCTCTCGGTCTGCTCCGGCGTCGCCTCCATGATGATCGCATAGCCGAGCGGCGCCAGCGCCTTTTCGTAGAACGCCTTGGCGCGCGCGTAGTCCGAAACCGGAAACCCGATGTGATCGATCATGACCTGCCTCTTTCCGGCGTACGGCTCGCCTTTGCGAGTCCTTAACCCCGGATCGCCATGCTGGTTGCGATGCAGGCTTTCCGCAAGTTCGCAGTCGGCTCCGCGCTCATGTTCGCGGGCGTCTTCCTGTTCTGGCTCCTGATGATGGCGATGGCGGCCGCGCTGTTCGCGCTGCTGTTCGCTTTCAGCGCGCTGGGCAGCATCGGCACGCTGCCGCGCTATTTGCTACTTGGAACATTCCTCGCCGTCGCCGCCGCACTGATCTACGGCGTCATCCACTACGCGCTGCTCTACGGCACACGGATCTGGATGCGATTCAACGCCAACGCCGCGCAGGCGAACCTGCCGCCCGCCGAATAATCAGAGCTGGCGGACCACCATCGCCTTCTTGATCTCGGCAATGGCCTTGGCGGGGTTCAGTCCCTTCGGACAGGTATTCGCGCAGTTCATGATGGTGTGGCAGCGATAGAGCCGAAACGGGTCCTCGAGATTGTCGAGGCGTTCGCCGGTGGCTTCGTCGCGGCTGTCCACGATCCAGCGATAGGCCTGCAACAGGATGGCCGGGCCGAGAAAGCGGTCCGAGTTCCACCAGTAGCTCGGGCACGAAGCCGAGCAGCACGCGCACAGGATGCATTCGTACAGCCCGTCCAGCTTCACGCGGTCTTCGTGGCTCTGCTTCCACTCGGCGGAAGGCTCCGGCGTCGTGGTTTGCAGCCACGGCTCGATGGAAGCGTGCTGCGCGTAGAAGCCGGTGAGATCGGGCACCAGATCCTTCACCACCGCCATGTGCGGCAGCGGGTAAATCTTCACCGTGCCCTTGATCTCGTCCATGCCGCGCGTACAGGCGAGGGTGTTGGTGCCGTCGATGTTCATCGAGCACGACCCGCAGATGCCTTCGCGGCAGGAGCGGCGGAAGGTCAGCGTCGGGTCGACGTTGTTTTTGATCCAGATGAGCGCGTCCAGCACCATCGGGCCGCAGTCGTCGCGGTCCACATAATAGGTGTCGATGCGCGGATTGGCGTCCTGATCGGGGTCGTAGCGATAGACGCGCAGTTCCTCAACGCGGGCGGCGCCTTCCGGCTTCGGCCAGACCTTGCCTTCGGTGACGCGGGAATTCTTGGGGAGTGTGAGTTCGACCATGACTATTTCTCGTACTTCTCGAATTCAAAACCCGCCTCGCGCAGCGCGATCAGGGCATCGTTGATGGTCTGGAAGGCGCCGGTGGGCAGGTTCGCGGGCGCGCCGGGCACTGGCTCGATGGTGAAATCCGCCTGGTTGCGGTTCAGCATCGCCAGCTTCTTCGCGTTTCCCGCCTTCCACGCGGCGTCTTCATAGACGGCGAAATCGTTCCCATCCGAAACGAGCGCGAGTTTCATTTAGTAAACCCGCGCCTTCGGCTCGATGTACTGGATCTCGTTCGTCAGCGTGTAGGTGTGCACCGGGCGGTAATCGATCTTCACCTTCTTGGTGTCGAAATCGACCCAGCTCAGCGTGTGCTTCATCCATTCCTTGTCGTCGCGGTTCGGGAAGTCCTCGCGCGCATGCGCGCCGCGCGACTCGGTACGGTTCAGCGCCGAGTCCATCGTCACCACCGCCTGCGAAATGAGATTGTCGAACTCGAGCGTCTCGATCAGGTCCGTGTTCCAGACCAGCGAACGGTCGGTGACCTTCACGTCGCCCGCGCCGCCGAACACTTTGTGGATAAGGCCGTGGCCTTCGCTCAGGATGTCCTTGGTGCGGAACACCGCGCAGTTGCTCTGCATCACCTTCTGCATCGAGAGCCGCAGTTCAGCGGTAGGCGTGCCACCCTTGGCGTGACGCAGGCCGTCGAAGCGCGCGAGCGCCTTCTCGGTCGCTTCGGCGGAAAGCATCATGTGCTTGTCGTTCGGGGTCAGCTTCTCGGCACAGCGGTCGGCCGCCGCGCGGCCGAACACAACGAGGTCGATCAGCGAGTTCGAGCCGAGGCGGTTCGCGCCGTGCACCGAAACGCAGGCCGCTTCGCCGATCGCCATCAGGCCTTCGACGATGGTGTCGGGATTGCCGTCCTTCTTGGTGACGACTTCGCCGTGTGGGTTCGTGGGGATGCCGCCCATGTTGTAGTGCACGGTCGGGATCACCGGGATCGGCTCTTTCGTGACGTCGACGCCCGCGAAGATGCGCGCGGATTCCGAAATGCCCGGCAGCCGCTCATGCAGCACTTCCGGATCGAGGTGGTCGAGGTGCAGGTAGATGTGGTCCTTGTTCTTGCCGACACCGCGCCCTTCGCGGATTTCGATGGTCATCGAGCGCGAAACGACGTCGCGCGAGGCGAGGTCCTTCGCGGACGGCGCGTAGCGCTCCATGAAGCGCTCGCCTTCGGAGTTGACGAGATAGCCGCCTTCGCCGCGCGAACCTTCGGTGATGAGACAACCAGCACCATAGATGCCGGTCGGGTGGAACTGCACGAACTCCATGTCCTGTAGCGGCAGGCCCGCGCGCAACACCATCGCATTGCCGTCGCCGGTGCAGGTATGCGCCGACGTGCAGGAGAAGTAGGCGCGGCCATAGCCGCCGGTCGCGAGAATGGTCTCGTGCGAGCGGAAGCGGTGCATGGTGCCGTCGTCCATCTTGAGCGCGAGCACGCCGCAGCAGCGGCCGTCCGCGTCCATCAGGAGATCGAGCACGAAATATTCGATGAAGAACTCCGCGCGGTGCTTCAGCGCCGCGCCGTAGAGCGTGTGCAGGATGGCATGGCCGGTACGGTCGGCGGCGGCGCAGGTGCGCTGCGCGGTGCCCTTGCCGTAGTGGGTCGTCATGCCGCCGAACGGGCGCTGGTAGATCTTGCCGGCTTCCGTGCGCGAGAACGGCACGCCCCAGTGCTCCAGCTCGTACACTGCCTGCGGCGCATTACGGCAGAGATATTCGATTGCGTCCTGGTCGCCGAGCCAGTCCGACCCCTTCACGGTGTCGTACATGTGCCAGCGCCAGTCGTCCTCGCCCATGTTGCCGAGCGCGGCCGAGATGCCGCCCTGCGCCGCAACCGTATGCGAGCGCGTCGGGAATACTTTGGTGAGGCACGCGGTCTTCAGGCCCGCTTCCGCGCAACCGACCACCGCGCGCAGACCCGCGCCCCCGGCGCCGACGACCACGACGTCATAGAGATGCTCGGTGACGGGATAGGCCTTGCCGGAGGTTGCCGGTGCGGTGTGGCTGCTGCCGTTGCTGGCCATGTTCAGGTTCCGAAGCCGAAGGAGATTTTGAGAATGGCGAACGCGCAGGCGAGCGCGACGCCCCAGGTGAAGAACGTGTTCGCGAGCAGCAGGAGAACTTTCCGCCCCGGCGAATGGACGTAGTCTTCAATGACGATCTGCATGCCGAGGCGCATATGAATCGCCACCGAGATGATGGCGGCAAGCAGCAGCACCGCGATCAGCGGCCGCGACAGCGTCGCGATCACGCCGGCATGGCCGCGGCCGACCAGCGAAATGGTCACGCCGATCAGCACGATCAGCAGGATTGCGTTCGCGGCGGCGGTGACGCGCTGGAGCCAGAAATGTTCGGTGCCGTGATGGGCGGCGCCAAGGCCGCGGACGCGGCTGAGCGGAGTGCGCATGGTTCAGTTCTTCAGCATGAGGGCGACCGCCCAGATCAGGATGTTGAGGGCAGTCGAGCCGAGTAGCGTCGCCTGCGCGAGAAAATGACGCTCGGCCGCGCCGAAACCGCGGACCGTGTCCCAGATGAAATGGCGCAGGCCTCCGAGCAGGTGGTGCACCAGCGCCCAAGTGAAGCCGAACAGGATCAACCGACCGAACCAGCTTCCGAAGAAATCGTTGGCGTTGTCGAAATGCTTGGGCGAAAGCGCCGCCGCCACCAGCCACCAGGCGAGCAACAGCATGCCGAAATAAAGCGCGATGCCGCTCAGGCGGTGCGCCATGGACATCGCCATGGTCCAGGTCAGGCGATAGATCGTAAGGTGGGGAGAAAGCGGGCGCGGGCGCAGCGGCGCATCAGCCATGTCGATTTTTCCGTTCGTACCGAGAACCGGCGGCGGAAGACTTGTGCCGTTTCCGCTCACGCCGCAATCCGGAGAAAGGGCCATCCACCGTTTAGAATGGCTCTCACTTCGTCATTTGCGAAACTTATCTGCCAAAACTTGGACTACAATCGCTATTTGGCGTAGCATTCCTTCGTGAAATACGAAGGATTGGCATACCAGCCGGATTCCGCCTGCCGCTCCGTGCGAATCCGCAGCATGGCAGGCATTCATGCGCTTTGATCTCTCCGACCTCAGCCTGTTCCGGCATGTCATGGAGGCAGGATCGATTACCCATGGCGCGGAGCGCGCGAACCTCGCCCTCGCCGCAGCTTCCACGCGCATCCGCAACATGGAGGAGGCGCTTGGCACGCCTCTCCTGCTCCGCAGCCGGCAAGGCGTGGCGCCGACGCAGGCTGGGCGCACCCTGCTCCAGCACGCGCGTCTCATGCTCCAGCAGGCGGATCGCCTGCGAGAAGACCTCGGCGCTTTCGTCGGAGGACAAGCGGGGCAGATCAAGATGCTCTCCAACACCAATGCGCTGACCGAGTTTCTTCCCGAAGCGCTGTCCTCGTTCCTCACTGCGCATCCAAATGTCAGCGTCGACATCGAGGAGCGGCTCTCCGACGAAATCGTGAGCCTGATCGCGGAAGGGGTCGCCGATCTCGGCATCGTTGCCGGCACGGTCGATTCCGGCGAACTCGAAACCTATCCGTTCCGGCGCGACCGCTTCGTGCTGGTCGTCGCCCACGATCATCCGCTTGCGGTGCGCGCACAGGTGTCGCTCGCGCAGGTGCTGGAACACGATTTCGTCGGGCTGGACCGCGCGTCGGCGTTGCAGCGCTTCCTCGCCGACAAGGCGGCGCGCATCGGCCGCCCACTGCGGCTGCGGATTCAGCTCCGCTCATTCGATGCGGTCTGCCGTATGGTGGAGAAGAACGTCGGTATCGGCGTCGTGCCGGAGACGACGGCGAAGCGCGCCGCACTCGCGATGGCAGTGACGCCGGTTTCACTTACCGATGCCTGGGCCGAACGCGACCTCACCATCTGCGTGCGCAGCTTCGAGGCGCTGCCGGCCTACTCGCGCGATCTGGTCGAGCACCTGCGCCGCACGGAAGCCTAGCGCGGAATCAGCACCCAGTAGTCGAGATCGAGGATCACGCCCGGCTCGTATTCGTCGCCGTTCTTGTACGGATAATCCCTACAGGGCCGGTCCTTGGTCGCTACCATACGCAAACGTAGCGCGCCGACATCGCTCCGGTGCGGCAACTCCTGCGCGTCGAGCACTTCCGACCACGCAAACACCGTATCGCCCGCGAACAGCGGCGCGACATGCCGCCCGCCGTTGATGGCCGCGACATGGAACGCGTTGGCGAGGCCGTTGAACGAAAGCGCCCGTGCCAGCGAAATGACATGACCGCCGTAGATCAGCCGCTTCCCGAAGCGATCCGACTTCTGCGCGAACTGGTTGAAGTGGACTTTCGCCGTGTTCTGGTAGAGCCGCGTCGCGATCTGGTGCTCGGCTTCCTCGACCGTCATGCCGTCCACATGGTCGATCTTCTCGCCCGGCGTGTAGTCCTCGAAACGGTGTTCGCTCCCCGCAAGGCGGAAATTATATTCGCGTAAATGCAGCGCGGGCACACTTGCGCCCAGTCCTTCGGCAGGGATCGCGGAGGGAAGCTGCGGCACCAGCGGCTCAGGTGCCGCGCCATGCTCGTTGCGCTTGCGCACCATCACCCAGCGCGCGTAGTCGAGCACTTCCTTGCCATGCTGGTTGAAGCCGGTCGAACGCACATAGACCACGCCGGAGGTGCGGTTCGCATTCTCGCGCAAGCCGATCACCTCGGAAACGGCGTGCAGCGTATCGCCCGGATAGACCGGCGCGAGGAAACGGCACGCGGCATAGCCGAGGTTCGCGACTGCGTTCAGCGAGATATCCGGCACCGTCTTGCCGAACACGATGTGAAACACAAGCAGATCATCGACCGGCGCACGCGGATAGCCGATTGCCTTCGCGAAGCTCTCCGCCGACTGCACGGCGAAGCGCGTGCCGTAAAGCGCCGAATAGAGCGATACGTCGCCTTCCGTGATCGTTCGTGGCGTCGCGTGGTGGATGACCTGCCCAAGCGAAAAATCCTCGAAGAAATTGCCGGAAGAAGTTTTCATCTTCGTCACAACCGGATTCATTGCGCCGCTTCCCGTTCCCTGATCGCATCCGCCACCGCGACCGTACGCTTCGCGATTTCCGCATGAAGGATTTCGTACATGCGGCCGTCGATCTGCAAAACGCCCTTGCCCGCATTCTCCGGCTGTTCGAAAGCGCTCACCACTTTTCGCGCGGCCGCGACTTCTTCCTCGCCCGGCGAGAACACCTCGTTGCAAGGCGCGATATGCGAGGGGTGGATAATGGTCTTGCCATCGAAGCCGAAATCGCGCGCCTGCGCGGCTTCTTCCTTCAATCCGTCGATATTGGCGATGTCGTTATAGACGCCGTCGATCACGTCGATTCCGTAAGCGCGCGCGGCAGCGACCGTATTCGCGAGGAACGGGATCAATCCCGCGCGCCCGCGCGTGATCCTCGCCCGCGTTTCCTTCGCGTAGTCGTTGGTGCCGAGAATGAAAACCGAGAGCCGAGTCTTGTCGTCTTTCGCGGTCGCTGCGATCTGTTCGAGACGAAAGGCCGATAGTGCCGTTTCGATCATGACCCAGATGCGGATTTTCCCGTCCGCGTTCGTTTGCGCCAGCGCCCGCGCGATATCGTTCATTTCGTCGGCAGACGAGACTTTCGGCACCAGAATGGCATCCGGATTCGCCATCGCCGCCGCCTTGAAATCATCCATGCCCCATGGCGTCGAGAACGCATTGACGCGGATTGCGACTTCCCGGTTGCCGTAGCCGCCGGCCTTCACGGCTGCCGTAACTTGTTCGCGCGCGATGGTTTTGGCGTCGGGCGCGACTGCGTCTTCCAGATCGAGGATCAATGCATCTGCGGCAAGTGAGCGCGCCTTCTCCAGCGCACGCGCATTGGAGCCGGGCATGTAGAGCACGCTTCTGCGCGGACGAATGGAAGACGGCATGAGAACCCCTCGTTTGCAGGCCATGTCCTAGCCTCCACGCAACCTGCATGCCAAGCCCTTGACGGGAGCGCGAAGGTGGCTTCTTTCGTAGGGACCGCCAAAGAGGAACGGAAACGTGGATTTTCCCGAACGGCTCACGGCAGGCTATCGCAACTTTCTCACCAACCGTCTGCCCGACGAGCAGAGTCGGTTCAGGGAACTCGCGACCCGCGGCCAGAAGCCCGAAGTCATGGTGATTGGCTGTTGCGACAGCCGCGTGTCGCCGGAAGTCATCTTCGACGCCGCACCGGGTGAATTGTTCGTCGCGCGCAATGTCGCGAATCTGGTGCCGCCGTATTCGCCGGACGGCGCGACCCGCGCCGTCTCCGCCTCCCTCGAATTCGCGGTGCAGGCGCTGCGCGTGAAGCACATCGTGGTGCTCGGCCATGCACAGTGCGGCGGTATCGCCGCGCACGCGAACCATATCGAACCGCTCTCGCCGGGCGATTTCATCGGCAACTGGATGAAGATAATCGAGCCCGCGGTGCAAAGCATGCCGCGGCGCGCGCACAACGAGAGCGAGCGCGAATATCTTACGCGCCTCGAAAAGGCATCCGTGCTGCTGACCGTCAAGAACCTGATGACGTTCCCTTGCGTGAACATCCTGGTCGGGCGCGGCAAGCTGAAGCTGCACGGCGCGTACTTCGGCGTCGCGGACGGCGACCTGCTGGTCTACGACGAACAGAAGAAAGATTTCGTGCCGGTCGCGAAGGCCGAGCACGCGGCGGCGATCGCCGAGCCGAGATTCTGAAAATAAAAATGGCCGGGGAGACCCGGCCATTTTCTTATTCGATTGTCCTTGAAGCTTACGCCGCCTTCTTCTTCGGCTGCACGAGCTTGCGGTTGACCAGCACTTCCGCGATCTGGATCGCGTTCAGCGCCGCGCCCTTGCGCAGATTGTCGGACACGCACCAGAAGTTCAGGCCGTTCTTCACCGTGTGATCTTCGCGGATGCGCGAGATGTAGGTCGCATCCTCGCCGGTCGCCTCGAACGGCGTGACGTAACCGCCGTTCTCGCGCTTATCCACCACCAGCAGACCCGGTGCTTCGCGAAGAATGTCGCGCGCCTTGTCCGCCGAGAGCGGCTGCTCAAACTCGACGTTCACCGCTTCCGAATGGCCTACGAACACCGGCACGCGCACGCAGGTCGCGGTCAGTGCGATGTCCGGATCGAGGATCTTTTTCGTCTCGGCGTCCATCTTCCACTCTTCTTTCGTGTAACCGTCCTCGCGGAACACGTCGATGTGCGGAATGACATTGAAGGCGATGCGCTTGGTGAACTTCTCCGGCTCGACCGAGTCGTTCACGTAGATCGCCTTGGTCTGGTTGAAGAGTTCGTCCATCGCGTCCTTGCCGGCACCCGACACCGATTGATAGGTCGAGACCACGACGCGCTTGATCTTCGCGGCATCGTGCAGCGGCTTCAGCGCCACCACGAGCTGTGCGGTCGAGCAGTTCGGGTTCGCGATGATGTTCTTCTTCGTATAGCCGGTGACAGCATCCGCGTTCACTTCCGGAACGATCAGCGGCACCTCGTCGTCGTAGCGCCAGCACGACGAGTTATCGATCACCACGCAGCCCTGCGCGCCGATCTTGGGCGACCATTCCTTCGACACGGAAGAACCCGCCGACATCAGGCAGAAGTCGGTGTCCGAGAAATCGTAGTTCTCGAGCGCCTTGCATTTAAGGATCCGGTCACCATACGAAACCTCGACCCCGATCGAGCGGCGCGAAGCCAGCGCCACGACCTCGTCCGCGGGGAAGCCGCGGTCCGCAAGGATGTTCAGCATTTCGCGGCCGACGTTACCCGTCGCGCCGACTACGGCGACCTTGTAACCCATTGTTCACTCTGGCCGCGAAAAGCCGCGGCTTTGCTCCTGCATTTAACCGGAATGCGGCGGGTTCTACGCGAGAAGGTTGCACGCGCCAAGCCTTGAATGAACGGGGCTGGCGGGCCTTTCAGGGGGGCCGCAAAGTGAACGATCGCCACGTACCGCTTTCCGTTTTTCGCCGTCCGCCGGAGGCTGTCGCGGTTCCGCTCCTGCTGGAGCAGGAAGCCCGCGCCGTCACCGCATCGCGTGTCCTCGCCGCCATGGCGATGGCCGCATTGGTTGCTTTTTTCGTGGTCGGCCTCGGTGGGCCGCAGCAGGCGAAATCCTCCGTCGAGCAGGCGCCGCCGCAGCGCTCGGCATGGATCGAGGCCGCGCGCCAGAACGGCGCTTTCGCCATCGCCTCCAGCGCCCTGCAGGGGCTGGAACACACCTACCTCACACGCCGCCATGCCACCGGCGGCGGCCGCGAGGACATCCTCACCTACGGCGCGGCTTCCGATACCAATGGCGCGTTCGTTCGCGTCTCGCTCTATCGTCCCGGTACGGAAGGCGCGGTGCTGAGCGACCCGGTGGAATCGGTCGCCTCGCTGGCAGCGCTCTCCTCGATTCAAGCGGACATCACCGGCCCTGCCGGAATCCTCATCACCAAGTTCGGCGATCTGCAAACCGTGCAGATGACCCTTGCGACCGGAAATGGTCCGCGCAACTGCCTCGCCATCGCCGGCAAGTTCGACGAAGCCGCGATCGGCATCACCGCCTGGTACTGCAATCCCGGCACCGAGCTGGTTGCGCCGGGTCAACTGGCCTGCATGCTCGACCGTCTCGCCATGCTGTCTTCGGGCGGCGACGAACGGCTGATCGATTTCTTCGCTGTTGCCGAGCGTAACCGCAGCTTCTGCGACGTGAAAAATCCGCTGCTCGGCGTCGCGCCGAAAGCACCGGACTGGATCGATACCAAGGACGGCCCGCGCCTGCGCGGCAAATTCACCGCGCGCTGATTACTGATTCAGGAATGGATTCTGGAAGCCCCGGTTGCCGGGCGCTTTCGGCGGAAACGTCTTCTCCAGATAATCGAGAATCGTTTTGCGGTCTTTCGCATCGAGTTTTGGTGCGCCGTGACGCTCGATCATGATGTCGATGGTTTCGCTCCAGCGTTCCCGCGTGAAACCTTGCGCCGCGACGATCTTGAATCCGTGGCACGCCGTGCAGCCATAGAATGCATCGTCGCGCCCCGGATTGTCCGGATAATCTTCCGGATCCTCCGGCTTCGGTTCGAATGCGGGCGGCTGTTGTTGCGCGTGTGATGCGGTCGACAACACGCCGAACGCAAACACGGCCAGCAGCACGGCGAGAAAGTTGCGGGCGGCATTCGCCGCCCGCGTTGTTGTGTACCTTTTCATTCGCTCAGCCAATCAGCACCGCGATCCGGTGGAAGGGATTGGAGCCGTAACCTTGCGGGTTCCATCCCGCCGCCACATGCGGCTGCGCCTTGCCGTTGGAGTCGGTCGCCTTGCTCCAGATCTCGTAATAGCCGTCGCTCGGCACTTTCACGGTTCCCGTCCAGCGCTGCCAGTCGAACTTGTTCTTCGGGTTGGCGAGCGTCGCTTTGGTCCAGGTCTGGCCGAAATCGGCCGAGACTTCGACCTGCTTCACCGTGAGATCGCCCGCCCACGACGCGCCGCGCAGCTTGATCTCGCGCGTACCGGCGGCAAGCTTGGTGCCGTTCGCGGGAGACGTGATGATCGAACGCACCGGCATCGATTCGAGAATGCGGAAATTCTTCGGGTCCGCCTTGCTCCCCGGCACCATCGGATTGATCGCGAGACGGTAGTTGGTGCCGACCATGCCCTGCCCGTCGTGTTCCTTGTCGCGGATCGTGATCTTGTTCAGCCACTTGTGCGACACCGAACCCGCCCAGCCCGGCGTGATCAACCGCAGCGGCGCGCCGTGTACAGCCTCCAGCGGCTTGCCGTTCATCGCCCAGACGAGAAGCGTCTGCGGCTCCATAGCTTTCGCGATGCGCACGCCGCGCGAAAGCGTATGACGCGCGGGATCGCCCGAAAGATGCGCGTCCGCCCCGTAATTCGCGGTGTAGATGCCGGAGGGCTTCACACCCGCGGTTTTCAGCACTTCGGCAAGGGAAACGCCGGTCCATTCCGCGCAGCCGACGCCACCGTTGGTCCACTGGTTGCCGCTTGCAGGCGGCGAGAAGAACGAACGGCCGTTGCCGCCGCACTCCAACACCATGCGCAGCGTTTGCGGTTTGTATTTCTTCTTCAGTTCGCCGACCGTGATTTCGAGCGGCTTGTTCACTTCGCCGTCGATGGTGAGCTTCCATGCGTCCGGATCGCCGGTGTTCTGCGGCGGATTACCGTTGTTACGGATGAAGAATTTCGAGGTCGGCGTGGTGTCGTCGTCGAGCAACGCTTCCGGCGTTTCCGCCACCAGCGGCCGCTCGCCGAGCACCACGAGCTTGCCGTCCTTGCCGGGGAAATTGAGCAGCTGCGGCCCTTTCTTTTCCGGTGTTGCGGGCGGCGGTGTCGTGGTTTGCGCGTTCGGATTCGGTTGCTGCGCGAATGCGGCTGGCACAAAACCGGCAGGCATGTTTTTCGAGAACGGAATGGCGGCACCCACCATTGCGCCGACAGCGGCGACACCAGCGCCGCCAAGAAATCCGCGCCGCGAAGCGCCGGTTTTGCGTCCATGGAGCAACGCATCGGCGCGCTCGGGATCATCACGATACAGTTCTTCGAACGAGCGCTCGCGCGTCGTCATGGCATTCCTCCCTGGTCACCGCTTACGGCGGGACGTTCGGCGTTCATTTTTGTGGGGGAGCGCTTACGGCAACTCCATCCGGGAGGAAGCGTAGAGAATCGCGCTGTGCGCTCAACATGCAGCGCACAAACGAGCGCGCACTTATTGAACAACTATTTTGATTTTATGAATCGGATTTGCGCCATAGCCGTGTGGATTCCAACCATGTGCTATATCGGGTTGTACATTGTCGGTGCTATCTGTCGCGCGCGACCAGATTTCATGCGGGCCGCGCGCCGCGAATGAAACCGTCGCGCTGAAGCGAGTCCAGTCATACGGATTCTTCAGCGGCGAAAGCTCCGCACGTTGCCAGCTTGCACCTTTGTCGCCCGAGATTTCGACGATACGAACGGTCTGATCGCCTGCCCACGCCGCCCCGCGCACGCGTAACGGCGTGTTGCACACCGCATGCGAACCGTTCGCCGGCGAAGTGATGATCGAGCGCAACGGCATCGCCTCCAGATCGACGAATGTCGTCGGATCGAATTTGTCGCCGTGCATCATCGGAACCGGCGGCACGCGATAGTGCCAGGGGTCCATCAGCGTTCCGTCATGCCGGTCCTTGCGGATCAGAATTCTTGTCAGCCATTTATGGGAGACGGAACCGACCCAGCCCGGCACGATAAGCCGCAATGGAAAGCCATGCACCGGAAGCAGCGGTTTTCCGTTCATTGCGAAGACGAGCAGCGTATTCTCGTCCATCGCTTTCGCAATCGGAATACCGCGTGAGATCGGCGGCGTAACGTGACCCGGAAACGCTGGGTCGGCACCAAAATGTCCGGTGAAACGCGCAGTCTCTTTCAGACCCGCCGCCAGTAACACATCGCGCAGCCGCACGCCGGTCCATTCCGCGCAGCCTGCGCCGCCGTGATGCCACTGCACGCCTTCGGCTTGCGGCGAGAAGAACGCGCGGCCGTTGCCGCCACATTCCAGCACCATGCGCTGCGTCACCTGCGCGAACTTCGCCTTGATGTCGCCGAGTGTAAGCGCGAGCGCGGCGTTCACTTCGCCGCCGATGGACAGCGTCCAGCGCTCCGGATCGCCAGCGGCAACCAGAACCTCGCCGTTGTTGCGGATGAAAAACTTCGATGCCGGCGTGGTGTCGTCGTCGAGCGCCTCGGGCCGGGTTTCAGCGACCAGCGGTTGCTCGCCGATGACGAAGACGTTGTCGCCCTTCTCCGCCAATTCGGGATGCGATTTTGCGGCGGAGGCGGATGCGGCGGGTTTGCTGGCGCTCAAAACGGCTCCCGGAAAGTGAAATTCGGGCTGAATCTACGGGTTGCCCGGTGCTCGCTCAATCGCCGTTCCCCCTGTGTCTTTCGGCCACTAGGCCCTGCAACCGGAACCGGGATAAAAGGTTATAAGAGTTGAGAATTCGGGAGGCTGTCATGCGTTTCGCACCATTTATCGCCCTTGCCGCCGGTTTGTCGCTACTTGCCGCGACGGCCTACGAAGCCGACGCGCAATACCGGCAGCAGCGTCCCCGCATCATCGTGAAGAAGCGCAGCTATCTCGATCCGGGCACGGAAGTGAAACCGGGATCGAAAAGCTACCACGATTATGCGTTCGGCCCTTCGTGGCGCTACCCGACCTATGGTCCCGATCCGATGGGCCATACCCGTTGGCCGCTGCCCGGCCAGTTCGAGTTGCCGGGCTACTGATTCTTTCACGCTGAAAAGCAAAACGCCGGGCTTCGTGCCCGGCGTTTTTATTTGAGGTTGTGCGAACCGATTACGCGAGCTTGTCCAACTCCGCGAGGATGGCGTCGCCCATGTCCTGCGTGGACACGATCTTGGTCGCATTGCCGCGAATATCCGCGGTGCGGTGACCCGCCGCCAGCACGTTCGAGATCGCTTCCTCGATCTGGTCTGCCACTTTGCCCATGCCGAACGAATAGCGCAGCGCCATGCCGAGCGAGCCGATCATCGCAATCGGGTTCGCCATGCCGCGGCCTGCGATGTCCGGCGCGGAGCCATGCACCGGCTCGTAGAGCGCGCGGCGCTTCTTGGTCTTGGAATCGACTTCGCCGAGCGAGGCGGAAGGCAGCATGCCGAGCGAACCGGTAAGCATCGCCGCGACGTCTGAGAGCATGTCGCCGAACAGGTTGTCGGTGACGATCACGTCGAACTGCTTCGGGTTGCGCACGAGCTGCATGCCGAGCGCATCCGCGAGCTGGTGCTCCAGCTCCACGTCCTTGTATTCGCGCTGATGCACCTGATTGACGACCTCGTGCCAGAGCACGCCGGACTTCATCACGTTGCGTTTTTCGGAGGACGTGACCTTGTTCTTGCGCGCCTTCGCAAGATCGAAGGCCACGCGCGCGATGCGCTCGATTTCGTAGGTGTCGTAGACCTGCGTGTCGATGGCACGCTTCTGACCGTTGCCCAAATCCGTGATCGTCTTCGGCTCGCCGAAATAGACGCCGCCAGTCAGCTCACGCACGATCACGATGTCGAGGTTCTCGACCAGCTCGCGCTTGAGCGACGAAGCGTCGGCCAGCGCCGGATAGCAGATCGCGGGGCGCAGGTTCGCGAACAGCGCGAGATCCTTACGAAGCCGAAGCAAGCCCGCTTCCGGGCGAACGTCGTAAGGCACGCCATCCCATTTCGGGCCGCCGACCGCGCCGAAGATGACCGCATCGGCGGCCATCGCTTTCTTCATGTCGTCTTCGGAGATCGACTTGCCATGCGCGTCGTAGGCCGCGCCGCCAACCAGGCCTTCCTCGATGTTGAAGGTCGCGAGACCGCGCTTCTCGATCCATTCGATCACGCGGCGCGCCTGCGCCATGACTTCGGGACCGATCCCGTCGCCGGGAAGCAAAAGCAGATTGTATGTCGGCATGATTGCTCGCTTACGAAATTAGACGATTAGACAGGGTAACGGGCTTATGCCCACGGCCGCGCGGCGGCGTTCTTCTTCTCGAAGGCGTCGATACTCGCCTTCTTTTCCATCGTGAGGCCGATGCCATCGAGACCGTTCAGCATGCAGTGCTTCTTGAACGGGTCGAGGTCGAACTTGATCGCACCGCCGTCCGGTCCGCGGATTTCCTGCTTCTCGAGGTCGATGGTGAGAGTCGCGTTCGCGCCGCGCGAGGCGTCGTCGAACAGCTTCTCCAGATCGTCCTTGGAGACGACGATGGGAAGCAGTCCGTTCTGGAAGCAGTTGTTGTAGAAAATGTCCGCGAACGAAGTCGAGATCACGCAGCGGATTCCGAAATCCATCAGCGCCCACGGCGCGTGCTCGCGCGAGGAGCCGCAGCCGAAGTTGTCGCCGGCAACGAGAATCTTCGCATCCTTGTAGGCGGCCTGATTCAGCACGAAATCCGGGTTCGCAGAGCCGTCGTCCTTGTAGCGCATCTCCGAGAACAGGCCCTTGCCTAGGCCGGTCCGCTGGATCGTCTTCAGGTACTGCTTCGGGATGATCATATCGGTGTCGATATTGATGATCCGGAGCGGCGCGGCGACGCCGGTGAGGGTCGTGAACTTTTCCATGTCGGCCTGTCCGTAAGGAGCGGATTTGGCCGTTCCTGTCCCACATCGGCCCCATGACGATCAAGGGCCTGCACGTTTTGCTCTAGGAGGGCAGCGATAAGCGCCCTGTTTGCTGGCTTTTTGCGGCCTGTGCCTTCCCGTGGACGCGGGGAGCTACGGCCGCCCGATGCGGCTCGGTCAGGGCCGATCCGCTTCCGCCTCGATGCGTGCCATGTCGTCGTCCGACATGCCGAAGTGATGACCGATCTCGTGCACCAGCACATGCGTCACGATTTCTCCGAGCGTTTGCTCATGCTCGGCCCAGTAATCGAGGATCGGACGGCGGTACAAGAAAATGTGATTGGGCATTCTTCCGGTTTCCGGCACGGCGGAATCCTGCGGCAGGCCGATCCCGGAGAACAGTCCGAGAAGATCGAACGGACTTTCCGCTCTGAGTTCATCGAGCACATCGTCGTCGGGGAAATCCGTTACGCGGATGACGATATCCCTGCACAACCTGCGAAAAGTCTCTGGCAGACGGGCGAAAGCTGTGTCCGCGAGCTGCTCGAAATCGGCGAGCGTGGGCGCGGTTGCGGCGTGCCATTCGGCGGGCTTGTCATTCATGGTGGAAATTTCATCACGCGCGTTAAGGAACCAAACATAATATTGCGCATTTATTGCCTCGGTGGAGCCATGTTCCTGAACCCGGCATGAATGCATAAATCAGGGCGGGTTCACGTCACTCTCCTGAAAATCCGCACATCGGTCCCGCCGCCCCACTGGGGACCGCAAGCAACAATCGAGAGGAAGATTCCAATGTTGAGGAAGTTCGCTCTTGCCGTCGCTGCCGCTGGCGCGCTCGGCCTTGCCGCCACCGCCACGCCGGCTGCCGCCGGCGCGTTCACCGGCCTGAAGGCTCCGTCGGTCGAATCGAACACCATCGACGCGCGCTGTTATCACCGCCGTCACTGGTCCGGCTGGCGCTGCTATCGCCATCACCGCCGCTGGCGCTCGCGCCATCACTGGTAAGCAATTCGATCCGCAAGGATCGGCTTGATGAAACGGGCGCTTCGCAAGAAGCGCCCGTTTTGCATTGCGGCGAACGAACGGCTACCAACACAAGATGAAAAGTTTCCGGCCAGCATTCGCAGCGCTCTCGCTTCTCTCGCTCGCTTTCATTGCGTCGCCCGCGGACAGCGCGCCGCGCAAAGCAACGGTCCCAGGCTTCGACACCAACCTTGTCGATGCGAAGCGCAGCACATGCCATCATCTGCGCTGGTCGTCGCAGCGGCGTTGCACGAGCACGCGGTTGCTGCGCCAGTATTATGCGCGGCGCGCGCGGCCCGATTATCTCCGCGGCGAAACCGGCGTGGTCCATTACGGCCCGCCGTTCCCGTATTACGGCTACATCCCGTACAGCCATTACCGTCCGTACGGATTGTATCGGCCGTACTGGTATCGCCGCCCGTACTGGTATTGAGCGGACGGCGTTTCCGCGGCGATCCTCGTTAAGCAAAAGAACAGAGCGGCCGCATGAGCGTGCCGCGCGCTTTACCATACCGGCTTACCATACCAACGGCTTTCGCTTTCGCGCGCACGCGGCAAACGAAATACTCCCGCGCAACGAAAGGTAAATGGGAAGCCATCAAATGAAGAAATTCGTACTCGCGCTCGCTGCCGTGAGCGCCTTCGGACTCGCGACGTCCGCGCAAGCGCGCGTGACCGCACTCTCTACGCCCGCCGTCGCGCCGAACGCCGTTCGCGCCGACGCGAACTGCACGCCGCGGAAGGTTCGCGGCGAATGGCGCTGCGTCAACGCCTACAACCGCTATGACTATGCGCCGCGCCGCAATTACGTCCGCCGCGACTACCAGCGCCGCTACGAATACGCCGCCGAACGGCAGTATCGCTATGAGCGCGATTACCGCCCGGTCGTGCAGCGCTACAGCTACCAGCCGCAATACAATTACACGCAGCAATATGCCTATCCGGTGCAGCAGCAGGCCGCGCAGCCTTACGCCTACGCAGTCACGACTTACTATTACGTGAGGCAGCAGCCTGCTTATGTGCAGCCGCAGGTGAATTACGCGCCGCGCTACTACACGCAGCCTTACGGCTACGCGCAGCGGCAGTATGGCTATGTGCAGCAGGACTATGACGACGACGCGGGATACAGCTACCGCCATCGCCGTTACGATTATGCGCCGCGCTACTACACCTCGGAGCGGTATCGTTATCACCGCCACCACCAGCATCGCGGGCAGCACCACATGCATCGCCACCCGCACAAGCATCAGCATGTGCACAATCATCCGCATAAGCACCCGCACAACAAGAAGAAGCACTGGCACTAAGCGGACGGCATAAGCTCAAAACGAAACGGGCGCTCTTTGGAGCGCCCGTTTTGCTTTCAGGGATTGCCGAAACGCTTTAGTGCTTCGGCCACTGGCGTACATCGACGAAGTGACCGGCAATCGCCGCCGCCGCCGCCATCGCGGGCGACACAAGATGCGTGCGGCCCTTGTAGCCCTGACGGCCCTCGAAGTTACGGTTCGAGGTCGAGGCGCAGCGTTCTTCCGGTTTCAGCTTGTCCGGGTTCATGGCAAGGCACATCGAGCAGCCCGGCTCGCGCCATTCAAAGCCCGCGGCCTTGAAAATCTTGTCGAGGCCCTCCTGCTCGGCCTGCGCTTTGACCAGGCCCGAACCCGGCACGATCATCGCGCTCACCGCATCGTGGACCTTCTTGCCGTCCACGATCTTCGCTACCACGCGAAGGTCTTCGATGCGCCCGTTGGTGCAGGAGCCGATGAAGATCTTGTCGAGCCGGATGTCGGTGATCTTCGTCCCCGCTTTCAGGCCCATGTAATCGAGCGCGCGCTGCTTCGCGATGCGCTGGTTCTCGTCGGCGAGCTTCGCCGGATCCGGCACGACGCCGGCGATGGAAACGACGTCTTCCGGGCTGGTGCCCCACGAAACGATGGGCGGCAGCGCCGCACCGTCGAGCTTCACTTCGCGGTCGAAATGCGCACCTTCGTCCGAGTAGAGCGTTTCCCAGTAGCGCATGGCCGCGTCCCACGCCTCGCCTTTCGGCGAACGCGGACGGCCCTTGAGATATTCGTAGGCCTTCTCGTCGGGCGCGACTAACCCTGCGCGCGCGCCGCCTTCGATCGTCATGTTGCAGACGGTCATGCGGCCTTCCATCGTCAGCGCGCGCATCGCTTCGCCCGCGAATTCGATGACCGAGCCGGTGCCGCCCGCGGTGCCGATCTCGCCGATGATGGCGAGGATGATGTCCTTCGCGCCGACGCCTTCCGGCAGCTTGCCGTCCACCGTCACGCGCATGTTCTTCGCTTTTTTCTGGATCAGCGTCTGCGTCGCCAGCACATGCTCGACTTCGGACGTACCGATGCCATGCGCGAGCGCGCCGAACGCGCCGTGCGTCGAGGTGTGGCTGTCACCGCATACGATCGTCGTGCCCGGCAGCGTGAAGCCCTGTTCCGGTCCGATGATGTGGACGATGCCCTGACGGCGGTCATGCTCGTCGAAATAATCGACGCCGAATTCCTTGGCGTTCGCGGCGAGCGCTTCCACCTGCGTGCGCGATTCCGGATCGGCGATGCCCTTGGAGCGGTCGGTGGTCTGGATGTTGTGGTCGACCACGGCGAGCGTCTTTTCCGGCGCGTGAACCTTGCGGCCCGCCATGCGCAGGCCTTCGAACGCCTGCGGGCTGGTCACCTCATGCACGAGGTGGCGGTCGATGTAGAGCAGGCAGGTGCCGTCCGGCTGCTGATCGACGAGATGATCGTCCCAGATTTTATCGTAGAGAGTGCGCGGTTTCATAGTCGTTGGCTCTTGGCTAAGTCTGATGGAAGCGGGTGAGAGTTTACGCGCGAAAGCGCGAACAGCCGCTTAAAGCGCCGCCTGGATCGAGGCGGTCAGCCGCCCGAAGAAACGGCCCGGCAGCCGCGCATGATCGCGCAGCACGACGCGGCACAGCGGGCGCGCTGCGCCCGTGTTTTCCGCAAGTTCCGTGGTCCGTTTCGTCGGCATGGCCGTGATATAGCGCTGCCCCGTAGCCCCCGCAAACTATCCCAGTTCGACGAGCACGATCTCCGGCGGCACGCCGAAACGGACCGGCAGGAAGGTGCAGCCCAGCCCGCCCGATACGACGAGGTGCCGGTTGGCCTCGACGACATGGCCGTAGGCATAGCGCTGGCCGTAGCGGGACGGCACCACCGCTGCGCCGTAGAAGGGGAACCGCACCTGCCCGCCATGGGTGTGCCCGCAAAGCGTGAGCGCAATGCGTTCAGACACCTGCGGAAAAATATCCGGCTCATGCGCAAGCAGAATGGCGGGCGCATTATCCGTGATCGCACGCATGGTTTTCGGCAGATCGTCCACGCCCTGAAAACGGCGCGGGCCTTTCGGGATTGCGATCTGATCGCCGAGACCCGCAAGCCAGAATTCGAAACCGTCCGGCGCTTTCAGTTTGCGCGCTTCGTTTTCGAGAACCGGAATCCGGTTGCCTGCAAGCCCGCGGCGCACTTCTTCCGCGCCGGTCCACCAGTCATGGTTGCCGAGCACCGCGAAGGTACCGAGCGGCGCTTCGAGTTTTGCAAGCACGGCGCTCCACGCTTCGACCGGAATTTCGGTTGTCCCGAAACGATGGATGGCGGAGACGTAATCGCCGAGCAACACGATCAGGTCGGGCTTCAGCGTGTTCGCCGCGCGCACGATCTCCTCGATCCGCGAAAGCGGCATCCACGGATCGCAGGCATGCAGGTCGGCGAGCGCCGCGATGCGCAGCGGCCGCGCGAGCTTCGGCCAACGCGGCGGCGTGAAGCGGTAGGTCGTGGTGACAAGCCGGTAGCGCGGCTCGATGGCGAACGCATAGGAGAAAAGCCCCGCACCCGCAGCAGCCGTACCGCCGAGCAGGCGAAGAAAAGCGCGCCGCGAAAACATGAAGCGTTATTCCGAAACGTTTTCCAGAATGATCATCGCCCCGCGCGTGAGTTGCGCGGATACTTTCCGGCCTTCGTCATCGGTGAATTTCGTGGTGGCGCGGATGGTGCCGCCTTTGATCTTCTCCACCAGCCGCGCCTTCAGCAGTACGGTGGTGCCGAGGCGAATTTCGATCTGCCGCCCGACATGGCGCTCGGTGAAGCTCTCGAACTTGTCGATCGCGCCGGGCGCGAGTTCGATCAGCACCACGACTTCGTTCGTGGTCTTGTCGCGGTCCACGGAGGAAGCCTGCACTTCGAGGCTGACGGTTTCCGCACGCGCCGGAAATGCGCATGCGCCCGCCAAAAGGAGCGCGATCAAAACCGTCCGAAGCTGCGCGAGAACATGCATCGTCTATCCAAACGCCTCTGCTGCAATCGGGTTGCCTGCACGCAATAAACAAAAAGGCCGGCGGAAATGCGCCGGCCTTTTGTGTTCGTGGTGAGCGAAGGCTTACTTCTTGCCGCCGCCCTTGGCAGCGCGCGTTGCCGCCTGCGCCTTCGGCTTTTCCTTCTTGACCTTCTCGGCCTTCGGCTGGGCAGCCTTGATCGCCGCGGCTTCGGCGTCGAGCGCGGCAGCAGCCGCGTCCTGACGCTCGACGATGCGGGCGCGCTTGCCCTCGAGATCGCGCAGGTAATAGAGCTTCGCGCGGCGAACCTTGCCGCGGCGCACGACGTCGATGGAATCGATGTTCGGCGAATAGATCGGGAACACGCGCTCGACGCCTTCGCCGTACGAAATCTTGCGCACCGTGAAGCTCTCCTGGAGGCCGCCGCCGGTACGCGCGATGCACACGCCTTCATAGGCCTGCACGCGGGTACGCTCGCCTTCCTTGATGCGGACGTTCACGATCAGCGTGTCGCCCGGCTGGAACTTCGGTACCGGCTTGCCGCCGGTAACGCGTGCGATTTCTTCTTTTTCGATGGTCTGAATGAGGTTCATGACAGTAGCTCCGCGCCGCTCAAATCCGGCGCCGGGAAGTGAATTCCATAACGGGATGGGCGGGGTCTATAGGCGAAGAATCGAGGCTTGTCATGCCTTTTTGCCCCCTTTTTGGCCCCACAGGTCGGGCCTGCGGGCGGCCGTGAGGCGTTCGGCCTGTTCCCTGCGCCAGGCGGCCACTTTCGCGTGGTCCCCGGAGGTCAGGATGTCCGGAATCGGCACCCCTTCGAAGGCCTGCGGCCGGGTGTACTGGGGGTATTCGAGGAGGCCGTCGGAGAAGCTCTCGTCCGTCCCCGAAGCCTCGTCCCCCATCACCCCCGGAAGCAACCGGACGCAGGCGTCCAGCAGCACGAAGGCCCCGACCTCGCCCCCCGACAGCACGTAGTCCCCGACCGAGACTTCCTCGAGATTGCGGGCGGCGATGATGCGCTCGTCCACGCCCTCGAAGCGGCCGCAGACGATGACGACGCCCGGACCCTTGGCGAGGCCACAAACTTTCTCCTGCGTCAGCGGCACGCCGCGCGGACTCATGAGGAGCCGCGGGCGCGGATCATCCGCGGGCGAAGCCGCGTCGATGGCCTTGGCGAGAATGTCGGCGCGCATGACCATGCCCGGCCCGCCACCGGAAGGCGTGTCGTCCACGGTGCGGTGTTTGTCGGTCGCTTGAGCGCGAATGTCTTGCGCGTCGAGCGACCAAATTTGATTCGAGAGCGCCTTGCCCGCGAGCGAAATCCCAAGCGGCCCCGGAAACATTTCGGGAAACAGCGTGAGGATGGAAGCGCGCCAGGTCATTTCGATTTCGCCTTCGGCTCATCGAACAATCCCGGCGCCGGAACGATCACCACGCGTCCTGCTTCTACATCCACTTCCGGCACGAACTCGTCGATGAACGGAATCAGCGTACCGGATTTCTTCGGCGGCTCCGCGACTTCGATGAGATCGCTCGCGCCGTAATTGCGGACCGCGATCACGACGCCGTAATTTTTCCCGGACTTGTCCTCCACGCGCAGCCCGATCAGGTCCGCGTGATAGAACTCGCCGTCCGCTTCAATCTTGGGAAGTTTGTCGCGCGCAACGAACAGTTCGATGTTCGTGAGCAGTTCGGAAGCGTTGCGGTCGTTCACGCCCGCGAGCTTCGCGACGAAGTGGCCCTTGGCCGTACGAAGCGAGGCAACACGAAACTTCTTCGTGCCGTCCTCGCTTTCCAGTTCGCCAAAGCCGAGGACCGCGTCCGGGTCTTGCGTGAAGACCTGCAATCGCACTTCGCCGCGCAGGCCGTGCGCGGCGCCGATTTTCGCGACGCAGACGCGATCCGTCATCTAGTCTTACGCAGCCGGAGCGGCAGCGGGAGCAGCGCCTTCCGCGGGAGCGGCGGCTTCCTTCTTCGGCTTCGCCTTCTGCGGGTTGTTGCGCGGCGTGCGCTTGGCAATGCCGGCGGCGTCGAGGAAGCGCAGGATGCGATCCGACGGCTGCGCGCCCTTCGAGATCCAGTGCTTGATGCGCTCCAGTTCGAGCTTCACACGCTCCGGAGAATCCTTCGGCTTCTTCGGGTCGTAGGTGCCGACGCGTTCGATGAAGCGGCCATCGCGCGGGAAGCGCGAGTCGGCGACGACGAGGCGGTAGAACGGGCGCTTCTTGGTGCCCGCGCGGGAAAGACGGATAACGACGGCCATTGTTTAGTCCTTTCGTGACTACTTTTTCTTGAGTGGGTTCATGCCGCCCAGTCCCGGCAGGCCCGGAAACTTCGACGGCAGGTTGGAGAGACCGGGAAACTGCGCAGGCAGCTTGCCTGCGTCCGGCATTTTCTCGGCGAGTTTCTTCATTTCTTCGGGCGATGGCATTTGCGGCGCGCTGCCGATGCCCAGCATGTTGCCGAGGCCGGCGAGCATTCCGCCGCCCCTGCCGCCGCGGCTCATGGACTTCATCACGTCGGCCATCTGCCGGTGCATTTTCAGGAGCCGGTTGATTTCCTCGACCTTCGCGCCGGAGCCGGCCGAGATGCGCCGCTTGCGCGAGGCTTTGAGCAGGTCCGGGTTGCGGCGCTCTTTCGGCGTCATCGAGTCGATGATCGCCTTCTGGCGCTTCAGCAGATTGTCGTCGAGGTTCACGTTCGCCATCTGGTTCTTCAACTTGGCGACGCCGGGCATCATGCCCATCAGGCCAGACAATCCGCCGAGCTTCGACATCTGGTCGAGTTGCTCGCGCAGGTCGGAGAGGTCGAACGCGCCCTTGCGCATCTTCTCGGCGGTCGCCTGCATCTTGGCGGCGTCGAGATTCTCGGCGGCCTTTTCGACGAGGCCGACCACGTCGCCCATGCCGAGGATGCGTCCGGCAATGCGCGACGGATCGAAGTCTTCCAGCGCGTCGAGTTTTTCGCCGACGCCGATCAGCTTGATCGGCTTGCCGGTGACGGCGCGCATGGAAAGTGCGGCACCGCCGCGTCCATCGCCGTCTACGCGCGTCAGCACGATGCCGGTGACAGCTAACTTCGCGTCGAACGCGCGCGCGGTGTTCACCGCGTCCTGGCCGGTCAGCGCGTCGGCAACGAGGAGGATTTCGTGGGGCTTCGCAATCGCGGCGACGTCCGCCGCCTCCTGCATCAGTTCTTCATCGACGGTGACGCGGCCCGCGCTGTCGAGCATCAGCACGTCATAGCCGCCGCGCCGCGCTTCGGAGAGAGCGCGCTTGGTGATCGTGACTGCGTTCTCGCCTTCGACGATGGCGAGCGTATCGACGCTCACCTGCTTGCCGAGCACGGCGAGTTGTTCTTGCGCGGCCGGACGGCGCGTATCCAAGGACGCCATCAGGACCTTCTTCTTCATCCGGTCCTTGAGGCGCTTCGCGATCTTGCCGGTCGAAGTGGTTTTGCCCGAACCCTGCAGGCCGACCATCAGGATCGCGACCGGCGGTGCGGCGGCGAGGTCGATCGGCTTCGCATCGGAGCCGAGCACCGCGACCAGTTCGTCGTGAACGATCTTCGCGACCATTTGGCCCGGCGTGATCGAGCGGATCACTTCCGCGCCGACTGCGCGCGCGCTCACCTTCTCGACGAAGGCACGCGCCACTTCGAGCGAGACGTCCGCTTCGAGCAGTGCCTGACGCACTTCGCGCATGGCTTCGCTAACGTCGCTCTCGCTGAGCGAGCCGCGGCCGCGAAGCCTGTCGAGTACGCCGCCAAGGCGGCCGGTCAGGTTCTCGAACATCCGTCTTCCGTTAGCCCCGTCCTGAGGAACGATCCGAAAGGATCGCATCTCGGAGGGCGAGGCTCGTTTCTCATCCTTCGAGACGCGGGCTGCGCCCGCTCCTCAGGATGAGGCCGTCTTGTTTGGGCATGACCTGATCCGAAAACCGGTACCCACTTTTCGGGGGTCATGCCTTCGCCAAACGCCGTTCGCCCCCGAGGGCGCAACGCGCTGTCGGGGGGTGACCTCCGGGTTCAAAGTCCCGGTCAGCCGCGAGGAAGTCTCGCCGGTCGATTGGTGGCAGGACGACTAGGGGTGGACCGTGGCCAAGTCAAGGAAATGCAGGGGTTAGCGCCTTGTGGCGGTTCCAATCCCCTGATTCCGCCCCTGATTTCGTTTGACGGCGGCAGACTGCGCCCGGACGATCCCGAAAAAGGAGGAACCGATGCCCGCCCGCCTGCTCGCCATCGTCCTGTTGCTGGCTGCCCCGTTCGCGGCGCAGGCCCGCGAACCCTGGCAGATCGGCCATGGACCGTTCCTCACCGCAGCGGACGTCAGCGCCCACAACAAATTCCCGCAGGACATGGCGGACATCCGCGCGCTGCTCGCTGGCGAAAAACCGGACTGGGCAGGTGCGCTTTCGCTCTATGCCTACGGCCGCCACTTCAAGGCCCATTCGGTCGCGCGCTTCGCCGACAACTACAACGGCCGCCTCGACAGCTACCTGCCTGTGTCGGCGAAGCACTATGGCAGCGCCTCGTTCCAGAACGCATTCCTGTTCGCGGCGCTCGCCAATACCGGGCGCTTTGCCCGCGCCAGCGAAGCGGAACGCAAGGCCGCGCTCGACGCAGGCATGACCGCACTCCTGATCAATTACGCGCGCTACGAACTCGGCGAAGCGCAACGCAAGGCAAGCGCGACGCAGCCGAACTGGTCGTTGCAGAACGGCGCACCGAAAAACTGGAGCGAAGCCTTCGCTTTCTATTACGGCCCCGAAGGCAAGCACGGCGCATTCGAGGCGATTGCCGCGTTACCGAACGGCGAGCGCCTGAACGCGCGCATCCTGCAAGCGCTCGCCGATGGCCAGCCCGACTTGCTCCGGCAGAAATGGCCGCAGGAAGCGGCCGACGAATTGGCCGCCGCGCTAAACGTTGCAAGCATCGCCCTGTTCCGGAACGCGCTGGAAGCCGCCGACAAGGCAGACGACGCCGGCTTGGCGCTCATGCGCGCCCGCGCGGCGGGATTCTGGCTGGCCGCTGGCGAGCCGATCCTGCGTACCGACCGCCGCGCGCCGATGGTCGAGAAAGCGCTGACCGGCACACCCGACCGCGAGGCGATCAAGGCCGCCCTCGCCGTGATTGCTCCCCTGCCCGGCGAATAGCGCCACGGCTGGCTATCGCGCCGGCAATCGCCATATAAGGCCGGTACAAGCTGTACCGGCCCGGACATGAGCGCACTTCTGAACCGCCCCTTCGTGAAGATGAACGGCATCGGCAACGACATCGTCGTGCTCGATCTGCGCGCCGATTCCGCGCCCGTGACGGAGGCCGACGCACGCGCGATTGCGCGCAAGGATGCCATCCCCTTCGACCAGCTCATGGTGCTATACCCGCCCCGCGCGTCCGGCACCGACGCCTTCGTGCGCATCTACAATTCCGACGGCTCGGAGGCAGGCGCCTGCGGCAACGGCATGCGCTGCGTGGTTTCTCGTGACGTGAAACAGACCGGCAAGCACGACTTCATTTATGAAACACGCGCCGGGCTGATCCCCGCACATTTCGAGAACGAGAACACGATCACCGTCGACATGGGCAAGCCGCGCTTCGACTGGCGCGACATCCCGCTCGCGGAGGAATTCCGCGACACGCGCATGATCGAATTGCAGATCGGTCCCATCGACGCGCCGGTTCTGCACTCGCCGTCCGTCGTCTCGATGGGCAACCCGCACGCGGTGTTCTGGGTCGATGACCCCTACGCCTACGATCTGGAGAAGCTCGGACCGCTTCTCGAAAATCACCCCGTGTTTCCGCAGCGCGCCAACATCTCGCTCGCACACGTGAAGGACCGCGAGAATATTGCGATGCGCACATGGGAGCGCGGCGCGGGGCTGACGCGCGCCTGCGGCTCGGCGGCCTGCGCGGTTGCCGTCTCGGCTGCGCGCACCAAGCGCACGGGACGCCAGGTGCATCTCGTGCTGCCGGGCGGCGAACTCGACATCGAATGGCGCGAGAGCGACGACCATGTGCTGATGACCGGCCCGGTCGAATTCGAATTCGAAGGCGTGCTCGACGCCAAGATCCTGAACACGGCACCGGCGGCGTAATGTCCGTCGAAGTCGTCACCTTCGGCTGCCGGCTCAACATCACCGAGTCGGAAACCATCCGCCGCCACGCGGAAGCAGCAAAGCTCGAAAACACGATCATCGTGAATTCCTGCGCCGTCACCGGCGAAGCGGTGCGGCAGGCGCGCCAGCAAATCCGCCGCATGAAGCGCGAACGGCCAAACGTGCAGATCGTCGTCACCGGCTGCGCCGCGCAGACGGAAAGCGAGACCTTCGCCGCGATGCCGGAAGTGGCGCGCGTGATCGGCAATGCGCGCAAGCTCGATGCCGGAACATGGCGCGAACCATTCGGCGCGCTCGAAAAAGTGCAGATCGACGACCTCGATTCAATCCGCGAGACCGCGCTGCATCTGGTCGATGGTTTCGAAGGCCACACCCGCGCTTTCGTGCAGATCCAGAACGGTTGCGACCATCGCTGCACTTTCTGCATCATTCCCTATGGCCGCGGCCCATCGCGCTCAGTCGGCGCAGGCGAAGTGGTTTCGCAAATCCGCGCGCTCGCGGAACGCGGCTACCGCGAGGTCGTGCTGACCGGCGTCGATCTCACCTCATGGGGCAACGATCTTCCCGGCGCGCCGAAGCTCGGCATGCTGGTGCGGCAAATCCTGAAGCATGTTCCCGAATTGCCGCGCCTTCGCATTTCCTCCATCGACTCCATCGAGATCGACGAAGACTTCATGCGCGCGCTGGCCGAGGAAGAACGCCTCATGCCGCACCTGCATCTCTCCTTGCAGGCGGGCGACGATCTCATCTTGAAGCGCATGAAGCGCCGCCATCTCACACGCGACGCCGTCCGTTTCACGGATGCGGCGCGCCGCCTGCGGCCCGGCATCGTGTTCGGCGCGGATTTCATCGCGGGCTTCCCGACCGAAACCGAAACGCATTTCGCAAACACACTGCAACACATCGAAGACTGCGGCCTCGCCTTCCTTCACGTCTTCCCGTTCTCGCCGCGCAAGGGCACACCCGCCGCGCGCATGCCGCAGCTTGGCCGCGAGATCGCAAAACAGCGCGCAAGCCTCCTGCGCACGAAAGGCGAAGAACTGCTGCGCCGTCATTTCGCGAACGAGATCGGCAAGTCGCGCCGCGTGCTGGTCGAGGGCAGCGGCTTCGAGGGCCGCAGCGAGCATTTCATGCCGGTGAAACTCGCGCGGCGCTTCGCGCGCGGTGCCATCGCCGAAGTGCGGATTGCGGATCACGACGAACGCGGGCTACTTGCAGCATGAGAACCGCAGCATGAGTTTCTGGAAACGCCTCACCGGCGGCCTGTCGCGCTCCGCCTCGCGCCTCGGCGAAGGCTTGGCGCGCATCGGCTTTCGCGGCGCCGACCCGAAGACGTTGCAGGAAGTCGAAGACCTCCTGATCGCATCCGACATCGGCGTCGAGACCTCGACGAAAATCGTCTCCGCGCTGAACGACGGCCGCCTCGGCGAGCGCTACGACGAAGCCGACTTCAAGGCGCTGATTGCTTCCGAAGTCGAGAAGGTGCTGGCGAAGGTCGAACAGCCGCTCGACGTTACCGCGCACAAGCCCTTCGTGGTGCTCGCGGTCGGCGTGAACGGCTCCGGCAAGACCACGACGCTCGGCAAGCTGGCAGCGAAACTCCACGCCGAGGGCAAGAAGGTCACGCTCGGCGCAGCCGATACCTTCCGCGCCGCCGCCATCGAGCAACTCAAACTCTGGGCCGGGCGCACCAATTCTTCCATCGTCGCGAAGGCGCAAGGCTCCGATCCCGCGGGCGTCGCGTTCGAGGCGATGGAGAAGGCGCGCGAGGAAAACGCGGACGTGCTGCTGATCGACACGGCGGGCCGCCTCCAGAACAAAGAGTCGCTCATGGGCGAACTCGAAAAGATCGTCCGCGTGATCAAGAAGATCGACGCCAGTGCGCCGCATGCGGTGCTGCTCGTCCTCGACGCGACCGTCGGCCAGAACGCGCTCCTGCAAGTCGAAGCCTTCAAGCAGGTCGCGGGCGTCACCGGCCTTGTCGTGACCAAGCTCGACGGCACCGCGAAGGGCGGCATCCTGGTTGCGATCTCGACCCGCTACGAACTGCCGGTGCACTTCATCGGCGTCGGCGAAAGCGTGGACGATCTCGAAACCTTCTCCGCGAAGGAGTTTTCGCGCGCGCTGGTCGGCCTCGACAAAGACGCTTGAAACCGCCGCATTCCGCGGGCAACAGAACGGCATGACCGACACAACCGCCGCCCCGAAGAAACACCTCGCGCCGCTCCCGAAACTGCTGCTCGATCTGGGGCCGCTGCTTCTGTTCTTCTTCGCCAACTCATGGGGCGGCATCTATTTCGCGACCGGCGCATTCATGGTCGCGACCCTCGTCACGCTCGCCATCAGCTATTACCTGATCCGCCGCTTCCCGGTCATGCCGATCGTGACCGCGGTGATCGTGATGGTGTTCGGCGCGCTGACGCTGTGGCTGCACAACGACACCTTCATCAAGCTGAAGCCGACGATCATCTACGTCATCTTCGCGGTCGTGCTGCTCGCAGGCCTCGCCACCGGCCGCCCGCTGTTCAAGATCGTGCTCGACGGCGCGCTGCACCTGAAAGAAGAAGGCTGGAAGAAGCTCACCGTGAACTGGTCGGTGTTCTTCCTCGCGATGGCGGTGGTGAACGAATTCGTCTGGCGCTCGTTCACGACCGACCAGTGGGTCGCGTTCAAGACCTTCGGCTTCCTGCCGATTACGCTGCTGTTCGCCTTCTCGCAGGCGCCGATCATGCTCAAGTACGCCGAGAACGAACCGGGCGCGAAGTCCTAGCGCATCGCCGCGAGTTTTCGCGCGATCACTTTCGTCCCTGCCTTCGCCGCCCCGCCCGGACCGGGCAGCGCCTTCAGGTTATCCGCGTGAAGCGCCTCGCCGCATCCTGAGCACACGACTTGCGCGCTGATTTTCTTGCCGCATCCGGTATGCACGAACAGGATCGGCTTGCCTTCCTTTGAGGCCACCCAACGGTCTCCCCATGCCGTCAGCGCGGCAAGGATGGGCACGAGGCCGCGCCCCGCTTCCGTCAGATGGTATTCGTAACGCAACGGCTTCTCGCTGTAGGCGACGCGCCGGACAATGCGGTTCTCGACGAGCGCACCGAGCCTTCGGGTCAACAGGTTGCGCGAAATGCCCAGATCCTCGGCAAGATCGTCGAAGCGCGTCACGCCGAGGAACAGATCGCGCACGATAAGGGGCGACCACCAATCGCCAATCACTTCCAGCGAGCGGGCGATGGAGCAGTGCATCTTTTCGAAGCTGGTTCTTTTCATGGCGTCACGATAGTGGGTTGCTTCATTGAACTCAATGTGCAACCTTGGTTCAATCATTGAACTTACAAGCCCATGTACCACGCCATCGTCCGCGCCAGGATCGGAAGCCTGTTCGACGCAATCAATCGCGGCGACGCGGAGCCGGTCTTGCGGGCTTTCGCGCCGCGCTTCGAGCACATTTTCCTCGGCGAACGCCACGCCCTTTGCGGAACGCGCCGCACGCAGGCTTCGACGCGCCGCTGGTACGAACGGCTCTATCGGCTGTTGCCGGACATCAAATTCGATCTGAAAAGGATCAATGTAAGCGGCACGCCGTGGAACACGATTGCCTCGGTCGAATGGAGAGAAACCAACTCCGGCACCGATGGCGTGAGGACTTCCGCGGAAGGTGTTCACGTCGCGCGGCTTGCATGGGGCCGCATGACGCAACTCATCATCTGTCCGGATACAACCGTGCTGTCCGCAACGCTGGAACGGCTCGCCCTTGCCGGAAACGCCGAAGCGAAAGCGGAACCGATCGTCGATTGAACGAAGTCAGCGCGCGGCCAGCGCCTTCTCGATCTCGGCGAGGAAGCGCGGAAAGTTTTCCGGCGTCAGCGGACCGACCTGCTTGTAGCGGATCTTTCCGTCGCGCCCGACGATGAACGTCTCCGGCACGCCGTACACGCCCCATTCGATTGCCGCGCGCCCGTCGCCGTCCACGCCGATTCGCGCGAACGGATTGCCGTGCTCTTGCAGGAAGCGCAGCGCCGCCGGCGTCTTGTCCTTGTAGTTGATGCCTGCGATCTGGATGCGCTTGTCGCGCGAAAGTCGCGTCAGCAACGGATGTTCGAGGCGGCACGGCGCACACCACGACGCCCAGAAATTCACGACCGTCACCTGCCCGTGCAACGCCTCAAGCGTGAGCGGCTGGGCGCTCGCTCCGTCGAGCGGCGCCAGCGTCACCTGCGGCACCGGCTTGTCGAGGAGCGCCGACGGCACGACCGAAGGATCGCCGCTATAGAGGCGAACGAAGAATATCCCCGCGAGTATTGCGAAGATGCCGAGCGGAATCAGCACCGCGAGACGGCGCATCATGTTTCCGAGCGGCGCTTGATGCCCCGCGCTTCGAGATCGGCGAGCGCGCGCTTCTGCGCGCGGTGATCGAGTACGACCCACGCCGCCAGCATCGCGAAGACGACAAGCGCCACGCCGTAAGCGCCGAAGATGTAGGGAGCGTGCGCGCCGAACATCACTGCGCCCCGCTTGCGGCAAGGATGCGCAGCGTGCGCACCCGGCGGCGCAGGATTTCGTTACGCATCGCCGCCATCAGCAATGCGCCGAACAGAAACGCAAAACCGAGTGCGGATACCAACAGCGGCGTAAGGAACGCCGGATGAATCGTCGGCCCGCCGAAGCGCAGCACCGAAGCCGGCTGGTGCAGCGTGCTCCACCAGTCCACCGAGAACTTGATGATCGGCAGGTTGATCGACCCGGCGAGCGTCAGCACCGAAACCGCGCGCGCCGCCAGTCCCGGCTCCTCGAACGCGCGCCACAGCGCGATGATGCCGAGATAGATCAGGAGCAGCACCAGCACCGAGGTCAGCCGCCCGTCCCATTGCCAGTAGGTGCCCCACGCCGGGCGGCCCCACAGTGCGCCGGAAACCAGACACACCACGCAGAACGCCGCGCCGATGGGTGCCGCCGCCTTCTGCGCGACATCGGCGAGCGGATGCCGCCATACCAGCGTGCCGAGTGCGGCAATCGCCATGAAAGCGAAAATACCCATCGACAACCACGCAGAGGGAACGTGCAGGAAGATGATCTTCACCGACTCGCCCTGGTCGCGTTCCGGCGGCGCGAGGAAGCCGAGCGTCAGGCCGAGCGCGATCAACGCAACTGCAAGCAGCGCGAACAACGGCACGCCCCAGCGCGCGAAGCGCAGGAAGCGGTGCGGATTGGCGAGATCGGAAACCGGCATGGCGGCGTCTCTTATGCTCCGGGATTTTTCGAGGCAATGCGGCAAAACAAATTCATGCGGACCTCAGGAACGCGCCAGCCGGATTGCGGCCGCCGCCGCGACCGGCCCGATCACGAAGCCGAACAGCGCGGTTGCGAGCAGCAGCTTGAACGGAGTTCCAAATACTTCTCCGGCTATCGCGGATTCGGTTGCCGCCGCGCCGAAGATCAGCACCGGGATCGTGAACGGCAGCACGAGGATCGCAACCAGCATGCCCGCGCGCGGCAGCGCCACCGACACCGCCGCGCCGATCAGGCCGAGAAACGTGATTGCGGGTGTGCCAACGAGCAGCAGCAACGCAGCCGCGAACAACGCCTTGCCGCTCACGCCGAGCAGGATGCCGAACACCGGGACCGCGACTGCAAGCGACAACCCGGTCATCAGCCAGTGCGCGATCCCCTTCGCGGCGGCGACCGCTTCCATCGGCAGCGGCGCGAGTTGCAGGAGATCGAGGCTGCCGTCCTCGTGGTCGGCCGCGAAGATGCGCTCCAGCCCCAGGAGGCTCGCGAGCAACGCGCCGATCCAGAGGATCGCGGGACCGACCCGCGACAACAGGCCGAGATCGGGACCGATGGCGAAAGCCGACACCATCACGACCGAAAGAAAGAAGATCAGTCCCGCGCCGAGCGCGCCGCCCGCGCGCATGCCGAGCCGGAGATCGCGCGCGATGATGATGCCCATGGCGCGGATCATGCGATTTCCTTCTCCACCACCGCCTGCGCCGCGCGTGCGAAGGAAATCTCCCGCGACGGCGCGACGTCGAGCGTGCCGTGGCTCGCGATCATCGCCATGCCGCCGCCTGCGCGGTGCTCCGTAATAATGCCGGTCAGCACCGCACGGCCTTCCGTGTCGAGTGCTGCATCCGGCTCGTCGAGCAGCCAGAGCGGACGCCGGATGGTCAGCAACCGCGCGATGGCGAGGCGGCGTTTCTGTCCGGCGGAAAGATTGCGCGCGGGCAAATCCTGCAAGGGCAGAAGATGCAGCCGGTGCAGGGCCGTCTCCGGCGTGAGCTTGCCGCCGCCACCGTAGAGGTCGCGCCAGAATTCGAGGTTCTCGGAAACCGTCAGCGCCTCGCGTACCGCCCCCGCATGGCCGAGATAATGGATGTGATCCTGTAGTTCGCCGCCTTCGAGTGTCAGCGTACCGCCGTCGAGCGGCAAAAGGCCCGCGACCTGCCGCAGCAGCGACGATTTCCCCGCGCCGTTCGGCCCCACGACCAGCAGGGCTTCGCCCGGTTCGAGCGAAAACGACATCCCGTCATACAAAGCCCGCCCGCCGCGGATGCAGGCGAGCCGCTCGGCGATCAGCCGCATCGGGATCGACTTTCGATCAAATGCCCGGTCATTGCCCTTGTTCCGAATAGTTCTATAAAGCGGCTTATCAGCCTTGGCACCCGACGAGAAACGCCACCGGCCGGGTACAGGCACGCATCACTCTTACCCAGCGGGAAATGCCGTGACCTCTCTCGACAGCTTCAAATGCCTCCGCACCCTCAAGGCGGGCGGCAAGACCTACGCCTACTACGACCTCAAGGTGGCTGAGAAAAACGGGCTGAAGGGCGCGTCCAAGCTGCCGTTCTCGCTGAAAGTGCTGCTCGAAAACCTGATCCGGTTCGAGGACGGCCGCTCGGTGACGCGCGACGACATCAAGGCGCTGGCGAGCTGGGGCAAGAAGCGCAAATCGAACCGCGAGATCGCGTTCCGCCCGGCGCGCGTGCTGATGCAGGACTTCACCGGCGTTCCCGCCGTGGTCGATCTCGCCGCGATGCGCGACGCGATGAAGGCGCTCGGCGGCGACCCGAAGAAAATCAATCCGCTCGTTCCGGTCGATCTCGTCATCGACCACTCGGTGATCGTCGATCACTTCGGCACGGCGCGCGCGTTCAAGCAGAACGTCGATCTCGAATACGAGCGCAACGGCGAGCGCTACAAGTTCCTGAAATGGGGCCAGCTCGCCTTCGACAATTTCCGCGTGGTGCCGCCGGGCACCGGCATCTGCCACCAGGTGAACCTCGAATACCTGGCGCAGACGGTCTGGACCAAAACCGAAGAACTGGTCGACGTGAAGGGCAAGAAGAAGAACGTCGAGTTTGCCTTCCCCGACACGCTGGTCGGCACCGACTCCCACACCACGATGGTCAACGGCCTCGCCGTGCTCGGCTGGGGCGTCGGCGGCATCGAGGCGGAAGCCGCGATGCTCGGCCAGCCGATCTCGATGCTGATTCCCGAAGTGATCGGCTTCAAGCTCTCCGGCAAGCTGAAGAGCGGCGTCACCGCGACCGATCTCGTGCTCACCGTCACCGAGATGCTTCGCAAGAAGGGCGTGGTCGGCAAGTTCGTCGAATTCTACGGCCCCGGCCTCGGCGGCCTTTCGCTGGAAGACCGCGCGACCATCGGCAACATGGCGCCCGAGTACGGCGCAACCTGCGGCTTCTTCCCGGTCGATGACGAAACCGTCCGCTTCCTCGAAGACACCGCACGCGCGAAGGGCCGCGTGAAGCTGGTCGAGGCCTACGCCAAGGCACAGGGCATGTGGCGCAAAGCCTCCACCCCGGACCCGGTTTTCACCGACAAGCTCTCGCTCGATCTCTCCAAGGTCGAGCCGTCGCTCGCCGGCCCGAAGCGCCCGCAGGACCGCGTCGCGCTCTCCAAGACCAAGGCTGGCTTCGCCGAGGCGATGGAAAAGGAATTCAAGAAAACCGCCGATGCCGCCAACCGCTATCATGTCGAAGGCAAGAAGTTCGACATGGGCCACGGCGACGTGGTGATCGCGGCGATCACGTCCTGCACCAACACCTCGAATCCGAGCGTGATGATCGGCGCGGGCCTGCTCGCGCGCAACGCCGTGAAGCTCGGCCTGAAAACCAAGCCGTGGGTAAAGACATCGCTCGCGCCGGGTTCGCAGGTCGTCGGCGAATATCTCGCCAAGTCCGGCTTGCAGAAAGACCTCGACGCACTCGGCTTCAACCTCGTCGGCTTCGGCTGCACCACCTGCATCGGCAATTCCGGCCCGCTGCCGGAGGAAATCTCGAAGACCATCAACGAGAAGGATCTGGTCGCCGCCGCCGTGCTTTCCGGCAACCGCAACTTCGAAGGCCGCGTGAACCCGGACGTGCGCGCGAACTATCTCGCCTCGCCTCCGCTGGTCGTCGCCTATGCGCTGGCCGGCTCGATGCAGGTCGATCTCACCAAGGAGCCGATCGGCACCGACAAGAAGGGCAAGCCGGTCTACCTGAAGGACATCTGGCCTTCGCCGAAGGAAATCGCGGCGTTCATCCGGAAATCCGTGACGAAGCGCATCTTCGAGAAGAAATACAGCGACGTGTTCAAGGGCGACACCTACTGGCGCGCGATCAAGGTCGCGCCCAGCGACACCTACGGCTGGGACAACAACTCGACCTACGTGCAGAACCCGCCCTACTTCGCGACCATGCAGCGTCTGCCGGAACCGATCACCGATATCGACGACGCGCGCATCATCGGTCTGTTCCTCGACTCGATCACGACCGACCACATCTCCCCGGCCGGTTCGATCAAGGCCGCTTCGCCCGCGGGCAAGTACCTGACCGATCACGGCGTGAAGGTGATCGACTTCAACCAGTACGGCACGCGCCGCGGCAACCACGAAGTGATGATGCGCGGCACCTTCGCCAACATCCGCATCAAGAACCAGATGGTGCCGGGCGTCGAAGGCGGCGTGACCGTCCACTATCCGGGCGGCGAGCGCCTGCCGATCTACGACGCCGCGATGAAATACAAGCAGGAGAAGGTTCCGCTGGTCGTATTCGCCGGCAAGGAATACGGCACCGGCTCGTCGCGCGACTGGGCGGCGAAAGGCACCGTGCTCCTCGGCATCCGCGCCGTGATCGCGCAGAGCTTCGAGCGCATCCATCGCTCGAACCTGATCGGCATGGGCGTGGTGCCGCTCGTCTTCGAGGAAGGCACTTCGTGGCAGACGCTGGGCCTGAAGGGCGACGAGAAGGTCACCATCCACGGCCTCGCGGACGGCCTTAAACCCCAGCAGGTTATGTCGGCGGAAATCACTTCCGCGGACGGCACCAAGAAGACCGTACCGCTGCTTTGCCGTATCGATACGCTGGACGAACTCGACTACTTCAAGAACGGCGGCATCCTGCAATACGTCCTGCGCCAGCTCGCTGTCGCGTAAGCTAACGCACTGGAATCAAAGCAAAGCCGCCGCTCACCCAAGTGTGAGTGGCGGCTTTCGCTTGGCGGTGCCTATGGTCGGCTCTCATCAATCGGTGACGACATGAATGTGGCACGTACCCTCGGACTCGTCGCGGTCCTCTCCATGCTGACCGGCACGAGCGCCGCGCAGGCCGGCAGCAAACCGGTAATCGAACTCTTCACCAGCCAGGGCTGCAATTCGTGCCCGCCCGCGGACGCGCTGTTCGGCCGCCTTGCCGACAATCCGGGGCTGATCCCGCTCACCCTTTCGGTCGACTACTGGGACTATCTCGGCTGGCGCGACACGCTCGCGCTGAACGCACACACGAAGCGCCAGCGCGGCTATTCGCGCACGCGCGGCGACATGAACGTCTATACCCCGCAGGCAATCGTGAACGGCGGCGACTTCACCATCGGTAGCGACCAGCGCCAGATCGACGCGGCGATACGCAAGGTCAACACGGCTAGCACGCACGGCGTTCCGGTGAAGCTCCAGCGCAACGGCGACACGCTTGCGGTCGAAGTCGGCAACGGCGACGGCAGCGCGCAAATCTGGCTGCTCTCCGTCACGCACAAAGTGAGGGTGCCGATCGCGCGCGGCGAGAACAAGGGCGAGACCATCGTCTATACCAACGTGGTCCGTTCCTGGCGCAACCTCGGCAACTTCGACGGCAAGCCGGTGAAGCTCAACATCCCTGTCTCGGAGATCGTGAAGAACGAAGCCGACACCGTCGTCGTGCTGGTGCAGGCGGGCAGCGAGAACGCACCCGGCGCGATTCGCGGCGCGGAGATTCTTTCGCTGCGCTGATTCGCTAATCGCAATACGCAAAAAAAAACAGGGCCGGGAAACCGGCCCTTTTTAATTGCGGGACTTAACTCTGGGGTTGCGCCTCGCCGCAAGTTTTCGCGGAGGGAAAATGGGCCGGCCCGATCAAACCCGGGGGCTGGGGGGCTGGGATTAACCGGTGCTCAATCGAACCGGCCCGGAGGCTACAAGAAGAAATCTCGCTGCCGCCTTGGGCGCGCGCTTGGCCGGAATGGGGCGTCTTTATGATATTTCGCCCGCCGTGGAACTTTGGAATCTGCAAATATTTTCAGCACGTAAGCGGGGACTTGCCCCGCCGCGCGGGCAGCGCAATCATGACGTTGCCGCGACAGCCGCGGTGAACGAGGCAGGAGGCGCGAACAGCATTGAGCGATCTCGAGCCGATAGCGTTTCCGGGGCGCGCGAAAGCCGCGACAACCGCCCCTGCACCCAGAAACACCACGTTCGACCGCCGCGAGTTGCTGCGCATCCTCGACCTCTACGGACGCATGGTGGCTGCCGGTGAGTGGCGCGATTATGCGATCGCTTTTCTGAAAGATCGCGCCGTTTTTTCCGTATTCCGCCGCGCCTCGGAACAGCCGCTCTATTCGATCGAGAAAATCCCCGCGCTCGCCCGCAAGCAAGGCGAGTATGCCGTGGTATCTTCCGCGGGTTTCGTCCTGAAGCGCGGCCGCGATCTGGACCGCGTGCTGGCCGTGATCGACAAGCGCCTCAGCGTCGTGAACTAAAGCGTGATCCCGAAAAGTGGGTACCGGTTTTCGGACAAGATCACGCTTCAACCAAAAAACCGCGCCCCCTCAAAGCAAAAGACCCGGCGGTTAGCCGGGCCTTCGCATTTCGATTCGCTGTTTGCTTATTCGCGGTTGCCGAGCAACTGCAGCAGGAACAGGAAGATGTTCAGGAAGTCGAGGTACAGGCGCAGCGCACCCATGATCGACTTGCGGCCTGCGACGGTGCCGTCGTCGTTCACATCGTACATGTTCTTGATGTCCTGCGTGTCGTAGGCGGTGAAGCCCGCGAACACGAGGAGGCCGACGATCGAAACGATCCACTGCAGCATCGACGAGCCGAGGAAGATGTTCACGATCGAGGCGATGATCACGCCGATCAGGCCCATGACGAGGAACGTCGCCATGCCCGACAGGTCACGCTTCGTGGTGTAGCCGTAGAGGCTGAGCGCACCGAACGAGGCGGCCGTGATGAAGAACACGCGCGCCACCGAAGTGTGCGTGTAGACCATCAGGATGGTGGCGAGCGAAACGCCGACCAGCGCTGCGTAGATCCAGTAGGTGAGCTGCGCCGCGCCGACGCTCATCTTGTCGACGCGGAAGCTCAGGAAAAACACCAGCGCGAGCGGCGCGAAGATGATGACGTATTTCAGCGGGCTCAGGAAAAGCGTCTGGCCGAACGGCGTCAGATACATGCCGGCGCGAAGCAGCACGGCGCCGGGCACCGAAACGCTCGAAACCGACAGCATGTAAATGCCGAGCGCGAACAGGCCGGTGATGGCAAGTCCGATCGTCATGTAGTTGTAGACGCCGAGCATGTAGGAGCGGAGACCCTGATCGATCTCGGCGCCAGTGCGTACGGCTCCGCCATAGCGAGCGGCGGGATTGTTGTTCAGGTCGGACATCGTGGTCCCTTTCTCCCTTGTTGCAGGGCGGATAAGGCGCCGGAAACGGGTGCCTGCCCTGAAATCGGTGATGAATATGGTGCGCGGTAAATTCCGCTGCAAGTGAATTTACGTCAAGGTTATGTGACCCTTGTAAGAGGCTGAAACTGCTTAAAGTTCTACAGATTGCGCAAAACCGGCGCGGGCTTCTGCCCAAGCGCCCGCCAGGTGCCGATCAGGCCCAGTCCGATCGTTAGAAGTACCGCCGTACTTGCCGCAATGGCCGCGGCGCGCGGGTCGAACCGGAAGCTGAAATTCATCACGTTCTCGACCACGAAGGCGGCGGCGATGGCCCCCGCCGCCGTCGCGAACAGCGCCGTGGACAGTCCGAGGATTGCGTATTCGATGGCGTAAGCCAGCACGAGCCGCGCCCGCGTCGCGCCGAGCGTCTTCAGGATCACCGCATCGTAAACCCGGCTGTGATGACCGGCCGCCAACGCCCCCGCCAGCACGAGGATGCTCGCGATCAGCGTGATCGCGCTCGCGCCGCGCACCGCGACCGCGATGTCGGAGACGACCGTATTGATCGCCTGCAAGGCTTCCTTCACGCGGACGGTGGTGACTGCGGGAAACTCGTTCGCGACCGCGCGCTGCAAATCCAGCTCAAGGCGCTGGTCGCCGCCGTTAGGGTAAGTCAGCGTCGCGAGGATCGTGTGAGGCGCGCCGCGAAACGTATTCGGCGAGAACAGCATCACGAAATTGATGCCGAGGCTTTCCCACTCCACCATACGCAGGTTTGCGATGGTCGCTTCGATGGTGCGGCCGAGCACGTTCACCGAAACCTTGTCGCCGACTTTCAGGCCGAGGCCGTCGGCCGCACGCTTCTCGAACGAAACCAGCGGCGGGCCGCTGTAATCCTTTGACCACCACGCACCGGAGACCAGGACCGAGCCTGCGGGGAGCGTTTCGGTGAACGTAATGCCGCGGTCGGATTGCAGCACCCACGCCTGCTCCGCCTCGACCTTCACCTGATCGGCGGGCACGCCTTTCACGCTCAGGATTCTTCCGCGCAGCATCGGCACTTCGGTCAGTTCGCCGCCGCTGCCGTTCTGCTTGATGAAAGCATTGAAACGTTCGACGTCGTTCGAGGGCACGTCGACGAAGAAGAAGCTCGGCGCGCTTTTCGGAAGCGCCTGCGTCAGCTGACGGCGCAGGTTGGTGTCGATCAGCGTGAGTGTAACAAGCAGCGCGAGGCCCAAGCCGAGCGACAGCACGACCGAAGGCGTGAGTGCGCCGGGGCGATGAATGTTCGCGAGCGCGAGGCGCAAGGCAGTCGAGCGCGGCCGCGGTAGTCTCGCGGCAATCCGCATCAGGCCCCATGCCAGCAAGCGCAGCACCAGAAAGATCGCCGCTGCCGCGACGATGTAAATCAGCGCAATACGACGGCTTTCCGCGGTGAGGAGTGCGAGCGCTGCGAGCGCGGCAACCGCGAGCACGACGAACGCGATATAGCGCGTGCGCGGCAGGCGGCTCGTCTGCTCCACATTGTCGCGAAACAGCGCCGAGACCGGCACGTCATGCGCGCGCCCAAGCGGCCACAGCGCGAACGCCAGCGCCACCAGAATACCGAATGCCGTCGCCAGCAACATCACGTCGGGATGAAAGCCGGGCGCGAGCGGCAGCGGAATCAACCGCCCGAAGAAAGAGGCGATGGCGAACGGCAACAGCGTTCCGAAGATGAGTCCGATGACAATTCCGATTCCGGCGATGATCCCGATTTCCGCGAGATAAATGGAAAACACGGTGCCGCCGGAAGCGCCGACCGCTTTCAGCGTCGCGATATCCGCGCGTTTGCGGTCGAGATAATGCATCACCGCGTTCGCTACGCCGACGCCGCCGATCAGCAGCGCGGTGAGGCCGACCAGCGTCAGGAACTCCGCAAGCCTGCGCACATTGCGCTCAAGCTGCGGCGAGACGCTGGAGCGCGTGCGGACTTCCCAGCCCGCATTCGGAAACAGGTCGCGCGCCTGCTCCTGCATAAACTGAATCGCCGGATAGCCGGGATCGTTGAGCCGCACCCGGTAGCTCCAGCGCACCAGACTGCCGGGCTGGATCAGCCCGGTAGCCTGCAAGCCTTCCTGCGAAATTATCAGGCGCGGACCGAAACCGATACCGGCCGCGACACGATCCGGCTCCTGCACGATGGCCGCGGTTACGAGAAACGTGGCCTCGCCGATCTTGATTTCCGTTCCGGGCAGAATGCCGAGACGGATGAGCAATGCCTGCTCCGCGACCGCGCCGTAGCGCTCGCCGACCTTCTGCAAGGCGCGGCCCAGCGGCACGTTCGGATCGAGTTCGACCTTGCCGTTGAGCGGATAGGCGTCATCGACCGCCTTCAGTTCGACCAGCGTCGCGGCGCCGTTGGTCACGCGCGCCATCGCACGCAGGCTCGCGATTTCAGAAACCGCACCCTTGCCCTTCAGGAACGTCATCTCGGCCGGATCGGCCTGCCGGTGGATCAGCGAGAACGAAATATCGCCGCCTAGAATTCTTTCGCCCTCGCGCAACATGCCGTCGGACAGCGCGCGCGCGAACGAACCGACGCCCGCGATTGCGGTCACGCCGATCGCGAGACAGGCAAGGAAAACGCCGAAGCCGCGCACGCCGCCACGCAGTTCTCGCAACGCAAGTTTGAGCGCGATGGCATACCGCGAAAAGAAAGAAGCCTGCGGCGCGCCTGCGGCAAGGCTCATGCGCGCACAGCCTTCGGCGATTCGGAAGTCGCCTCGCCCGAACGCATCCGGATCACGCGGTCGCAACGGTCTCCGAGCACCGGATCGTGGGTGACGATCACCAGCGTCGCGTTCTTTTCAGCGCGCTTCGCGAACAGGAGATCCATGATTTCCCGCCCGGTGGTCTCGTCGAGATTGCCGGTCGGCTCGTCCGCGAAAATGATCGCAGGCTCCGGCGCAAGCGCGCGGGCCAGCGCCACGCGCTGCTGCTCGCCGCCCGACAATTGCGCGGGGTAATGATCGAGCCGTGCGCCGAGACCCACGCCCGCAAGCTCCGCCTTCGCGCGCTCCAGCGCATCCGCGCGGCCCGCGAGTTCGAGCGGCACCGCGACGTTCTCGACCGCGGTCATCGTGGGAATCAGGTGGAACGACTGGAACACGATGCCCGCGATAGCGCCGCGGAAGCGCGCCAGTTCGTCTTCGCTCATCGCCGTCAGTTCGCTACCCGCGACCTGCACCGAACCTTCGTCGGCACGCTCCAGGCCCGCCATCACCATCAGCAGCGTGGATTTACCGGAGCCGGAAGGGCCGAGCAGGCCCACCGCTTCGCCCTGCCCGATTTGGAGCGTCACTTTCTTGAGGATATGAACGCGCGCCGCTCCGCTTCCCAGCTTCAAATCGACATTATTCAGGCGGATAGCGGGTGAGCTCGAATTCAGCGGCGTGGAGATATTCATGCGGGCGTGGTTGCTCCGGCGGGATTCGCGCTTCAATCGTTCTGCCATAGATGGGATTGCCCGGCGAACACGCCATTCCATGCGCGCGCTTGCCGCAAGCCTGCTTCTGGCACTTGCCGCCATGATTGGCGGATCGACACTCTCCTTCGCCCAGACCATCAAAATCGTTGCATTGGGCGACAGTTTGACGGCCGGATTCGGCCTGACCGGACAGGAAGCACTGCCTGCTCAACTGGAAGCCGCACTCAAGCGCCGCGGCCATGATGTCGAAATCGCCAATGCCGGTGTTTCCGGCGACACCGCGAGCGGCGGCCTCGCCCGCGTCGACTGGTCGGTGCCGGACGGAACCGACGCGGTGATTCTCGCGCTCGGCGCCAACGACATGCTGCGCGGCGTCGACCCGGCGGTGACAAAAAAGGCACTCGGCGACGCCATCCGGCGGCTCCGCGCCCGCAATATCGACGTGATGATCGCGGGAATGCGCGCTGCGCCTAATCTTGGCGCGGATTATGCAAAGAAGTTCGACGCCATGTACGAGGAACTCGCCAGGGAATATGGCGTGCTGCTCTATCCGTTCCTGCTCGACGGCGTCGCCGCGCAGCGCGAATTGATCATGGCGGACGGCCTGCATCCGACAGCGAAGGGTGTATCCGTCATGGTTGAGCGTATACTGCCTTCGAGCGAATCGCTGATCGAGCGAGTCAAAAAACGCCGCGGGTAACCCTCATGCCGCGACTTTTTACTGCGATCGAAGTGCCGAAGGATGTCGGCATGATTCTCTCCGCGCTTCGCGGCGGAATCCACGGCGCACGCTGGGTCGATCCGCAAAACTACCACCTCACGCTCCGCTTCATCGGCGACATCGACGACCGCACTGCCAACGACATCGCGGACATGCTTGACGGCGTGCAGCGCGCGCCGTTCGAGGTCACGCTGACCGGCCTCGATCATTTCGGCGGGAAGAAACCGCGCGCGATCTTCGCCGCCGCCACGCCCACGCCTTCGCTCGCCGAATTGCAATACGAGCACGAGCGCATCATGCAGCGGCTCGGCCTTCCCCCGGAGCCGCGCAAGTTCACGCCACATGTCACGCTGGCAAGATTGCGCGACGCTTCCGGCATGGATGTCGCCGACTATCTCTCCAGCCGCCGCGCGTTCCGCGCGATCCGCTTTCCCGTGAACCGCTTCGTGCTCTATTCGTCGCGGGCCTCCACCGGCGGCGGGCCGTATATCGTGGAAGCCGACTATCCGCTTCGCGGCCGGCAGGGACTTGAACTCCGCCACGCCAGCGCCATGTAATTTCCCGAACGGGCGTTCGCGCGCCCGCGAGGGAGCATGAGATGGCCGCTTTTCAGGCAAGCAACTTCTTCTGGAAGTTCCGCACCCGCAAGGGCGACGCCGAGCGCGTACGCGAAGGCTTCTGGCCGAAGATCAGGGCAGCCGCCGCGAAAATCCCGTTCGCGGAAGAAGCGCTCGCCGCCTATTACTGCACGCTGGACCGCAACACGCCGCTGCGTGTGCGCGGCATGCTGCTCGCCGCGCTCGCCTATTTCGTGATGCCGCTCGACATGGTGCCGGACCTCATGCCCGCGCTCGGCTTCACCGACGATGCGGCGGTGCTGATGGCGACGCTCCAGCTCATTTCCTCGCACATCAAGCCGGAGCATCGCGACGCCGCGAAGGCGGCGCTGAATGATCTGGAAGTCGCGAAGAAGTAGCGGCAACCGTCCCCGCGAAGGCGGGGACGGCGAAGACTCAAGGCACCAGAACGATCTTGCCCTTCACCTTGCGCTGCGCGATGGCGCGGAACGCTTCGACCGCGTCGTCGAGCTTATATTTTGCATCAAGATGCGCGGAGAGCTTGCCCTCGCTGGTCCATTTCGCGATGTCGGAAATGTGCTGGCGGTTCGCTTCCGGGTTGCGTTGCGCGAACGCGCCCCAGAACACGCCGACGATATCGCAGCCCTTCAGCAGCGCGAGGTTGAGCGGAATTTTCGGAATCTCGCCCGCCGCAAAGCCGATCACCAGGAAGCGCCCTTCCCACGCAATCGAGCGCAAAGCCGCCTCCGCGAAATCGCCGCCCACGGGATCATAAATGACGTCCACGCCCTTGCCGTTGGTGAGCGTCTTCAGCCGCTCTTTCAGATCTTCCTTCGAATAGTCGATCAGTTCGTCCGCGCCATGCTGTTTCGCGAAGGCGAGTTTCTCAGGCGACGACGCGCAAGCGATCACCTTCGCGCCGAGCACCTTGCCGAGTTCGACCGCCGCGAGGCCGACGCCGCCGCTTGCGCCGAGCACCGCGAGCGTCTCGCCGGGTTTCAGCTTCGCGCGGTCTTTCAGCGCGTGAATGGTGGTGCCGTAGGTAACGATCAGGCCCGCGCCCTTTTCGAGTTCCAGTCCATCCGGAACGGAAATGAGCGCACGCGCCGGCACCGCGATCTTCTCGCGTGCCGCGCCGGTCGGGATGTTGCCGATCACGCGGTCGCCCGGCTTGAAGCCGGTGACGCCCTCGCCGACCGATTCCACCGTGCCGGAGAATTCCGACGCCGGCGAAAACGGCATGTCGGGCTTGTACTGGTACTTGCCCTGAATAATGAGCGTGTCGAAGAAATTGAGCGCCGCCGCCGCGATCTTCACCACGACCTCGCCCTTGCCTGCGACCGGCTCCGGAATGTCGCGGATTTCGAGGGCTTCCGGCCCTCCGTAGCGAACGCAAAGAACGGCTTTCATCGGCTCACTCCCGTATGCGGCGCGTAACCGCGCCATGTTTTTGTCGGCGTCGATGCCTACATCGCTGCCAGATTGGACGGCCCGCCTTCCCTGTACCGTTTCCTTGGCAGGCGGGGCTAAAGGCGGCTATTTCTAATTCCTGTGGCGGAGTTTGTCGCGGGGCCAAGCCCCGGACCGTAGGAAATTCGATGATCGCGCGTTTGTCCGTATGCCTGCTGGCATCACTTCTCGCTGTTTTACCGGCGACCCATTCCGCTGCGCAGGATGCGCAGAAGAAAACCCAGCAGAAAGCCCCGCAGAAAAAGGCCGAGCCAAAAGCGCAGCCGAAATCGGAAAAGAAAGCCGAGCCGAAAAAGACCGAGCAGAAAAAATCTTCCGCCGGCTCGCCCACGCTGGTCGCGCAGTTCGGCGACTGGGGCGTTTACGTCAATAAAGCCGCGAAGACCTGCTTCGCACTCTCGCAACCGAAAGAGCGTCAGCCCGCGAACGTGAAACGCAACCCGGCCTATTTCTTCGTGACCACGAAGCCGGAAGAGAAACTCGTCAACGAAGTGAACATTCTGGTCGGCTTCGACCAGAAAGAAGGCACCGCCGTGAATGCAGCTGTGGGCGCGGGCACCAACTTCGCGATGTTCGTGCGCAAACAAGGTCTGTGGATCAAGGATCCCGCCGACGAAGCAAAGTTACTCGACGCGATGAAGAAAGAAAAAGAACTCACGCTGCGCCTGACGCCCGCGAGCGGCGCGGCCACGACCGACCGCTATTCGCTCTCCGGCTTCCCGCAGGCGCTCGACCGCGTCGCCAAAGAGTGCCCCTGAGAATGTCGATGAAGCGTTCCCTCGCAGGCCTTGATCGCGAAGCGCTCTCCGAAGCGCTCGGCGAGATCGGCGTGTCCGAGCGTGAACGCAGAATGCGCGTATCGCAGCTCTGGAACTGGATTTATTTCCGCGGCGTGCGCGACTTCGAGGCGATGACCAACGTCTCGAAGGATTTGCGCGCGAAACTATCCGAACACTTCACGCTCGATCGCCCGGAAGTCGTGGTCGAGCAGGTCTCCTCCGACGGCACCCGCAAATGGCTGATCCGCCTGCCCGCCGACACGCCGGGCGAGAAGCCGCACGACATCGAGGCCGTCTACATTCCCGAAAGCGACCGCGGCACGCTCTGCATCTCGTCGCAGGTCGGCTGCACGCTGAATTGCTCGTTCTGCCACACCGGCACGCAGCGTCTTGTCCGCAATCTCCATGCGCATGAAATCGTCGCGCAAGTGATGATCGCCCGCGACCGGCTCGGTGAGTGGCCCGGCATGACGCGCGCCGAAGGCACGGCGAGCGAACAGGACGCCCCGCGCCTCGTCACCAATCTCGTCTTCATGGGCATGGGCGAGCCGCTCTATAATTACGACGGCGTGAAAACCGCGATCGCTACCATCTCCGACGATCAGGGCATCTCCATCGGCAAGCGCCGCATCACGGTTTCCACCTCCGGCGTCGTGCCGATGATCGAGCCGCTCGGAAATGATGTCGGCGCGATGCTCGCGATCTCCCTGCACGCGACCCGCGACGATCTGCGCGACGAACTGGTGCCGCTCAACAAGAAATACCCGATCAAGGAATTGCTCGACGCCTGCCGCGCGTATCCCGGCGCCTCGAACGCGCGCCGCATCACGTTCGAATACGTGATGCTCAAGGACGTGAACGATTCGCCCGCGGAAGCGAAAGAACTGGTGCGCCTCCTGAAAGGCATCCCGGCCAAGATCAATCTCATTCCGTTCAATCCATGGCCCGGCACGAAGTATGAGTGCTCGGACTGGGAAACCATCGAGAAGTTCTCCGACATCGTGTTCAACGCGGGCTACGCCAGCCCGGTGCGCACGCCGCGCGGCCGCGACATCCTCGCCGCCTGCGGGCAACTAAAATCCGAAACGCAGAAGCTCACCGCGCGCGAACGCATGGCGCTCCGTGCAATGGCGATGACGGACTGACGCCGTGTCGCTCTTTCTCCGTTTCTTCGTGATCGCGTTCGGATTTCTCTGCGCCTGCGCCGCGGCCGCGGCGGTCGTCGCCTATGGCCTCCTGATGCCCGAACTCAGAACGGCCGATCCGTCGCAGCCGGAAATCTGGACCCTGTTCTGGTTCGTCGCGGCGGTCGCGGGCATCATCACGCCGTTCTTCATTTTCGCGCCCGCGTTTCTCGCAATCGCGCTCGCGGAAACCTTCAACTTCCGCTCGGTTCTTTATTATCTGATCGCGGGCGGCCTGTGCGGCGTGCTCGGCTACATGCTGAGCGACCCCACCGCGCACTTCGCCGGCACCGGCACCGTGCAGCCAATCCTGAAAGAACTGCGGCTGGTCGCGGTCGCGGGCATCATCGCCGGCTTCGTGTATTGGCTGATTGCCGGACGCGGTGCGGGCAAATGGAAAACCCGCGCGATCTGATCTAAGCGCGCGCCGCCCACTCCAGCGCCATTTCCAGCCGGTCGTTGCCCCAGAACAATTCGCCGCCTCCGGTGACGAACGCGGGCGCGCCGAAGACTTTCAACTGCTGCGCGGCTTCGGTTTGCTCCCGCAACAAATCCTTCACCGGCTGCGTATTCACCTTCTCGAAAATCTTCGCGGCGTCCTCGCCGAGCGATTGCAGGACTTTCCCGATCACCTTCGGATCGGCGATGTCCGCGCCATGGGCGAACTCCGCGTCATAGACCGCGCGCGAGAACGCCGCGCGCATCTCGCCTTGCAGGCAGAGCGCGGCGCGCGCGGGCAAAAGCGTATGCGCCGGAAACGTCTTCGGCATTTTGAACTTCGGCAGGCCCTGCGCTTCAGTAATCCGCTCCAGGTCGCGGATCATGTAGCGGCCCTTGTCCGGATAGACGTTGAAGGGCGAAGTGTCCCAGCCCTGCGCCTTGAAGATCGGGCCGAGCAGGAACGGCCGCCAGTTCACCTCCAAGTCGTAATCGAGCGCGAGGTCGTCGATCCGCATTGCGGCGGGATACGAATAGGTCGAGGCGAATTCGTAGAAGAAGTCGAGCGTGGCCATCGCGAGCGGTCTGATTCTGCCGACAGAATAGCGCTATCAGGCCCATCTGCGAGCACGAACGCGACAACCTTGCGAACGGCAATAAGCCGCCTATAACAGCGAAAATTCCCCCTACCACGGGCGACAAATGAGCAAGAGCGTAAAGAAGGTCGTGCTCGCCTATTCCGGCGGTCTCGACACCTCGATCATCCTGAAGTGGCTACAGACGACCTACGGCTGCGAGGTCGTGACTTTCACCGCCGATCTCGGCCAAGGCGGCGAGCTTGCCCCCGCGCGGGAGAAGGCGCTGCGCGCAGGCATCAAGGAAGAAAACATCTTCATCGAGGACGTGCGCGAGGAATTCGTGCGCGATTACGTCTTCCCGATGTTCCGCGCCAATGCGCAGTATGAGGGTCTCTATCTTCTCGGCACTTCGATTGCGCGCCCGCTGATCGCGAAGAAGCAGATCGAGATTGCGCGCAAGACCGGCGCCGACGCGGTTTCCCACGGCGCCACCGGCAAAGGCAACGATCAGGTGCGCTTCGAGCTTGGCTATTACGCGCTCGAACCCGGCATCAAGATCATCGCGCCGTGGCGCGAATGGGAGTTCAAGGGCCGCGAGGAACTGCTCACCTTCGCGCGCAACCACCAGATTCAGATCACGAAGGACAAGGAAGGCGAAGCGCCGTTCTCGGTAGACGCGAACCTTCTGCACTCCTCGTCCGAAGGCAAGGTGCTGGAAGACCCGAACGTCGAAGCGCCGAATATCGTCTACCAGCGCACCATCTCGCCGATGGAAGCGCCCGACAAGGCGACGACGGTAAAGATCGGTTTCGAGAAGGGCGACGCCGTTTCCATCGACGGCCAGAAACTTTCTCCCGCTGCGCTGCTGACCAAGCTCAACCAGCTTGGCCACGACAACGGCATCGGCCGCCTCGATCTCGTCGAGAACCGTTTCGTCGGCATGAAGTCGCGCGGTGTCTATGAAACGCCCGGCGGCACGATCCTGCTCGCGGCACACAGAGCAATCGAAAGCATCACGCTCGACCGCGGCGCGGCGCACCTCAAAGACGAGATCATGCCGCGCTATGCGGAGCTGATCTACAACGGCTTCTGGTTCTCGCCGGAGCGCGAGATGTTGCAGGCGTTGATCGACAAGAGCCAGGAGCATGTCGAGGGCGAAGTCACGTTGAAACTCTACAAGGGCAACGTGCTGATGGCCGGCCGCGTCTCGCCGAAGTCGCTCTACTCGTCCACGCTCGTTACTTTCGAGGACGACAAGGGCGCCTACGACCAGAAGGACGCCGAAGGCTTCATCAAGCTGAACGCGCTCCGCCTGCGCACGCTCGGCCAGCGCAACAAGAAGAAGTGAGCCTTCCGCGTGAGCGATAACGGCGCACGTCCCGCGGTCACGCCACGCAAGATCGTGGGATTTCTAGTCGCCGTCTTCGGCATCCTGCTTGGCTTCGCGCTTTCCATTCCCGGCATCGTGCTCGCCGGCGCGTACTGGAATGCGCAGGAGACGGGCGGCTGGGAAGGCCGCATCATTCTGATCCTGATGATCGTAGTGGGCTTTGCGATCGGTTTCGGCATCTTCAAGCTGGGCCGCCGCATCGCAGGCTGACGGCCCGATTGCGCCGCGCGCGTTCTGCCCTATCTTAGGCGTTCACAACGGGAGAAACCGGCATGTGGTCGCTGACCGTCGCGCGCGTTTACGGCACCGCCGTCCGTATCCACGTCACGTTTCTCTTGTTCCTCGTCTGGATCTGGTACGCCTATTACCGGCAGGGCGGCACGAGCGCCGCGTGGGAAGGCGTGATCTTCGTCTCGCTGCTTTTCTTCTGCGTGCTGTTGCATGAGTTCGGCCATGTCTTCGCCGCGCGCCGTTACGGCGTGAAGACGCCGGACATCACGCTCTGGCCGTTCGGCGGCATTGCTTCGCTGGAACGCATTCCCGACAAGCCATGGCAGGAATTCGTGGTCGCCATCGCCGGGCCATTGGTGAACGTCGCCATCGCCGCCGCGTTGATCGCATATCTCGGCTTCACCAGCGTGGACGTGCAATCGCTGGCGCGCATCGAGGATCCCAAGACCTCGATGATCGTGAAGCTGGCGGGCGCGAACATCTTTCTGGTGCTGTTCAATCTCATTCCCGCCTTCCCGATGGACGGCGGCCGCGTGCTGCGCGCGCTGCTCGCCACGCGCTTTTCCTTCGCGCGCGCCACCGAAATCGCCGCGATGGTCGGTCAGGCCTTTGCCGTGCTGTTCGGCATCCTCGGCATCTTCACGAATCCCATGCTGCTCGTGATCGCGGTGTTCGTGTTCCTCGCCGCGTCCGCCGAAACCGGGCAGGCGCAGCTTCGCGACGTCTCGCGCGGCGCGGTCGTGGCCGACGCCATGATCACGCAGTTCCAGTCGCTCAACACGCAGTCCACCATCAACGACGCCGTCGAAGCGCTGATCCACACCACGCAGAAGGAATTTCCCGTGGTCGACGGTGCGGGGACGTTGCGCGGCGTGCTGACCCGCGACGCCATGATTAAAGCGCTCAAGGAAAAGGGGCCGGATGCCCCGGTGCTGGAGGCGATGCAGGCCGATATTCCGGTCGTTCCCGCGCGCGCCATGCTGGAAGCCGCGATCAAGGCGCTGACCGAATCCGGCGCGCCCGCGGTCGGCGTGGTCGATGGCGCGGGCCGCCTTGCCGGGCTGCTGACCGCCGAGAACCTCGGCGAGATGATGCTGGTTCACGCCGCCCGGCCCCAAACCTTCGCCGGACCCTGGTCGCGGAAGGCCAATTAAGACCGTTTCGTGAAGCCGTAACCGCGCGGTTGCAAAGCACCAAGCCGCGCCATATACGGGCGCGAATCCCGCGGGCTGCTCGAAGCGCCCGCGTCATGTTTTTTGGACCCATACAATGAATCTCCGGAACATCGCGATCATCGCGCACGTCGACCATGGCAAAACCACGCTGGTCGACCGTCTCCTGCAACAGGCCGGTACCTTCCGCGCAAACGAGAAGGTCACCGAGCGCGCCATGGACTCCAACGACTTGGAGCGCGAGCGCGGCATCACCATTCTCGCGAAGGCGACCTCGATCCTGTGGAACGACATCCGCATCAACGTGGTCGATACGCCGGGCCACGCCGATTTCGGCGGCGAGGTCGAGCGCATCCTCAACATGGTCGATGGCGTGATCGTGCTGGTCGATGCCGCCGAAGGTCCGCTGCCGCAGACCAAGTTCGTGGTGTCCAAAGCACTCAAGATGGGGCTGAAGCCCATCGTCGCCATCAACAAGGTCGATCGTCCGGACGCCCGCGCCAACGTAGTCGCGGGCGAAGTTTTTGATCTGTTCGCCGCGCTCGACGCGACCGAGGAACAGCTCGACTTCCCGATCCTCTACGGTTCGGCGAAGCAAGGCTGGATGGCCCCTTCGCTCGAAGGCCCGAAGGACTCGATGAAGCCGCTGTTCGATCTGGTGGTGAAGCACGTGCCCGCGCCGAAGGTGGAGGAAGGCGAGTTCAAGATGCTTGCCACCATCCTCGAAGCGAACCCGTATCTCGGCCGCATCCTCACCGGCCGCATCACCGCCGGCACCGTGAAGCCGAACCAGACCGTGAAAGTGCTCTCGCGCGACGGCAAGCTGCTCGAAAACGGCCGCGTGACCAAAGTGCTCGCGTTCCGTGGCCTTGAGCGCCAGCCGGTCGAGGAAGCCGAAGCGGGCGACATCGTCGCCATCGCCGGCCTGACGCAGGCCAACGTCGCCGACACCATCTGCTCGCCGAACGTGATGGAAGCGATCCCCGCGCAGCCGATCGACCCGCCGACGCTGGCGATGACTTTCCGCGTCAACGATTCCCCGCTCGCGGGCACCGAAGGCGACAAGGTCACAAGCCGCATGATCCGCGACCGCCTGTTCCGCGAAGCCGAAGGCAACATCGCGCTCAAGATTTCCGAAAGCTCCGGCAAGGATTCTTACGAGGTCGCGGGCCGTGGCGAATTACAGCTCGGCATCCTGATCGAAACCATGCGCCGCGAAGGCTTCGAGCTTTCGGTGGCGCGTCCGCGCGTCGTGCTCTCGAAGGACGAAGCGACCGGCGAAATGATGGAGCCGATCGAGGAAGTCGTGATTGACGTCGACGAGGAACATTCCGGCGTCGTCGTGCAGAAACTCTCCGAGCGCCGCGGCGAGATGATGGACATGCGCCCGTCCGGCGGCAATCGCCTGCGCCTCGTATTTCACGTGCCGACGCGCGGCCTGCTCGGCTACCAGAACGAACTGCTCACCGACACGCGCGGCACCGCCGTACTGAACCGCATCTTCCACGAATACGCACCCTACAAGGGCGACATTCCGGGCCGCCGTAACGGCGTGCTGATCTCGAACGATCAGGGCGAAGCGGTCGCTTATGCGCTGTGGAACCTCGAAGAGCGCGGCCCGATGATGATCGAGCCGGGCTGGAAGGTGTATCGCGGCATGATCATCGGCGAGCACAACCGCGACAACGACCTCGAAGTGAACGTGCTCAAGGGCAAGAAGCTCACCAACATCCGCACGCAGTCGAAGGACGAAGCGGTGCGCCTCACGCCGCCGATCCGCATGACGCTGGAAAAGGCGCTCGCCTATATCGGCGAGGACGAACTGGTCGAGATCACGCCGAAGTCGATCCGGCTGCGCAAGATCCTGCTCGATCCGAACGACCGCAAGCGCGAGGAGCGCAAGCGCGAAGCCGAGAACGCCGCCTGACGATTGCTGCGCGTCCGCGCGCTGCTATGCTCTCCGCGGATGAAGCGGGAGCAGGCACGGTGCGCGCCTGAAATCTTCGGTGTCGAGCCGTTCCGGCGAAATCGAAATTACCGGCGAGTTCGAGAACGCGCTGCGGCAGGTGAAGCAGAACCGCCGCAGCCTGTTCGTCACCGGCCGCGCGGGCACCGGGAAGTCCACGCTGCTGCGCCATCTTCGTAGCGGTTGCGCGAATGCAGCCGTGGTCGCGCCCACCGGCATTGCCGCGCTGAATGTCGGCGGCCAGACCATCCACTCTTTCTTCAGGCTGCCGCCACGGCTGATCCAGCCGCAGGACATCAAGCCGCGTCGCAACGCGGCGATCCTGAAGAAACTCGAATTCCTCATCATCGACGAAGTCTCGATGGTGCGCGCCGATTTGATGGATGCGATCGACCTCACGCTCCGCATGAACCGCAACCGGCCGAGCGAGCCGTTCGGCGGCGTCTGCACCATCATGTTCGGCGACCTGCATCAGCTTCCTCCCGTCGTTTCCGACAAGGAAATTCTCCGCTACCTGAACACGACCTATGGCGGCGCGTATTTCTTCAACGCGCCCGCGTTCCGGGAAAGCGGCTTCGGTTACGTCGAACTCACCAAGAAATTCCGCCAGACCGACCCCGCATTCTCCAGCCTGCTCGATTGCGTGGCGACGCGAACCATCGACGAATTCCAGCTCGACGCGCTGAACGGCCTCGTGAAGCCGTTCGAGCAACTCGCCAACCGCGAGGATTTCGTGATCCTCGCGCCCGACAACGAAACCGTTTTCGATCTGAACAACCGCTTCCTCCGCGCGCTCACGGGAGAGCCGCACGTATTCGAGGCCGAGGTGAAAGGCACGTTCGACGAAGGGTCTTACCCGACCGATGCTTCGCTACGCTTGAAGCCGGGCGCAAAGGTGGTCATTCTCCGCAACGATCCGGCGAAACGCTGGGTCAACGGCACCGTCGCCGTCATCTCGGAGATCGCGAACGGCAAAGTGTGGATGAAAATCCGCGGCGTCGAATACGAGATCGAACGCGCGGCATGGGAGAAGATCAGTCACGAATACGACGAGAAGAAAAACGCCATCGTGCAGAAGGTCACGGGATCGTTTCACCAGTTCCCGCTCCGCCTCGCATGGGCGCTGACGATTCATAAAAGTCAGGGCATGACGCTCGACAACGTCTATCTCGATCTCGCGCGCGGTGCGTTCGCGCACGGACAAACCTATGTCGCGTTGAGCCGGTGCAGATCGCTGAACGGTCTCGCGCTGGCGCGGCCGCTGCGGCCCGCCGACATCATCTTCGATCCCGCCGCGCTCGGTTATCGCGACACCTTCGGCGTGAGCGCCTGAAACTGCGCCGCCTTGATTCATTTTGGCACAGTTACAGAGAGGGGTGTGGCCGTTCCGCCGCGCCTCTTCGGATAAGTTAACCCCTCATTAACGAAACGCTTGAAAGCGGGGCAAAGCCCTGTTTCGATTAGGGTCATGAGTACGGTCCTGATCGAACTCCGCCGTGCCCGCACCGAAGACTCTGCGGCGCTTGCGGAAACCCACGACGAAGCCTGGATGAGCGCCTATCGCGGCCTCATCCCCGGCCCCGAACTCGAGAAGCTCGTGCAGCGGCGCGGCGCTTCGTGGTGGGATGCGGCGATTCGGCGCGGCTCGCGGATCGTGCTGTTCAACTTCGGCGACGAGATCGCGGGCTACGCCAACTACGGCCGCAACCGCGCGAAAAGCCTGCCCTATACCGGCGAAATCTATGAGCTGTACCTGAAGCCCGAATATCAGGGCCTCGGCTTCGGCAGCCGCCTGTTCGCCACCGCCCGCCGCGACCTCATCCAGTCGGGCCAGACCAGCCTCGTGGTGTGGGCGCTCTCCGGCAACGAAGCAGCCGTGAACTTCTACAAGGCACTCGGCGGCAAGCCGGTCGCGCGCTCCACCGAGCGCTTCGGCAACAAGGTGCTCGACAAGGTCGCCTTCGGCTGGGCGCGCTGAATTAGAGTTTCGGCGCTTCGATCCCCGCACGCGCGCAAGCCGCGCGCAACGTATTCACCAGCAAGCACGCGACCGTCATCCGCCCGACGCCGCCCGGCACCGGCGTGACCCATCCGGCAACCTTGCTCGCTTCGTCGAAGGCGACATCGCCGACCAGTTTGCTCTTGCCGTCCGCGCCCGCCACGCGATTGATGCCGACGTCGATCACGGTCGCGCCCGGCTTGATCCAGTCCGCCTTCACGAATTGCGGCTTGCCGATTGCGACGCAAAGCACGTCCGCGCGGCGGCAAACTTCTTCAATATTCTTCGTCCTCGAATGCGCGATGGTCACCGTCGCATTCTCCGCGAGCAACAGTTGCGCGAGCGGCTTGCCGACGATGTTGGAGCGGCCCAGCACCACCGCCTCCATGCCCGCGAGCGAAGCATGCGCTTTCTTCGCAAGCAGGATGCAGCCCAGCGGCGTGCCCGGAACCAGCGCGGGCAGGCCCGCCGCCAGCCGTCCAACATTCACCGGATGGAATCCATCGACGTCCTTCGCCGGGTCGATCGCCTCGATCACGCGCGCGGTGTCGATGTGCTTCGGCACCGGCAACTGCACGAGGATGCCGTCCACGCTTTCGTCGGCGTTCAGCTTCGCGATCAGCGCGAGTAAATCTTTTTCCGAAGTGCCTTCCGGCAGGCGATGCTCGAACGAAGCCATCCCGGCTTCCAGCGTCGCCTTCTCCTTGCTGCGCACGTAGGTCTGGCTCGCGGGATCTTCGCCGACCAGCACGGCGGCAAAGCCCGGCTTGCGCCCCAGCTTCGCGGCAATGCCCGGCACCGCCGCCGCGACTTTCGCGCGGACTTCGTCCGCGAGCGCCTTGCCGTCGAGAATTTTCGCGCTCACCGCTTCTCCTGCGTCTTCGTCACCGCCGCTTCCAGCGCGGCGACCAGCGCCGCCGCATCGCCGGAAATCCTGAGCGTCTTTATACGGGACCCCGCTCCACGCTCAAGCACGAGCGAAGATTTCGGCAGCCGCAACGATTTCGCGAGCAGCGCAATCACCGCTTCGTTGGCCTCGCCTTCGCTCGGCAGCGCGCGCACGCGCAGTTTCAAAATCGCGCGGCCGTCCGCGAGCGTCTCCACGCCGTCGATGCCGTCGCGCGACGCTTTCGGCGTCACGCGCACATCGAGGCTCACGCCGTCAGCCGCGGGCCGCCACGGCTTGCCGGGCATCAGACCAGCTTCGGCAGCAGGATGTCGCGGATGATGATGAGAACGATGATGAGGATGACCGGCGAAATATCGAGGCCACCGAGATTGGGCAGCAGGTTCCGGATCGGCCTAAGCGGCGGCTCGGTGAGCCGGTACAGCGCGACCGAGAACATGCGCGCATACTGGTTGTAGCGGTTGACGATATCGAACGCGATCAGCCACGACAGGATCGCGGCCGCGATCAGCACGTAGATGTAAACCGTGATCAGGAACTGAAGAATCTGAACGATGGTGAGGACCAAGGCGCGTCTCCGAATCCGTCGGTTTCCTGCATAGCCGCCACGGCGAAGAAGGGAAAGGTGCCGCGAAAGCGCGTTCCCGGCGCCGTTCTTGACACCCCCAAGGCCCACGCCCTAGATGCCGCCTCGCCGGACCGGGGCCGTAGCTCAGTTGGGAGAGCGCTGCAATCGCACTGCAGAGGTCAGGGGTTCGACTCCCCTCGGCTCCACCAGCGGTCCGCAAGATTTCCCCATGACCCGCATCCGCGCCGACCTGCTGCTGCTCGCTTGCGCCGCGATCTGGGGATTCGCGTTCCTGTTCCAGAAATCCGCGATGGCCCATATCGGCCCGCTTACTTTCGTCGCTGCGCGCGGCTTGCTTGCAGCGCTCGTCCTGCTGCCACTTGCGCTGCTCGAACAACGCAACGCGAAGGCCGCGCCGGGCAAACCGGTCGTCTTCATCGGCATCGTGGCCGGCATGGCCTTCGTCGTTGCTTCGTTCCTGCAACAGTCGGGCCTGAAGACAGCTTGGGTAACGAACACCGCATTCCTCACCGCGCTCTATGTGGTGGCAACGCCGTTCATCAGTTTTGCATTCACGCGGCAAGCGGTGTCGCTTCCCATCTGGACCGCGGTCGGATTGTCTTTCGCCGGCACCTGGCTGCTTGGCGGCGGCACGCTCGGCGGACTTGGCCTCGGCGACTGGCTGGTCGCGGCTTCCGCGTTCTTCTGGGCACTGCATCTCGTGATCGCAAGCGCCGCCGCGCCGTTGAACCGTCCGGTTCTGTTTTCCGTGATTCAGTTCGCTGTGGTGGGCGTTACCGCACTGATCGCGGCGCTCGTAGCCGAATCCATTACGCTGGAAGGACTGCGCGCCGCCGCGCCCGACATTCTTTATGTCGGCGTGCTCTCGACCGCGCTCACCTTCACGATCCTTACGATGGCGCTGCGCGCAACGTCGCCAGCCGAAGCCGCGATTCTGGTGATGACGGAAACGCTGTTCGCAGCGTTCGGGGCGTGGCTGTTCCTTAACGAGAGGTTAACGCCGCTCAGCGCCGCAGGGTGCGCAGCGATTCTCGCAGCAGCGATGATCGTGCAGTTGCAACAGGCGCGGAATAATAAGGAAGAGCGTGGAGTGAGGGACGGCAGCTAGGGGTCATAAGTTGCCGTCCCCCGGTACACGATGAAGCCGGTTACGCAAAAACCTGACATCCGGCTGGCATTCTCTCAGCAACTGCGTTGCCAGTTGTTTTCGCGCGCCATCGCCACAAGATGCAGCACGCAAACCGCCATGGACTCTAGAGATTGAGAAATCTCGCCGCCGCGTTCAGCGCGGGGCTTCGCATTTCGCGAGCGAATTCGCATTTTGCGAATCTTCGCCGGGCGAATTCATCAGCGCAGTCCAGCGATCCAGAAAATGCTCCAGCCATGCCAGCACGCCGCGGTCGAACTGGTAGCGCCCGGAGAAATGATCTTCGCGGCCCTGCGCGCCGGGTAATTCCAGCCGGTGCGCCGCCATGGTGGTCCAGCGGCACATCATGCGGTGCGTGACTTCGGGGTGGAATTGCACGCCGAACGCCGCGCGGCCGAACCGGAACGCCTGGTTTTCGTAGGTGTCGCTCGATGCCAGCCGCGTCGCGCCGGACGGCAGGTCGAAGCCCTCGCGATGCCACTGGTACATATGGCTCGGCCACTCGACGAACCTGCGGCCTTCGTCCGTCGGCACGATCGGGTAGTAGCCGATCTCGGTCAGTCCTTCGCGATGGTAATCCACTTTCGCGCCGAGCTTCTTCGCCAGCATCTGCGCGCCAAGACAGATGCCGAAGAACGGCTTGTCTTCTTTCAATGGCACTTCGCACCAGTCGATCTCGCGCTTGATGCCTTCGTTGTCGTCGTTCGCACTCATCGGCCCGCCGAAGATCACTGCGCCAACGTGATCTTCCATCGTTTCAGGAAGCGGGTCGCCGAGACAGGGCTTGCGGATGTCCAGCACGAAACCGCGTTCCATCAATCGCCGCCCGACCCGGCCGGGATTGGAGTGCTCCTGATGAAGGATCGTGAGGATCTTTTTCGGCTCGCTCATGCTGGGAACGAGCGGTCGCACGGAACCGTGGCGCGTTCAAGAACGCCGCACGTCATGGCTGCCTTTCCGCCCGCGAAAACCTCGCCGCGATGCCGAGCAGCAGGGACTTCGGCGCGAAGCGCGTGCCGAACGCCGCGAACTTGTTGAGCAGGCCGGGGATGACGACCCGCTTTCCGCGCTCGAATGCGCGCCACCCCGTCTCCGCGACATAGCCCGCATCGGTCATCGAGAGTTTCATCAGCCCGATGGTTTCGCCCTTGGTCGCCCGTGCGGCGAAGCCGGTCGGCACCGGACCGGGACAAAGCGCGGTGACGCGCGCACGGCCGCGCAGTTCGAACCAGATCGCTTCCGAAAACGAGAGCACATAGGCCTTGCTCGCGTAATAGACCGCCATGTTCGGGCCGGGCTGGAATGCGGCGGTGGAAGCGACGTTCAGCACGCCGCCCTTCGCCGCGATGATCTCCGGCAGGAAACGCAGGGTGAGATCGGTCAGCGTGCGGCAGTTCAGGTCGACGATGCCAAGCTGGTCCGCGGCATCGAGTTTCTCGATGCGCCCGGTAAGACCGTATCCCGCGTTGTTGACGAGTTCGGCGACCTTGAAATCGCGCTCTTTCAGCGCGGCAGCAAGCGCGTTGCCCGCCTGCCTGTCCGAGAGATCGGCCGCTATCGCCACCGCCTGCTTGCCGCCCGCCGCTTCGATCTTAGCCGCGACCGCCGCGAGCTTGTCCGCGGAGCGCGCGACCAGCACGACCTTGCGCCCCGCTTTCGCCGCGCAATAAGCAAGCTCTTCGCCGATGCCACCGGATGCGCCGGTGACAACCGTAACCGCTTCGCTCATCCGCGATCTCCGCTCGCTGCGCGAATCCGGCGGCGGATTTCCACCCGGTCTTCCGGCGAGACGTGCAGCAGTTCGGATGCGCGCCAAACGATGTTGTCCTCGAACTCGCTGAGCTTGCCGTCGGCATAACCGATGGCGAACAGCACCTCGATCAGCTTGCGCTTGGCGTCCTCGTCGAGGCTGCGGTTAAGCTGGCTGGTGAACTGGTAGAGGTCGATTGCTTCGCGGTCGGCGACGGTAGCGGACTCGATGAATGCCGCCGCATCGTCGGAGTCGATCCCGAAGCGCTGCGTCAGCGCGTCGTGCAGCGCAGTCCATTCATCGTCGTCGAAATTGTCGTCCGAGATCGCTACATGCACCATCAGCGCCGCGGCGGAAAGCCGGTAATCGCTTTCGTCGAAGCGCTTGGTCTCGCCGCCGCGGGAGAAGCCGCCGATCAGATCCGAAAGAGCCTGTAGCATCGCAACCCGATTGTAAGATCCGCGAAGAACGAATTAGCATGATTCAAGCCGGACGCGGCAAATGCGTGACCGGCACATGGACGGAATGCATGTTTCTCAATCTCGGCATGTCGGCGATTATGGTATCGGCGACCGTCATCATCCACCTGCTTGGCCTCTTGCTGCTGATACGTTTTCTGCGCGGCAACGCCCACCACGCAGCCCGCAACAGCACTGCCGGATTCCTGCGGCAGGGCCTCCTGATCGTGTGCGTCACGCTCGGCGTCTTCGCCGTGCACGGCGTGGAAATCTGGCTCTATGCGCTGGTCTATTACTGGCTCGGCGCGGTGCCGAACCTGCAGACCGCGATCTACTTCTCCGCCAGTTCCTATTCCACCCTCGGCTTCGGCGACGTGGTCGCGAGCGAGCCGTGGCGCATCTTCAGTTCCATCGAAGGCGTAAACGGTCTTTTGCTGCTCGGCTGGTCGAGCGCGTTCCTGCTCTCCGTCACCAGCCGCCTGCGCATGCTGGAACACGACTGGGAGAAATACGCTTCGCGCGCGAAACCCCGCGCACGAAAGAAGAAATGACGGGAAGGAAGTGGTGCCGCAAACAGGATTCGAACCTGTGACCCCGTCATTACGAATGACGTGCTCTACCAGCTGAGCTATTGCGGCGATCTCGCTTCGCGCGACCTGATATAGACCCGAGGCGGCCTTTTCAAGCCGAACCGCCGAGCCAGCCCGGACGGCGCGGCTGGCTGCGGGAAGCCTCCAGATCCTCGTCTACATCCGGCTCCAGACCCGGATCGTCCGGCCGCGGCGGCTCTGCAATCACGGGGGCAATTGCCGGTACTTTCCTGGGGATGGCGCGCGGACGAGCATCTTCCGGTACCAACAGCAGGTCTTCCGTGGGCTTCACGGGCGCGGGCACCGGTGGCGCGGGAGACGCCGCTTCCGCACGCGGGAAACCGCGCTCGATGACATGCTCGAGAATCGGTCCGCCCGCCGCGGCTGGCGGTTCGCGCCACGCAAACGCGTCGATCTGGCCGGTCAGCGGCGACGCGGGCAACCAGACTTCCGAAACGAACGTACCGGCGATCCACACCGGATCGCGCTTCGCGCGAAGCGCGCGTGCAGCCCACTCGCGCGCCTTGCCGTGATCGCCATGCTCGGTAGCTTCCAGCTCCGCCATGAGCAGACACATGGCCTGCGTCGGCGCGCCCGCGAATGGCTCCAGCGCTTCGCGCGCAGCCGCATAGTCGTGCGCTTCGATTGCGGCGCGCGCGACCGCAAGCGCGGCTTCCGGCTGATCGGGCGTGCGGCGCGCAAGGCCCTGAATCCGTTTCAGGCGCACGGCAGGCGTGTCGTCGCCCCGCAGCCGCGCATAGGTTTCGGCAAGTTCCGGATGCGGGTTGGCAGCCCACGTACGCTCGACGAGACGCAGTGCACGGCGCAGCGAGCCCGCCTTCGCTTCAAGCCGCGCGGAGAGCGCAGCCGCGGGCACCAGCGATGGCGCGAGCTTCACCGCTTCGCGCGCCATCTCGCGTGCCTTGTCGGCATCGCTGTGTTCAAGACCAAGCGCCTGTGCAGCGAGCAGCACCGCGCGGCGGCGGCGATAGAGCGGCTTCTCGATGGTACCGGCTTTCCACTCGCGTTCGACCGTCGCGAGCGCCGCTTCCCATTCGCCGGAAAGATTCTGGTATTCGAGCAACGCTTCGGACGCCCACAACACCTGCGTATCGGAGTTCGCGGCTTCCTCCGCGACTGCGCGCGCGGCTGCCGGATCTTCGCGGCGGCGCGCTTCGAGATAAAGACCGCGCAGGCCGAGCATCCGCGTTTCCGGTTGGCCCAGCATCGCGCGGAATTCGCTTTCCGCTTTTTCCGAATTGCCGTCGAGTTGCGCAGCCTGCGCAGCCAGCAACAAGGCGAGCGGCTCTTGACCGAGGATGCGTTGCGCCTCGCTCGCGGATTGCTTCGCCAGCAACAGGTTGCCCGCGCCGACCGCGATCATGCCGCGCGAGAGCGCCCGCCAGCCGCGTGCCTCGCGGCGCTCGCGGAAAAACTCGGAGACATTGCCGGGCGCTGTGACGAGGAAACGAAACAGCGACCACAGGAGAATGGAAACGACGACGACCGAGGCCAGCGCGATCAGCGCGACCGTGATGCTGGTCGTCACGCGCCAGCCCTGCCAGGTCAGCACGATCTCGCCGGGCCGCTCCAGAATCCAGGTCGCGCCCAGCGCGAGCGCGATGACCGCCAGCAGGAAGACGACAATGCGGATCACTTCTTGCGCTCCGCGCTTGCGGCGGCGAGTACCACGTCGAGCAGCGTCTTCACCGCAACCTCGGCATCGCGCCTGCGCTCGGCCTGTGCGAACCAGTCCTTCGCAAGGTCACGCGAAGCAGCGGGCAATGCCTTCGACTCTTCCAGTGCGCCCACGAGATCGCCACGCGCAAGTTTTGTTTCCATGCGCGCCACGATAGCACCGGGCTGGTTACCTTTCGGTTCGCCCACGGGGCGCACCTCGATCAGGCGGCCCGCATTGTTCCAGAGCCGCTGCACGATGCCGCCTTCCGGCTGCGGCGATTGCGCCAGTTGGCCCGCCAGCGCCTCAAACTGCCGGGCAAGCTGGGCAACGGTCGGCAGTCCCTTCGCGGCATAAGTGTCGAGAGCGGCTAGCGGAGCCGCGCGCTCTTTCAGCAAAGTGCGGACCAGCTCAAGCTCGCGCGCGAACGGCGCACCGGAGGCCAGCGCATCGCGCAACGCGCCGAGCGCGGCGATTCCCGCGGAGGCCTGCACTTCTTCCTTGGGCTTTTCGGTGAGAGAAGTAATTTTCTGTTCGATGCCGAGCAGGCGATTTTGCAGCGCCTCGAACTCGGCTTCGGATTGCGGCTTGGTGTCGAGCGAGCGCCGCCACTCGGACAATTCCTTGCGCAGTTCCGCGAGCGAAAGCTCCAACTTGCTGGTGCGCTCATTCGCAGCGGTATTGTCTGCGGGAGGTTTCGGCGTCTCCTGTTTTTCGAGTCGCGCCGAAAGCCGCGCGATCTCTTCTTTCAATGCGGCGAGCGCCTGCGTATCGGCGGGCGGCGAAGTAACCGTCACCGGCGCGGCAGGAGCGGCGGGCGCCGAGAAATAGGAATTCGCGAACCAGCCGCCCGCGCCGGCCATGAGAAACAGAATTGCCGCGCCCGCAATCTGCGGCAGCGACCCCGCGGAAGTTTTCGGCGGCACGGCAGCGGCGGGCGCGCGCTCGCGTTCCGGCTGCGGCTCTGCTTTGGCTTCGCTTTTGGCTTCGGCCTTCGGTTGCGGCTTTTCTTCCGCCTTCTCTTGAATCTTCTCGTGCGCCTGCTGCTGGGGCGTGACGTCCTTGGCCTCGCCTTCGATCACGGTCGGCCGCTTGCGCGGACGCGCGGCATTCGGTTCGTCCGGCGAATTGGGATTGTCTGTCATTCCCGGCCCGGCATGTTTCCCGTGCAAAATCCTGCTTCAGCATATCCGGTGCGAAGCGGCGAAAATCAAGGCGAACCTGCGGATATGCGTCGTCTTCCAGCCGCTCGCCCGCTTTCAGGCTTTCATCCTGCGCCGAAACTACTTAATTAGCGCCTCGCCGTGCGCGCCCGCCGGCCGCTCGGACTGACCTGATGTTGAAGCTGCTGCTCCCGATCCTGCAACCGTTTTTCCGGCGCAAGCCGTTCGAGTTCCTGCATTGCCTCGCGCGCGGGCGATTCGAGATCGGTAGCGTCATCCATGTCGGCGCGCACCTTGGACAGGAGCGCGTGCGCTATCGCGAACTTGGTGCGCGCGAGGTGCTCTGGATCGAAGGTTCGCCATCCATCTTTGCGCAATTGCAGGCGTCGCTCGATGCCGAGCGCGCGACGGGCAAGCTCTACGGCCGCCATGTCGCGGTCAACGCGCTGCTCACCGACCGCGCCGGAGAAAGCGTAGAGCTGCACGGCACGTCGAACGCGGGCGCATCCGGCTCCATCTTTCGCATGGGAGACGTGCACCGCGAGAAATGGCCGCACGTCGAACACACGGGTGAAAGCGAAACCGTGATCTCCGCCACGCTGGACGAGATCGCCGCGCGCGAAGGTTTCGCGATGCCGGATCTCCTCACCGTCGACGTGCAGGGCGCGGAATTGCTGGTGCTGCGCGGTGGAAAGAAAGTGCTCGCCGAAGTCAAGGCCGTTATCACGGAGGCCTCGACGGAAAAGTTTTATGAAGGCGGCGTGTTGTTCGGCGAGCTGAACGCATTCCTGCGCGAACAGGGCTTCATGGCGATGCAACGTCCGCGCAAGCACGGCGACATCCTGTTTCTGCGAAAAAGTCTCCTTTAAGCGAGCAAGGCGAGAAGCGACGCTTCGTCCGGCGCGCTCGCGACCGCGATCTTCGCGTCAAGTTCCCGGAGCGGCGCAGCCGCCGCTTCCGAAATGCACAGATGCTGTGCCTGAAGCATCGCTTCGCGAATTCCTGCCGCGTCTGCGAGATTTACGAATGCTTCGGCGCTGCGCGGCGAGTAGTGCAGCACCGCGCCGATCTTGCCTTGCGTGAAGGCTGCAATCGTTTCCGCTTCCAGCGCGGTTCGTGCCCGCGCCTTATAGACGGGCAGCACATCGAGGCGAATGGCGTGCGCCGCCAGCATTCCCGGCAGATCACCGGCACGATCCTCGCCCGCCAGATGCAGAATGCGTGAAGGTTTAGCGAGACGCTTCGCCAGCAACGCAGCAAGCGCATTCACATCGCCCTCCGCGCTTTCGACGTTGCGGAAGCCATATTCACGCGCGGCTTCCGCCGTGCTTCTTCCAACCGCAAATACCGGCAACGCGAGCCATGACGCTTCAACTTGCGAAGGAAGCGCGCGAACGCCATTCGCGCTCGTGAAAACCAGCGCATCGTAGTTTTCTTGCGGAAACACGAACGGCAGCATTTCGATCTCGATGACAGGGCCGATCAGCGCTTCGTGTCCAAACGCCGCGAGCTTCACTCCAGTCCTTTCGGCATCGAACCTTGGGCGCGTGACGAGGACAAGCATCGGGAATCAGCCGGCCAGAGCACCGGCCGGCGCGCGTGCGAGCAAATCCGCGCCCGCCTCCGCGCCGATCTTCGCTGCGTCCGCCGCCAAGCCTTCGCGCGATACTTCCGCGAACTCTTTTCCGTCCGGCGTAATCACCAGCCCGGAGAACGCGAGCCGACCACCTGCGATTCTCGCGTGACCGGCAATCGGCGTGCGGCACGAGCCGTCGAGCGCCAACAGGAACGCACGCTCCGCGTTCCGCGCGGCGCTCGTCTCGGCGTGATCGATCGCCGCGAGTAGCCCGCGCGTCTCTGCGTCGTCTTCGCGCGCTTCGATAGCGATGATGCCCTGGGCGACCGCGGGCGGAAAAACTACCGGATCGAGAACTTCCGCTGCACGATCCTGCAAGCCGAGCCGCTGCAAACCCGCATAGGCGAGAATGGTCGCGTCGCATTCCCCGGCGCGCATCTTGTCCATCCGCGTCTGCACATTGCCGCGAAGAAGCGAAATACGAAGGTCGGGCCGCAGCCGCAATGCGAGCGCCTGCCGCCGCACCGAGGCGCTTCCGAGCGTCGCGCGTTCCGGCAGGTCGGCAAGCCTGAGAGAGAGCGCCGAGAGAAATGCATCGCGCGGATCGGCGCGCGGCGGCGACGCAGCGATGACAAGACCCGGCGGCAGAATCGTCTGCACATCTTTCGCGGAATGCACGGCGAGATCTACATGGCCGCCGAGCAGCGCCTCGTCGATCTCCTTCGTGAAAATGCCCTTGCCGCCGGATTCCGCGAACGGCCGGTTGCGCTCCATATCCCCGGTAGTCCTGAGCGCCACGATCTCGACCGCATCCGCGCCGTAGCCATGCGCTTCCATCAACGCGGCGCGTACCGCCTCCGCCTGCACCAGCGCGAGCGGGCTGCCCCGGGTACCGATCCGCAATCTTGCTTTCATCCTTCATTCACCGGCGATTGACGGCGAGCGCTTAGCACTATGGGCGCTTCCGCGAAATCCTGCTATTTCCGGCCCATGCTGGTACTGGGTATCGAGACCACCTGTGACGAAACCGCCGCCGCTGTCGTTTTGCGCGGCGCGGACGGCAAGGGCCATATCCGCTCCAACATCGTTTATTCGCAGATCGCGGAGCACAAGGATTTCGGCGGCGTGGTGCCGGAAGTCGCCGCGCGCGCCCATGTCGAGGTGCTCGACAAGATCATCGAAAAGGCGCTGGCCGACTCGCTCAACAAGATCGGCGACTTCGATGCCATCGCCGCCGCGGCCGGCCCCGGTCTGATCGGCGGCGTGATCGTTGGCCTGACCCACGCGAAAGGCCTCGCGCTGGTCGCGAAGAAACCGTTTCTCGCGATCAACCATCTGGAAGCGCATGCGCTCAGCCCGCGTCTCACCGACCGCGTCGATTTTCCCTATCTCCTGCTGCTCGCTTCCGGCGGGCACACGCAACTCGTTCTCGTCGAAGACATCGGCCGCTATCGCAAGATCGGCGGTACCGTGGACGACGCCATCGGCGAAGCCTTCGACAAGGCGGGCAAGATGCTCGGCCTGCCCTATCCCGGCGGACCCGAAGTAGAGCGCCGCGCGCTCGATGGCGACCCGCAGCGTTTCGAATTGCCGCGCCCGATGTTCGGGCGGCCGGAGCCGAACTTTTCTCTTTCCGGACTGAAGACCGCGCTGCGCATCGAGGCGGAAAGCATCGCGCCGCTTTCCGAGCAGGACGTGAACGACCTTTGCGCGAGCTTTCAGGCCGCCGTCATCGATGTGATCGCGGACCGCACCAACGTAGCACTACGCATGCTGCGCGATAGCGTTTATCGGCCGACCGCTTTCGTCGTCGCGGGCGGCGTCGCCGCGAACAAGTCGATCCGCGCCGCGCTGGAGAAGGAAACCGACCGTCTCAAGACGCCGCTGATCGTACCGCCACAGGAACTCTGCACCGACAACGGCGCAATGATCGCATGGGCGGGAGCCGAGCGCCTCGCGCGCGGCATGCAGGATACGCTGGACGCCGCCCCGCGCGCGCGCTGGCCGCTTGCCGCCGGATGAGAACCGTCGGCGTCATCGGCGCGGGTGCATGGGGCACCGCGCTCGCCAATGCAGCCGCAAGCGCAGGCAACGAAGTCATTCTGCACGGCCGCGATCCTTCGTTGATCGAGGCGATCCGCGCGACAGGCGCGAATGAAAAATATCTTCCCGGCATCAAACTCGAAAAAAATATCGAAGCGACCACCGATCTTGCACGCGCCGCCACCGCGCAAGCGATTCTGCTGGTCACGCCAACACAATCGGTTCGCGAGAACGCAAAGCTGCTTGCGCCGCTTGTGCGTGACAACACGCCCGTCATTGCCTGCTCGAAGGGCATCGAGATCGGTACGAAGAAATTCGTCACCGAAGTCATCGCGGAAGTATTGCCGCAGGCCGCGCCCGGCATCCTGTCGGGACCGGGTTTTGCGGAAGATGTCGCGCGCGGACTGCCGACCGCCGTGACGCTTGCCGCACATGATGAGCGGCTGGCGCTCGATCTCGCGGAAGCGCTCAGCTCGCAGACCTTCCGTCTTTATCATTCGACCGACGTGCGCGGCGTCGAGATCGGCGGCGCGGCAAAGAATGTACTCGCAATCGCTGCCGGTATCGTTGCCGGAAGAAAGCTCGGCGCGAGCGCGCAAGCTGCGCTCACCACGCGGGGATTCGCGGAACTCATGCGCTTCGCCCGTGCCTATGGCGCACGCGCGGAAACGCTGACTGGCCTCTCCGGCCTCGGCGACCTGATCCTCACCTGCTCGTCTCCGCAATCGCGCAATTATGCATTCGGCATTTCGCTTGGCAGCACAAAAGGTGCCGTTGACGTTCACGGAAAGCGATTGACCGAGGGCGTCTACACCGCACCGGTTCTGGTCGAGGCCGCGCGCGCGCGAAACGTGGAAATGCCCATCGCAGAAGCGGTTGCCGCCGTGCTCGCGGGCAAACTGGACATCGGTTCCGCGATTACCGGATTGCTCGCCCGGCCATTGCGCGAAGAAGGTTGAGTGGCAATCTATCGTGCAATCGCTGGTGAAGCCTTGGGTTTAATGTTAGACGCCTTCGCCCTTCCGGATATTGCCTATGCATTTCGTTGCGATCTGCCTCGATAAGACGGACAGCCTCGAACTCCGCCTCGCCAACCGCGCGGCACATCTCGATTATCTGCGCGCACACGCCAAGACGATCCGCACCTGCGGCCCGCTGCTCGCCGACGACGGCGAGACGATGATCGGCTCCATGCTGATCCTCGATGCGCCGAACCGCGAAGCCGCCGAAGCCATTCTCGCCGAAGACCCGTACAAGAAGGTCCACCTTTTCTCGAAGGTCGAGATTCGCCCCTGGCGCTGGGTGATCGGCACGCCGTTGTAACGAAATGGCGTACTGGCTGATCAAAAGCGAACCGGACACTTGGTCCTGGGACCAGCAGGTGAAAGCGGGAGCAAAGGGCACGGAATGGACCGGCGTCCGCAACCATTCCGCCAAGCTGAACCTGATGAAGATGAAGAAGGGCGACCGCTGCTTCTTCTACCATTCCAATGAAGGCAAGCAGATCGTCGGCATCACGGAAGTCATCCGCGAACACTACATCGACCCCACCGACGAAACGAAAAAATTCGTCGCCGTCGATGTGAAGGCGAAAGAGGCGCTCAAGACCCCCGTGACGCTCGCGCAGGTGAAAACCGAAGCGAAGCTGAAAAACATGGCGCTGATAAAACTCTCGCGTCTCTCCGTGCAGCCTGTTACCGCCGAGGAATGGACCACGGTCTGCAAGCTGGGCGGCGTGAAGCCCTGACGGTTTCAAGCGCGGAAACATTCATCCGCGAGAACACGCGGCTTCGGCCCGTGCCACACGTCCCTGAAATCTCGCTCTACGTCGCCGACGAAGCGGTCCCGCTTTGGCAGAAGACGGAAGAAGAACTGGGTGAAATGGGATTGCCGCCGCCGTTCTGGGCCTTCGCATGGGCGGGCGGTCAGGCGTTGGCGCGCTATATCCTCGATCATCCGCAAACCGTGCGCGGCAAATCCGTGCTCGATCTGGCGAGCGGCTCTGGCCTCGTCGCGATTGCCGCGATGAAAGCGGGGGCAACGCGCGCCGTCGCAAACGACATCGACCCGTTCGCGATACCCGCCATCGCTCTGAATGCCACGGCCAATAACGTCACGGTCGCTACGGAAACCATGGACCGGCTCGATCCGGCGACGGCGAGCGAACCGTTCGGTACCGTGCTCGCGGGGGATATTTTTTACGAACGCGACACCGCCGCCCGCGCATTCGTTTTTTTGCAGCGCATGAAAACGCAGGGCGCGCTGACGCTGGTCGGCGATCCGGGCCGCTCCTATCTGCCGAAAGAGCAAATGACGGTGCTTGCCGAATACGAAGTGCCTGTGATCCGCGATCTCGAAGACGCCGAGATCAAGCGCACGAAGGTATGGGCGCTGAAAGACTGAATGACGCGGCCCGCTTCGGTCCCGGCAGTGGCTTTTTGGCCTGCATTTCCGGGTTTTTCGCCCGGCTCCTGACCAAAGTCGGAACCCGCGCGCCTTGAAGCGCCACTTTCCCCCGGCGCATACTGTCCACAGAACAAAGAGACGGGCTTGAAGCCCGCTCGCCAAGAGGGTCTAAGGAGGAATTCAATGTCCGATAAAATGTATGCCGTTTCGCCGGAATGGAAGAAACGGGCGTGGCTCGACGAGGCCAAATACAAGGAAATGTATGCGGCCTCGATCAAGGATCCGCAGAAGTTCTGGGGCGATGAGGCGAAAAAGCGCCTCCACTGGTTCAAGCCCTTCACGAAGGTGAAGAACACCTCGTTTGATGGCGATGTCTCGATCAAGTGGTTCGAGGATGGCACCACGAACATTTGCTACAACGCCGTCGATCGTCACCTTGAAAAGCGCGGCAACCAGGTCGCAATCATCTGGGAAGGCGACGAGCCGACCGACGACAAGAAGATCACCTACAAAGAACTGCACGCGGAAGTCTGCCGCTGGGCGAATGTGCTGAAAAAGCAGGGCGCCAAGAAGGGCGACCGCATCACGATCTACATGCCGATGATTCCCGAAGCGGCTTACGCCATGCTCGCCTGCGCGCGCATCGGCGCGATCCACTCGGTCGTGTTCGGCGGTTTCTCGCCGGATTCCCTCGCGGGCCGCATCGAGGACTGCAAATCGAACATCGTCGTGACCGCGGACGAAGGCATCCGCGGCGGGCGCAAGATCCCGCTCAAGGTGAACACCGACGCCGCCTGCGACAAGGCTGGCGGCGTTGCGTCCGTGATCGTCGTGAAGCGCACCAATGCGCCGGTCAGCATGAAGGCGGGGCGCGACGTCTATTACGACGACGTGGCGAAGACCGTCTCCGCCGACTGCCCCTGCGAGGAAATGAACGCGGAGGACCCGCTGTTCATTCTTTATACGTCAGGCTCGACCGGCAAACCGAAGGGCGTGCTGCACACCACCGGCGGCTACGCGCTCTACACCGCGATGACGCACGAATACGTCTTCGACTATCACGAAGGCGACATCTACTGGTGTACGGCCGACGTCGGCTGGGTCACGGGCCACAGCTACATCGTGTACGGCCCGCTGCAGAACGGCGCGATCACGCTGATGTTCGAAGGCGTGCCGAACTACCCGTCGATGTCGCGCTTCTGGGAAGTGATCGACAAGCACAAGGTCAACATCTTCTACACCGCGCCGACCGCGATCCGCGCGCTGATGCAGGCGGGCGACGACCCGGTGAAGAAAACTTCGCGCGCTTCGCTCCGCCTGCTCGGTTCGGTCGGCGAGCCGATCAATCCGGAAGCGTGGGAGTGGTACTACCGCGTGGTCGGCGACTCGCGCTCGCCCATCGTCGATACTTGGTGGCAGACCGAAACCGGCGGCATCATGATCACGCCGCTACCCGGCGCGATCGGACAGAAGCCGGGTTCGGCGACGCTGCCGTTCTTCGGCGTACAGCCGCAACTTGTCGATGCCGACGGCAAGGTTCTCGAAGGCGCGACCTCCGGCAACCTCTGCATCACCGATAGCTGGCCCGGCCAGATGCGCACCGTGTACGGCGATCACGAGCGCTTCGTGCAAACCTACTTCTCGACCTACAAGGGCAAATACTTCACCGGCGACGGATGCCGCCGCGACGAGGACGGCTATTACTGGATCACCGGCCGCGTCGACGATGTCATCAACGTCTCCGGTCACCGCATGGGCACTGCGGAAGTCGAAAGCGCGCTGGTCGCGCATCCGAAAGTTTCGGAAGCGGCCGTCGTCGGCTATCCGCACAACATCAAGGGTCAGGGCATCTATGCCTATGTGACGCTGATGGCGGGCGAAGCGGCGAGCGAGGATTTGCGCAAGGAGCTGGTCGGCTGGGTGCGCAAGGAAATCGGTCCGATCGCATCGCCCGATCTCATCCAGTTCGCGCCGGGCCTGCCGAAAACGCGCTCCGGCAAGATCATGCGCCGCATCCTGCGCAAGATCGCCGAGGACGAATACCAAAGCCTTGGCGACACCTCGACCCTCGCGGATCCCGCGGTGGTCGACGATCTGGTGAACAACCGCCAGAACCGCAAAAGCGCGTAGTTAATTTCCGGCACAAGAAAGAAGCGCGGGCCGCAACGCCCGCGCTTTTTGTTTGCGTTCACGATACTTCGTTAATTTCCACCGCGCGGCGTGAGCCAAGCCTATGAATGGCCCATGCAGCATCTGGTCAAGGCGGCGCTCGCCCTCGCTTTCCTGTTCGCGGTCATTCTCACGGCAAACGCGCGGGAGCTGGTTGCGTTCGACAACGCGCCCGCGGGCGTCATCATCATCAAGACCAACGAGCGCGCGCTCTACCTCACGCTCGGCGATGGCCGCGCGCTCCGCTACAAGGTCGCGGTCGGCCAACGCCGCATGCAGTGGTTCGGCACGCGCTACATCGACGGCAAGTACATGAACCCGGCATGGTCGCCGCCGCCGGAAGTGAAGCGCGACTTTCCGAACATGCCCGACGTGATCGAAGGCGGCGCGCCGAATAACCCGATGGGGAATCGCGCGCTGACCCTGAGTGGTGGCGAATACGCCATCCACGGCACCAACCGGCCGAAATCGGTCGGCCAGTTTGCGTCCTATGGTTGTTTCCGGATGTATAACGACGACATCGCCGATCTGTTTGCGCGCGTGCGCGTCGGCACGCCGGTGATCGTCACGCGATAGCTCCCTCATCCTGAGGAACCGCGAAGCAGCGTCTCGAAGGATGAGGTCGCTCATGGTTCGAGACGCGCTCGCCTTTGCTCGCGCTCCTCACCATGAGGATTACCGGCAAGTCCCCCACCGTCCCATATCGAAATGGAAATGGTTGGCGTGCGCCGCGTTGTAATCCGGCGACAGCACGCCAGCGAAGAAACGGCACGCACCATCGCGCACGGCGCGGAGAAACGCACCCCGCTCGTCCTTGTCCCAGTCTTTCAGCACGCTCGCGTTTGACCCGTCCTCAAACGTGAAACCGGCGATGTCGATGGCGTTCGCCGTGGCGTGCTGGCTCAGACGGCCCTGCTTTTGATGGTTCACGTTGCGGCAGGAGAAGGTGCCGAAACTCTGCACCGCGCGGACTTTTTTCTTCAGCACGCGCTCCGCTTCCTGCTGCAAGACATGGCGCTCCCACAGGATGAGCGAAACGGCGGTCTGGCAGCGCAGCAATACGCCGCCGCCGTAGCTCACGCTCTGCTTCGTCAGCAGCACGCCGTCATCGAAGCCGCAGCCGCGGTCGTTGAGCGGAAATTGCTGGCGCGAGAACTGCACTTCGCTGCGCGCCAGCACCGCGAAGCATTTTTCCGGATTGGCGCGGACGTAATAGAGGTGAAACCGTGTCAGCCAGTCCGGCTGCTCGCGCAGCTCGAACGGCGCGTAACGGTCCAGCAGCCGCTCGGCATTGAACGCCACGAACACGGCGGCGCCTGCGAGAGCAACGAACACAAGCGCGAACAGCCAGCGGAGAAAGCGGCGCATCAGAAATCGCTGGCGATGCCCTTCTTCTCCCAGTCGCCGTAACGCGACGGCTCCTTCTCGCGCTTCGCGCCTTTCTCTTCGGGCAGCTTCGCGGCCGCCGCGTCGATCTCGGCGCGGCGCGCCTCCGCCTCTTTCAGCGCGCGCTTCGCCGCTTCCGGTATCTGCTTTTCTTTCATGCCCGTCAGGAACAACCGCGGCGCCCGCGCGTCAAGCCGCTCGTAGAAACCCGGCCTTGCGCGGCGGGTTCCACCACCCCATTTTTCAGCCAGGTACGAGGCGGAAGGGAAGCCGCCACCACCGGAGGAGAGAGATGAACTACCTGAAAACCGCGATTTTGCTTGCCGGCATGACCGCGCTGTTCATGGCGATCGGCGCCGCCATCGGCGGCCAGCAGGGCATGCTGATCGCGCTCGTCGTCGCGGCCGGCATGAACCTGTTCAGCTACTGGAACTCCGACAAGATGGTGCTGTCGATGCACGGCGCGCAGGAAGTGGACGAGCGCACCGCGCCGGAGCTGCACCAGATCGTGCGCGAACTCTCGACGCGCGCCGGCCTGCCGATGCCGAAAGTATATCTGATGGACAACCCGCAGCCGAACGCGTTTGCGACCGGCCGCAACCCGGAAAACGCAGCCGTCGCCGCGACCACCGGCCTGTTGCAGATGCTGAACCGCGACGAGATCGCGGGCGTGATGGCGCACGAGCTTGCCCATGTGAAGAACCGCGACACACTGATCATGACCATCACCGCCACCATCGCGGGCGCGATCTCCATGGTCGCGAACTTCGGCATGCTGTTCGGCGGCAACCGCAACAACAACAGCGGCTTCGGCGTGATCGGCACGCTGCTCATGGTCATCCTCGCTCCGCTCGGCGCGATGCTGGTGCAGATGGCGATTTCGCGCACGCGCGAATATGCCGCCGACCGCATGGGCTCGGAAATCTCCGGCAACCCGATGGCGCTCGCCTCCGCGCTGAACAAGATCGCGGGCGCAGCCCACGTCATCCCCAACGACGCGGCCGAGCATAACCCCGCGACCGCGCACCTCTTCATCATCAACCCGCTCTCCGGCGCGCGGATGGACAACCTGTTCTCCACCCACCCGGCGACCGAGAACCGGATCGCGCAGTTGCAGCAGATCGCGTCCGAAATGGGTGCAATGCCTTCCGCCGCGCCCCGTGGTAGTTCTCCCACCGGCCCGCGCGCACAGCCGCGAGGCCCCTGGGGCTAGGCACGGTTGAAGAAACAAAAGCATTTCAAGAACGAAGACGAAGCGCCGGGCCTCACCGCCCGGCGCTTTGCTGCGGACGCGCTGCTCGCAATCCTGCATGGCCGCCGCGCGCTGGAGGATGTGTTCGAACACGGCGAAACGGGGATGCAATTCCGCGCGCTGGAAGAACGCGACCGCGCGCTCGCGCGCATGATCGTCGCGACCGCGCTGCGGCGTGCCGGAAGCCTGCAAGCAGTGCTGGAGCGTTTCCTGCTCCAGGGCTGGCCCGACGACGTGCGCGTGCATTCGATCCTGCTTTCCGCCGCCGCGCAGATTCTGGTTCTCGAAGTCGCGGATCATGCTGCGGTCGATCTCTCGGTCGATCTCGCGAAGGAAATCCGCAACAAGCGCTACGCCGGTCTGGTCAACGCAGTATTGCGGCGAACGGTTGCGGAAGGTCCCGCAATCCTCGCGACCTTGCAGCCGGAAGTAGACACGCAGGAATGGATGCGCGCGCGCTGGCTCGCGGCCTATGGCGAAGATGCCTTGCGCGCCATCTGCCTCGCGCATCGCGTGGAGCCGCCGCTCGACATCACCGCCAAGCAAAATCCCGAAGCGCTGGCTGCGATGCTGCAAGGCTTCGTGCTGCCGACCGGCAGCGTGCGCGTGGCGAGCAAGGGCGCGGTGTCGCGGCTTCCCGGCTACGACGAAGGCGATTGGTGGGTACAGGACGCCGCCGCTTCGATCCCCGCGCAACTGCTCGGCGACGTGAAGGGCAAGCGCGTCGCCGATCTTTGTGCGGCGCCCGGCGGCAAGACCGCACAGCTCGCGAACAATGGCGCGCGTGTCGTCGCGATCGACCGCTCCGCTTCGCGCCTCAAGCGGCTGGAACAGAACCTCGCGCGGCTGAAACTCGAAGCCGAGGTCGTCGTCGCCGACACCACCACGTATGAAGCGGAGCCATTCGACGCGATCCTGCTGGACGCCCCCTGCTCCGCCACCGGCACCGTGCGCCGCCATCCGGATATCCTCTGGCAGAAACAGCCCGAAGACCTCGAAGCGCTCGTCCGCCTGCAAACGCGCCTGCTCGGCCGCGCAGCGGATTTGCTGAAGCCCGGCGGCGTGCTGGTCTATTCCACCTGTTCGCTGGAGCCGGAGGAAGGAGAAGCGCAGGTCGCGGACCTGCTCGCGAAGCGCACCGACCTTGTTCGCGATCCGGTCCGCCGTGAAGAAGCAGGCGATACCACCGCGCTCACCGAAAAGGGCGAATTGCGCACGCTGCCCTTCCATTTCACCCACGAAGACCCTCGCCTTTCGGGCTGCGACGGCTTCTTCGCGGCCCGGTTGCGCAAGCAGGCGTGATCTTGGCCGCCTAGACAGCCGTGCCGCCTTGGCTATCTTGGGCCGGGGTTCTGAGGGTTACGGGCCGGCGCGCGAGCCGGCGGTTGAGGGAAGGCAAACGCTGAAATGGCAGAGCGAATGCGGCTCGCGCTGCTGATTACAAAGCAGCGCTGGCGTCAGTGGTGGGCGCGCGCGGCTGCCAATCCGGCATATCGCTGGCGGCTGGGACTCAAGATTCCGGGGCGCCTGCTGATTGCGCCGCAGGACCTGCGCACCGGCGACCCCACCATTGCAACCGACATCTACAGCGGCCTGTTCGCGTTCGCGGGAAAATCGGTTTCCAGCGAAGGCAAATCGCCGTTCGAGATCAAGCCGCCTACGCGCGAATGGGCGGAAGAACTGCTCGGCTTCGGCTGGCTGCGCCATCTGCGCTCGGCCGGCCATGCGCTCTCGAAGCGCAACGCCCGCGCCCTCGTCGCGGACTGGATTTCGATCCTCGGCAAATCGCAGAACTTGTCTTGGGAAGCGGAGATTACCGCGCGGCGCGTACTCTCCTGGCTCACCCATTCGCCGATGATCCTCGCCGGCGTCGATCACGCCTTCTATCGCACCTTCATGAAGAGCCTCGGCAAGCAGGTGCGTTACCTGCGCCGTATCTATCCGGTGACGCGCGAAGGCTATCCGCGTCTCCTCGTCGCGATCGCGCTGACGCAGGCCGGACTCTGCATGGAAGGCGAAAAGCGAATCCTGCGCAGCGGCGTGAAGCGGCTGATCACGGAACTGCGCCGCCAGATTCTGCCCGATGGCGGACATGTCAGCCGCAATCCGGGCGTGCTGATCGAACTCCTGATCGACCTGCTGCCGCTGCAACAAGCCTTCGAAGCACGCGGCGCTCCGGTGCCGTCACTGCTGCGCAGCGCCATCGACCGCATGATGCCGATGCTGCGTTTCTTCCGGCACGGCGACGGCTCGTTCGCGCAATTCAACGGCATGGGCGCGACACCCACCGACCTGCTTGCAACCGCGCTCTCCTACGACGATGCCCGCGGCGCACCGGTCATGGATGCTCAACATTCCGGCTATCAGCGCTTCGAATTGGGAAACAGCGTTGTCATCGCCGACACCGGACGCGCACCAGTCATGCAGGTGAGCCATACCGCGCACGCGGGCTGCCTCTCATTCGAGTTCTCGGCCAAACGCAACCGCATCGTGGTCAATTGCGGCGTGCCGCAGCAAAACAAGGAAGCCTGGCTGCAAGCCGCGCGCTCGACCGCCGCTCATTCCACCGCCACGTTCCACGATTCATCGTCGTGCAAATTTCTCGAAGGCGAGCGCGCCAATCGCGTGCTCGGCGCGGCCATCGTCGAAGGGCCGCGCCGCGTGCAGGTCGCGCGCACCGAGCGCGACGGCGAGTTCATGATCCGCACCTCCCATGACGGCTACGCCTCGCGCTACGGCGTGATCCACCAGCGTTCGTGGCGGCTGACGAACGAAGGCAACCGCCTCGATGGCGAGGATGTTTTCCTCCCTGTCCGCCGCGACGAACTGCCAGCCGGGGCGCCCGGCGACTACGCCGTGCGCTTCCACCTGCATCCTTCGGTCAAGGCAAGCCGCATCAAGGAAGGCCGCAGCGTGCTGCTGATCCTTCCGGGGCGCGAAAGCTGGCTGTTCACCGCGCCGAATGCGCGGGTCGAATTGGAGGAAAGCATTTTCCTGAGCGCCAGCGAGGGTCCTCGCCGCACCAGCCAGATCGTGATCTACGACACGGTACAGGAGTGTCCGCGCGTGGTGTGGACCTTCGTGCGCGCCGACGTGCCGGAGCCGCCGAAGCGCGTCGAGGAAGAAAGCCCCCGCCTGCCGATCGACTGAGGCGGCAAGGGGATAAACTTTAGCCCCGGTTTTCGCAGCCTTTGGCCCGTGCTATCGCCAGACCCTCTTTCGCAAGCCTCGCCGCACGGGATTTTTCCGATGTCCGACTCCGTTCGCGCAATCCGCCGCGCGCTGCTTTCCGTTTCCGACAAGGACGGCCTGATCGATTTCGCCCGCGCGCTGACGCAACACGGCACCGAACTGGTTTCGACCGGCGGCACCCGCAAGGCGCTGGCCGACGCCGGGCTGAAAGTCCTCGACGTTTCCGAAGTCACCGGCTTTCCGGAAATGATGGACGGCCGCGTCAAGACGCTGCACCCGAACGTGCACGGCGGCATCCTCGCGATCCGCGACAACCGCGAGCACGCGGACGCGATGAAGACACACAAGATCGCACCGATCGACCTCGTCGTGGTCAATCTCTATCCGTTCGAAAGCACGGTCGAAAAGGGTGCTGGCTACGACGACTGCATCGAGAACATCGACATCGGCGGTCCCGCAATGGTGCGCGCGGCGGCGAAGAACCATGGCGACGTCGCCATCGTGGTCGATACCGCGGACTACGCGGAAATCCTGCGCGAGATCGGCGCGCATGGCGGCACCACGCTCGGCTTCCGCAAGCGCCTCGCCGCCAAGGCCTTCTCGCGCACCGCGGCCTATGATTCCGCGATCTCGAACTGGTTCGCGAACGAACTCAAGGACGACGCGCCGGTGTGGCGCTCGTTCGGCGGCAAACGCGTGGAGAAACTTCGTTACGGCGAAAACCCGCACCAGTCGGCCGCATCGTACAAAGGCGGCGAAGCGCGCCCCGGCGTACTCTCCGCAAAGCAGTTGCAGGGCAAGGAACTGTCCTACAACAACCTGAACGACACCGATGCTGCCTATGAATGCGTCGCCGAGTTCGATCCGAAGCGCTTGCCCGCCATCGTGATCGTGAAGCACGCGAACCCGTGCGGCGTCGCCGAAGGCGACACGCTGCTCGAGGCGTATCAGAAAGCGCTTCTGTGCGACCCGGTTTCCGCCTTCGGCGGCATCATCGCGGCAAACCGCACCCTCGACGCCGACGCGGCAAAGGCGATGGTGGAGATCTTCACCGAAGTCATCATCGCCCCGGACGCGACCGAAGACGCCATCAAGATCATCGGCGCGAAGAAGAACCTTCGCCTGCTGCTCGCAGGCTCCTTGCCAGATCCGCGCGCGAAGGGCCTCACCTTCAAGTCGGTCGCGGGCGGGATGCTGGTGCAGTCGCGCGACAACGCGGTCGCCGACGATCTCGAACTGAAGGTCGTGACCAGACGCGCGCCGTCCGCCACTGAAATGAACGATCTGCGCTTCGCTTTCCGCGTCGCGAAACACGTGAAGTCGAACACGATTGTCTACGCGAAGAACGGCGCAACCGTTGGCATCGGCGCCGGACAGATGAGCCGCGTCGATTCTGCACGCATCGCCGCACGCAAGGCCGAGGACGCGGCGAAGACCGCAAACTTAAGCGAAACGCTCACCAAGAATTCCGTCGCCGCATCGGACGCCTTCTTCCCGTTCGCGGACGGACTGCTATCCGTGATCGAAGCGGGCGCGACGGCGGTGATCCAGCCCGGCGGTTCGATCCGCGACGACGAGGTGATTGCCGCCGCCGACAAGGCGGGCATCGCGATGGTGTTTACGGGCGTGCGCCACTTCCGCCACTAACCACCACGACCCGCAGCAGCAAAAACGCGCCGATTGCGAAGAAGACGACCAGCACCGAGACGCCCGCCTTCTGGCTCATGGTCAGCGCGGTCACGGTCGCGACCAGAAACGGCCCCATGAACGAAGTCAGTTTCCCGGACAGCGCGAACAGTCCGAAGAACTGCGCAAGCTGGTTGCGCGGCGCAAGCCGCACCAGCATCGTGCGCGATGCCGCCTGCAACGGCCCGGCCGCAAGGCCGATGAACAACCCGATCCCGATATAGAGTTTTTCCGGCAGGCTGGAGAACAACCCTGCGCCGCTGACGGCGGGCGTGGCCGGCACGAAGAAGAAAATATGATCGCGTCCGATGGAAAGGATCGCGATGCAGGAAACGAACAAGATCAAAAGCGACGCGAGGATGACCGGCCGCGCGCCGAGCTTGTCGTCCAGCCAGCCGCCGAGCAGCGCGCCCGCGGTGCCGGTGATGGTGAGCAGGATTCCGAACACGCCAAGCTGGATCGCGCCCCAGCCGAACGTCCCCGCCGCATAGATTCCGCCGAACGCGAACAGCGCCACCAGTCCGTCGGTGTAGATCATGTTCGCAAGCAAGAACGTGCCGATGTTCTTGTGCTGCCGTGCTTCGCGCAACGTTTGCAGCGTAGTGCGAAATCCCGCGCTGAGTGCCGGCCCGAGTTTCAGTGCGCGTTTTCCGTCCGGCGTGAACAGCATCATCGGCGTCACGAACACGACGAACCAGAGTGCGGTCAACGGACCCACGGCGCGGTCGCCTTCGCGCGCCATTGCATCCAGTCCGAACGCGGGCGGCGTACCGAGCAACGTCAGCCCCGTATGCGGATTGGTCGAGAGAAACAAAAGCGCGAACGCCAGCGAAACAAGGCCGCCGAGATAGCCCGTCGCCCAGCCCAGCCCCGACAGCCAGCCGATTTTATGCGGCGGCACGAGATTGGGCATCATCGCGTTGTTGAACACGGTCGCGAACTCGACGCCGATGGTGGCAATCGCGAATGCGATCAGAACAACAAGGATCGTGCTCTCGCCGCCGGGCGTGCCGAGCCACAATCCGAGCGAACCAAGAATGAGGAGCGAGCCGAACGCCGCGATCCATGGCTTGCGCCGTCCGGTTGCATCCGCGACCGCGCCGACGAAAGGCGAAGTGAACGCGATCACGATGCCCGCGGCCGCGGTCGCAAATCCCCACAACGCCTGCCCGCGCGCGGGATCGCCCGCGACGGCGGAAGCGAAATACGGCGCGTAGATGAAGGTGGTAACCAGCGTGAAGAACGGCTGGCACGCCCAGTCGAACAACACCCAGCCGAAAATCGCGCGGCGCGGCGCTTCAGTCATGGAAGCATGATCCCGAAAATCCCCGGCGGATAAGACCACGCCGCAGGCGGAAGCCAAAGCGCTCCCTGTTTACGCTTCGGATACCAGCTCGCCGATCAGGTTCGCCGCGACCGTTAGTTTCGCCAGCGTCAGGCCGGAGTCTGCGATCTCCTGCACGCCGCGCCGTGCGCGTTCGACATTGCTCTTGTGCGCGCCCGCCCATGCCTCGATGGCGGCGGCGCCGCATTTCCCGCTTTGCAGCGCCGCGGAAACAATGCGCCGCTGGCTCGCGGAAATCCGCGACAACGCCAGATCGAACGCAAGCCGATCGAAATGGTCGGTGAGCTTCACGCTCGCGCCCGCCGCGAGCACGCGATCAAGCCGGAAATAATCTTCCGCCGCGAAATAGGTTTCCGCGACCGCGCGGGTCTTTTGTCCGCTCATGCCCGCGATCAGCACGATGTCGCTGGCGGCGGTGAGTTCGGGAAGACGCGCAAGCTTCGCGGCCAACACTTCGGGCACGTTCTTCGCCACCGCCTCCGCCGTGCGGGCTTGCAACAGCGCGACGCGTTCCTTCGGCAGGATCGCCTCGATGTTCTGCTCGATGGTGTCGATGCCTTCGCGATAATGCGCGATGAGTTTTGCGAGGCCCTGCGAGAAGTCGGCATTGCGCACGAACCACACCACGCGTTCGAGCAGCAGGTTCTTCACCGTTTCATAAAGTGCGAGTTGTGCTACGCCCGGAATTTTTGCGTCCAGCGCGTCGATAGCCTTGTTGAGATCGGTCAGCCGGTAGCCGTCGCGGACGGCCGCATAGGCTTTTGCGATGAGCGCGGCCGATGCGCCGGTCTCGTCGGCAATGCGCGTAACGAAAGCCGGGCCGCCGCGGTTGATGATCGAGTTGCCGAGCCGCGTTGCGATGATCTCGCGCCGCAGCCGGTGTGTCTCGACTGCGTCGGGGAAGCGCTCCGGAACGGCGTCCGGAAAATAGCGCAGCAGTTCTTCGTTGAAATACGGCTCGTCCGGCGCGTCCGATGCGACCAGATCGTCGAACAATGTGAGCTTCGCATAGGCGAGCGTAACCGCGAGTTCGGGCCGCGTGAGGCCGAGGCCCTTGGCCTGCCGTTCCGCAAGCTCAATGTCGGACGGCAGATATTCGACGCCTCGATCGAGCAGCCCGCGCCGCTCGAGATTACGCATCAGCTCGATCTCGAAGCCGGTGTCGTTCGCGGCATCGCGCTCGACCAGCGAGATCGCGAGCGTCTGGAGATAGTTGTTGCGCAACACCAGCGCGGCCACGTCCGGCGTCATGGCCGCGAGCAGCTTGTTGCGGTCTTCGAGCGAAAGTTTCCCCGCCCGTACCGGCGTGGACAGCGCGATCTTCAGGTTCACTTCCACGTCCGACGAGTTCACGCCCGCGGAATTGTCGATGGCGTCGGTGTTGAGCCGCACGCCCTTGCGCGCCGCCTCGATGCGTCCGCGTTGCGTCATGCCGAGGTTAGCGCCCTCGCCCACCACCTTCGCCGCCACTTCCGCGCCGCTGATGCGGATTGCATCATTGGCGCGGTCGCCGACACCGGCGTCGCTTTCGGAAGCAGCGCGAATATAAGTGCCGATGCCGCCGAACCAGAGCAGGTCCACCGGCATTTTCAGGATCGCATTCATCACTTCCGCGGGCGTTGCTTCGCTCTTTTCCAGCGAGAGCGCGGCTTGCATCTCCGGCGAAAGCGGAATCGCCTTCAGGCTGCGCGGGAAAATGCCGCCGCCCTTCGAAAGCAACGACTTGTCGTAGTCCTGCCAGGAGGAGCGCGGCAACGCGAACATGCGCGCCCGCTCGTTGAAACTTTTTTCCGGATCGGGCGACGGGTCGAAGAAGATGTCGCGGTGATCGAAGGCCGCGATCAGCTTGATGGTCTTTTCCAGCAGCATGCCGTTGCCGAACACATCGCCCGACATGTCGCCGACGCCTGCCACCGTGAACGCCGTCCTTGAAATATCGACATCCATCTCGCGGAAGTGGCGCTTCACCGCTTCCCACGCGCCGCGCGCGGTAATGCCCATCTTCTTGTGGTCGTAACCGGCCGACCCACCCGAAGCGAACGCATCACCGAGCCAGAAGCCGTGCTCGATGGCGAGCGCGTTTGCCGTATCCGAGAATGTCGCCGTGCCCTTGTCGGCTGCGACCACGAGATACGGGTCGTCCGCGTCGTGTCGCACCGTATTCTCCGGCACGATCACCGCGCCTTCGGCCGAGAGATTGTCGGTGATGTCGAGGAGCGAACGGATGAAGATTTTATAGGCTTCCGTGCCCTCCGCCATGAACGCTTCGCGCGACGGATTGGCGGGCATCAGCTTCGGGACGAAACCACCCTTCGCACCCACCGGCACGATCACCGCGTTCTTCACCTGCTGCGCTTTGACGAGGCCCAGCACTTCGGTTCGGAAATCCTGCGGACGGTCGGACCAGCGGATGCCGCCGCGTGCAACCTTGCCGAAGCGCAGGTGCACTCCCTCGACGCGCGGCGCGTACACGAAAATCTCGAACAGCGGACGCGGCAACGGTAGCGCGTCGATCTTGCGGCTCTCGAACTTGATCGCAATGGTGGGCCGCGGCCCGCCGTCCTTCGCGATCTGGTAGTAATTCGTGCGCACCGCCGCGCCGATTAGATTCGTAAAGCGGCGCAGGATGCGGTCCTCGTCGAGGCTCTGCACCGCGCCAAGCGCGGTTTCGATGCTTGCGCGAAGCTCCGCCTGAATTGCCTCGCGCTGCTCCGGCGTGCCGTCGAAGCGCGGATCGAAGCGCGTGTGAAACAGCGCGACCAGGTCGCGCGCAACTTGCGCGTGCCGGTTCAGCGTCGTCCAGAGATAATCCTGGCTATAGGGAATCGCGGCCTGCCGCAGATAGCGCGCGAGCGTGCGCACCAGCGTCACGTCGCGCCATGGCATGCCTGCGTTCAGCACGAGCGCATTGAAGCCGTCGTTCTCGGCACGGCCCTGCAACACCGCCATCAGCGCGGCTTCGAGCCGCGCGTCCATAGCCTCGGCGTCGATCCCGCTGCCGTCGGCACGCGCAAGCGTCATGTCGTGCAGCCACACCGAGCCGCCGTCGGCCGCGCAACGCTCCAACGTGTAAGTGCGCTCGTCGATGACGTTGAAGCCCATGTTTTCCAGCAGCGGCACGCGCTCGGAAAGCGGCATCGGCCGCTCACAATTCCAGACCTTCAGGTTGAGCGATTGCGCTTCTCCGCCGCGCCGGTAGAAATTGATGGCGAGCGGTTTCGCGGACGAAAGATTGTCGATGATCCTGATGTCTTCGACCGCGACGTCCGCGCCGTAGGCTTCGCGGTAAGCCGCCGAGAACGCGTTGCGGTACTTCGTCTCCGCGGCCTGCGCCTTGTCGGGATCGAACGCGCCGCTCAGTTCCTTGGCGAAGCGGTCCTGCCAGTTGCGCACGATCGCCGTAATATCCGCTTCGAGTTTCTCGCGCGCAGGGTTCGGCGTTTCTCCCGCGTCGCGCCCGATGATGAAATGCACGCGCGTCAGCGGGCCTTCGGGGAAGAATGGATAGAACGCCGAAACCCGGCCCTGATAGGTTTCCGCGAGATATGCGCCGATGCGCACGCGCACCGCGCTGTCGTAGCGTTCGCGGGGCACGAACACGATCACCGAAACGAAGCGGTTGAAACGGTCGCGCCGCGCCAGCACGCGCACGCGCGGCCGCTCGTCGAGTTGCAGGATGGTCTTCGCAAAACCGAGCAGCGTCTCGCGGTCCACCTGAAACAGGTCGTCGCGCGGATAGCTCTCCAGCACGTTCGCCAGCGCCTTGCCCGAATGGCTCTCGCTCGAAAATCCCGCGTGGTCGAGCACGAAGGCCGCCTTGCGCCGCAGAAACGGAATCTTGAAAACCGAATCGCGATAGACCGGCGACGTGAACAGGCCGACGATGCGGCGCTCGCCGGTCAGCTTGCCGTTCTTGTCGAAGCGCTTGATGCCGATGTAGTCCATGTGCGCACGGCGATGCACGCGCGAGCGCAGGTTCGCTTTCGTCACGATCAGCGGCAGCGGCAGTTTCAGGAACTCGCGCAGTTCCTGGCTGGTCGAGACCGGCTCGCCCGCGCGGCTCAGCACGCGAATGTCGCGGCGGCGCAGGATGCCAAGACCGGAATCGAACACCGGCTCCAGCACGGAATCGCCGCTCGCCATCAGCACATTGTCGCGGCAGCCGAGGAACGTGAAATGGTCGTCGCGCAGCCACTTCAGGAACGCGACCGCCTCCTCGATCTCGTCTTCCGGCAGCGGATGCGATTTCTTCTGCAAGCCGTCGATCACGTCGTCGGCGTATTCTTTCATTTTCGGCCAGTCTTCGACGCAAAGCCGCACGTCCTCGAGCACCGCCTGCAACGCCCCGGCGATGCCGCCGTGCCGTCCTTCGTCGATGCGCGCGACATGCAGGTGAATGAAGCTCTCGCGCTTCTTTTTCTTGCCGCCGTCCGCAAGCCCGCGCCATTCCGCGAGCGTCCCGTTGCTTTCGCGCTCCACTGAAAAGATCGGGTGTGCCGCGAGCCGCACGGTCAGGCCCTGCTCCACCAGTTCCGCCGTCACCGAATCGAGCAGAAACGGCATGTCCTCGTTCTCGATCTCGATGATCGTGATTGCGGACAACATGCCGCCGTTCTCCACGGCGGCGGGATTATAGATCTGGATATCGGCGGCGCCTGCGGGGCGCGTGCGCAGGTGTTCGAAACTTCTCCGCGCGATGGCGGCCAGTTCGCCCGGTGAGTAATTCGCGACATCTTCCGGTGCTGCGCCGCCGAACAGCGCGGCGACGAAATCTGCCGGCACCTTGTTGCCGGCGGACGCCAGCTTCGCGGCCTCGCCGAGCAATTTTTCCAGTTGCAAGGCTTCGCCCGAGGCAAGCCGGCTCGCGACATTCATGTCTGTCCTCCCTGCCCCGCAATCCGGCTGTTTTCGCTGCTGCCGGTATTTCGCCAGTTTCTGCCGCTCCCCTGCCGCTGTCGAGGGGAGTGGTTTTCAGCCGCACCAACCGGCTGTTAGGTTCGCCTTACCCCGGAAAAAGGACAGGCCCATGAAACCGGCAAATCAGGCCGCCGCTGCGGCTCCGCAAAAAGAGGAAAAAATCCTCGCGCTCGATCTCACCCCCGGCGAACTCGACGAGGCGATGAAAGCCTATTTCGCCAAATGTCAGGAAAAGCTCGGCTTCATTCCGAACGTGCTGACGGCCTATTCGTTCGATCTGGCGAAGCTGAAAGCCTTCGTCGCCATGTCCGACGACCTGATGCTCGGCAAATCCGGCATCTCGAAAGCGGAGCGCGAGATGATCGCGGTCGTGGTTTCCTCCGCCAATCACTGCCACTACTGCCTGATCGCCCACGGCGCGGTGCTGCGCAAACTCACCGGCGACATCCAGCTTGCCGACACCATCGTCATGAATTACCGCGCAGCGGCGCTCGATGCGCGCACCCGCGCGATGCTCGATTTCTCGTGGAAGCTGACCGAAGCGCCGTGGGAAGTCGGCGAGGAAGACCGCGCGGCATTGCGCAAGCACGGCTTCTCGGATCGCGACATCTGGGACATCGCGGCGGTCGCGGCGTTCTTTAACATGTCGAACCGCCTCGCCACCGCGAGCGGCAACGAACCGAACGCCGAATATTACGCGATGGCGCGTTGAAGATTTTGCCGTCCGCCATTCGCCATCTGGCGTTCCGTGCAATCGCGTTGCTGCTCGCGGCCGCGCTTGCAGCGCCGTCCTTTGCGCAACAACCGTTCGACCCGGTCGCGACCAACCGCGCCACCGTCGATCCGGGCACGAAGCCGGTACTTGCACCGAACGGCATGGTTTCCTCGCAGGAAGCCCTCGCCACGCGCATCGGCGTCGAGATTCTCAACAAGGGCGGCAACGCCGTGGATGCGGCGGTCGCGGTCGGCTTCGCGCTGGCCGTGACACTGCCACGCGCGGGCAATCTTGGCGGCGGCGGCTTCTTCGTGATCTGGCTCGCGGAGGCGAAGCAATCCATCGCCATTGATTTTCGCGAAGTCGCGCCCGCCGCGATCCGCCGCGACAGCTTCCTCGGCGCAAACGGCAAACCCGATCCGCACAAGTCGCTTCATACCGGGCTTGCTACCGGCGTTCCGGGCACGGTCGCGGGCCTCGCCCTCGCGCTGGAAAAATACGGCTCCAGGCGCTTCACGCTCGCCGACCTGCTCGCGCCCGCGATCAAGCTCGCGAATGAAGGCGTGCCGCTGGAGAACGACCTCGCGATTTCGATTACACGCTACCAGCAACTGCTTGGACGCTGGCCTTCGTCGCAGAAGGTTTTCTTCCGCGACGGCAAGCCATTGCAGCGCGGCGACAGGCTCGTGCAGCGCGACCTCGCCGCGACCTTGCAGGCGATTGCGGAAAAAGGCCCGGAGGCTTTTTATCGCGGCGTCATCGCGGAGCGCATTGCGCGCGCCGTGCAGGACGCGGGCGGCGTGATGACCGTGGAAGACCTCGCGAATTACCGCGCGGACATTCGCGAAACCGTGCGCGGCACCTACCGGGGCTACGACATCGTTTCCATGCCGCCGCCTTCTTCCGGCGGCGGTTTGCTGATCCAGATTCTCAACATCCTGGAGGGCTTCGATCTCCGGAAGATGGGCCGCGATTCGCCCGACACCATTCACGTCATGGTGGAGGCGATGAAGCGCGCCTTTGCCGACCGCGCGGAATTCTTCGGCGATCCCGACTACGTCAAGGTGCCGCTCACGACGCTGCTCTCGAAGGAATATGCCGAGAAGCTGCGCGCGGGCATCGACCTGAAGGTCGCGACCCCGTCGGAAAAAATCCGCGCCGGCGCCGCGCCGAAACAAGGCGGCGACAACACCACGCATTATTCGGTGGTCGACCGCGACGGCAACGCGGTCGCCGCGACCGTTACACTCAATTTCAGCTACGGCCTCGGCCTCGTCGCGGAAGGCACCGGCGTCCTCCTGAATAACGAGATGGACGATTTCGCGCTCGCGCCCGGCGTGCCGAACGCCTACGGCCTTGTCGGTGGCGAAGCGAACGCGCCGGGTCCGAACAAGAAACCGCTTTCCTCCATGACGCCTACGATTCTGGTGAAGGACGGCAAGGCGTTTCTCGTTACCGGCTCGCCGGGCGGCAGCCGCATCATCACCACCGTGTTGCGCGTCGTGACCGGCGTCGTCGATTTTGACCTCGACATCGCGCAAGCCATCGCGCTGCCGCGCTTTCATCATCAGTGGCAGCCGGACGTACTCTCGACCGAACCCGGCCTGCCCGACCGCGTTCTTAGAATCCTGCGCGAGCGCGGACATAATGTGCAGATCGGCACCGGCACCGGCAGCGCGAATTCGATCCTTCGCGTGCAGGAAGGCTGGTCCGGTGCGGCCGACCGGCGCTATCTCGGCGCGCTCGCGGGCGGCTACTGAGTAAGGAAAACGTAAGGAGCGGACATGCGGCAGGCAGCCGGATCGCTGCGGATTGAAACGAAGGGCCGCGGCCTGATCGAGTTCACCCGCGAAGTCGCGGCATGGCTCGCGCAGGAGAAATTCCAGACCGCGCTGCTCACGGTCTATTGCCGCCACACCTCGGCTTCTCTTCTTATACAGGAGAACGCCGACCCGGACGTGCAGACGGACCTGCAAAACTATTTCGCGGAAATCGCGCCGGAGTCGGAGCGCTACATCCATTCCGCGGAAGGCCCCGACGACATGCCCGCGCACCTGCGCGCCGCGCTGACGCAGACCAGCCTGAGCATCCCGGTCACCGGCGGCCGCATGGCGCTCGGCACATGGCAGGGCATCTACCTGTTCGAGCATCGCGCGCGCCCGCACACGCGCGAGATCGTGCTGCACGCGATCGGCGACTGATTCTCTGGTCTGGGAGAAAATTGGAGCGGGCGAAGGGATTCGAACCCTCGACCCCGACCTTGGCAAGGTCGTGCTCTACCCCTGAGCTACACCCGCATCCGGAATGGCGGGTACTGGCCCCGCCGGGTAAGCGGGGGTTCTAGGCAAAAGCCTTGAGCGACGCAACACCTGAAAATTGCGAGCATTAACCGCGCCTTGGGCCGCCTCCGGGGCGGCCCGGATTTGCTTTCGGTGGCCATGGACCCCATCTATGGTCCCTGAAACGAGGCTGGTCCGGCCGCGTTTGTCCGTAACAGCCTCGAAACGACCCGCCCGGAGCGACGCATGGAATTGAATCAGGGGAACGCAGCCGCGGCGCTCAACGCCGGCGACCTCATCTCCGACACCACGACCCAGACCTTCATGAAGGACGTGATCGAGGAATCGCGGAAGCGTCCGGTGCTGGTCGATTTCTGGGCCGAATGGTGCGGCCCCTGCAAATCGCTCACGCCCATTCTGGAAAAGGCGGTGAAGGCGGCGGGCGGCGCGGTGAAGCTCGTGAAGATGGACATCGACAAGCATCCGCAGATTCCGGGGCAGCTCGGCATCCAGTCGATCCCGGCCGTGTTCGCCTTCGACAAGGGCCAGCCGGTCGATGGCTTCGTCGGCGCATTGCCCGAAGGACAGGTGACCGCGTTCATCGAACGCCTCACCGGCAAGGCGAATCCCTCGACCGAATTGCTCAATGAGGCGGAAGCGAAACTTGCGGCGGGCGAGTTCGACGAAGCCACTTCGCTCTACGCCGAAGTGCTGACCGACGATCCCGCGAACGCGCGCGCACTCGCGGGCCTCGTGCGTTGCCACATCGCGGCGGGCGATCTCGAACAGGCGCAGGAAACCTTCGCGATGATTCCCGCCGACGCTTCCAAGGATAAAACCGCCGCGCCCGCCATCACCGCGGCGAAGGCCGCGCTCGACCTCGCCGAACAGGCAGGAAAAGTTTCGAGCGAAGGCGGCGACCTCGAAGCGAAGGTAAACGCCAACCCGGACGATCATCAGGCCCGCCTTGACCTCGCGATTTCGCTGAGCGCCAAAGGCGAGAAGGCGAAAGCAGCCGAACACCTGCTCGCGATCATCAAGAAGGATCGCAAGTGGAACGATGAAGCCGCACGCAAGCAGTTGCTCCAGTTCTTCGATGCATGGGGACCGATGGACGAGGCCACCGTCGATGCCCGCAAGAAACTTTCCGTCCTTCTGTTCTCGTAACGGCGGCTAGTCCGCAAGGTGATGACGATGGCGATGAACGCGCCCTATGGCAGCCCGCAGGATTTGCCGGAAACAATTCCGGTATTCCCGCTGCCGCGCGCGCTGCTGCTGCCGCGCGTCGAGCTGCCGCTCAACATTTTCGAGCCGCGCTATCTCGCCATGATCGACGATGCGCTGCGCGGCGACCGCCTGATCGGCATGATCCAGCCGGACGAAACGAAGGAAGGCTCCACGCAAACGCCCTCGCTCTATTCCATCGGCTGCGTCGGCCGCCTCACGCAGTTCGCGGAGACCGGCGACGGCCGCTATCAGGTGGTGCTGACCGGCGTGTCGCGCTTTCGCCTTAAGGAAGAAGTCGAAGGCATGCAGCCCTATCGCCGCTGCAAGGTGGATTTCTCGCCGTTCGAGGACGATCTGGTGCCGCGACTCGGCGAAGACGAGGTTGACCGCGAAAAGCTTTTGAAAACGCTTTCCAACTACCTCGCCGCGAATTCCATCGAAGCGGACTGGAACGGCATCTCCGAAGCGCCGACCGAAGCGCTGGTGAACGGCCTTTCGCTGATGTCGCCGTTCGGCGTCCGCGAAAAGCAGGCGCTCCTCGAAGCCGCCGACCTGCGCACGCGGGCGGAGCTTCTTGTCGCAGCGACCGAGATTGCATTGGCCGCCGGAGACGGCGAAGAAACCGGAACCTTGCAGTAGGATCGCGGTTATAGAAGCCGCGCCTGAAACGCTGGAGACGTCATGAACACCGACCGCAACACCATCGACCCCAAGCTGCTTGAAATTCTGGTCTGCCCCGTCAGCAAGGGTCCGCTGGAATACGACAGCGAAAAGCAGGTTCTGGTTTCGCGCACGGCGAAGCTCATCTACCCGATCCGGGACGGCATCCCGATCATGCTGCCTGAAGAAGCGCGCCCGCTGGAAAACGCGTCTTAGATCAATTCGCCCCGAAGCAATTTCGGTACATCGCCCGTGAGGCCGGCCGCCTCGCGGGCGAAATATTTTTTGAGCGCCGGCGCGCGGTCCACCAGCCCCAGACCGAGATCGCGCATGTGGCGCAGCACCGTCCAATCGTTCGAGAACAGGCGGTTCAGCGAGTCGGTGGCAAAGCCCATCGCCACCGTGTCCGAACGCCGCCAGCGCTCGTAACGCGCGAGCACTTCGCGCGCGCCCGGATCGAGGCCGAGCCGTGCCGCATCCGCGATACATTCCGCAAGCGCCGCGACATCGCGCAGGCCCATGTTCAGCCCTTGCCCCGCGAGCGGATGGATCACATGCGCGGCGTCGCCGAGCAGTGCGAAGCGCTCCGCGACGAACGTGCGCGCAATCGAAATCTGTAACGGATAGGCGCGTGGCTTCGAGAGCACTTCCAGCGCGCCGAACTGCAACCCGAAACGCAGTTCCAGTTCGCGGAGGAATTCTTCCGCGGGCAACGCGACGATGCGAGCCGCTTCCTCGCCCGTTTCGGTCCACACGATCGACGAGCGGTTTCCCGTGAGCGGGAGGATCGCGAACGAACCGTGGGGAAGAAAATGCTGCACGGCCTTGCCGTCATGCGGGCGCGCATGGCCGATGGTCGCGACGATGCCCGATTGCCCGTAGCTGCTGGTCGAGGAGCGGATATTCGCGGCCGCACGCAGTTTCGACTGCACGCCGTCGGCCGCGACCAGCAACCGCGCGCGATGGGCGCCGAACGAAACCGTGCCCTCGCCCGCCTCGAACGCGGCATTCGCTTCCGCGTATTGCGCAATGCCTTCTTCCGTTGCTGCATCGCGCAGCGCGGCAATCAGCGCGCGGTTCTCCACCATGTGCGCGAGCGGCTCGTCTTCCTCGCCTTGCGCAAAATCAAGAAACGGCTGGCGCACTGCGTCCTGCAAGCGGCTGTCGGTGATGGTCATGGCGCGGATCGGCTGCACCGCGCCGAGCCGTTCCCAGACGCCGAGCGCCTCGAACAAATGCCGCGCACCTTCGGCAATGGCGACCACGCGGTCGTCTTTAGGCGGCTCGCGGCCAATCGTCGGGTCGAACAGCGCGACCCGGAACGAAGCCCCCAGATTACGCGCAAGCGCGACCGCAAGCGCGGCCCCGGCGATTCCCGCCCCCGCAATCGCGACGTCCAGCGGCTTATCCCGCGTTTGCTTGTTCATGGCCCGAAGATATGTAGGTTAAGCGCTCGCGCGGCAACCCGCAGTATGCATGAAGGTTTACCGATGGAAAAATCGGTCCAGACGCTCCTCGAAATCCTCGATCTCGAAACGCTCGAGGTGAATCTGTTTCGCGGCTATTCGCCGAAGGATACGTTCGTCCGCGTATTCGGCGGACAGGTGATCGGGCAGGCGCTGGTCGCCGCCTATCGCACCGTGCCGGACCGCCAGTGTCATTCGCTGCACGCATACTTCCTGCTCGGCGGCGATCCGAAAGCGCCGATCATTTACGAAGTGGACCGCATCCGCGACGGCGGCAGCTTCACCACGCGTTGGGTGAAAGCGATCCAGCACGGCGAAGCGATCTTCTCGATGGGCGTTTCGTTTCACAAAGTGGAAGATGGCTACGAGCATCAGGCGCAAATGCCGAAGGTGCCGATGCCCGAAGAACTCGCGAGCGAGAAAGAGATCCGCGAGAAGGTGATGCCGATGTTGCCCGAAGCCGTGCGCAAATATTATCAGCGCGAACGGCCGATCGAACTGCGTCCGGTCGAGTACATGCGTTATCTCTCGAAGGATTACCGCGAGCCGAAATTCAATGTCTGGATGAAGTCGATCGCGCCGCTGCCCGACGACCCGGTGATCCACCGCTGCGTACTGGCCTACGCCTCCGACATGGGATTGCTGGACGCTTCGCTCATCCCGCACGGGCGCTCTGTGTTTTCCCGCTCGATCCAGCCCGCCAGCCTCGACCATGCGCTTTGGTTTCACCGGCCGTTCCGGGCCGACGAATGGATCCTCTATTCACAGGATTCGCCGAACGCGAATAACGCCCGCGGCTTCTCCCGCGGCCAGTTTTTCACCCGCGATGGCACTTTGGTCGCCTCCGTCGCCCAGGAAGGGCTGATCCGGCGTAAGGATCCGAACTTCGAGAAGAAAAAAACCTAGATTCGGGTCCGGAAACCGGAAAATCCGTTTCCACTCCCGGCCTGCCTAAAAAGCGGCGCCCCCTTCCCGTCCCGCTTAAAATTCCGGCTGAACGCCGATAATCTGTGCAGATAACGCCGCCTCGTTTTTAAGCGGCGCGACTGCCGGATCACGCCTCTCCAAACAACCGGCAGCAGGGGAGCGCTCATGAAACTCGTCATTGCCATCGTCAAACCCTTCAAGCTCGAGGAGGTGCGGGACGCACTTGCCGCCATGGGCGTGCAGGGCATCACCGTTTCCGAGGTCAAGGGCTACGGCCGCCAGAAGGGCCACACCGAGATCTATCGCGGCGCCGAGTACGCCATTCATTTTCTTCCCAAGATGCGACTCGAAATCGCTGTGCCGTCCGAGACCGTCCCGCGCGTGATCGACGCCATCGTGAAATCCGCGAAGACCGGACAGATCGGCGACGGCAAGATTTTCGTGACGCCGCTGGAGCGCGCCGTGCGGATCCGCACCGGCGAAACCGACAACAACGCGCTTTAGCGCAGGGTTTCGGATCGGATCATGCGCAATGAAAAATTGCGCGCTTCATAAAATTACGAGGGGGCTATTCATGAAACGCTTTTGGATTCCTGCCACAGCCTGCGCGGCGCTCACCGCAACGCCCGCATTCGCGCAAGGCAACGCCATCAACGCCGCCGACACCGCATGGATGATCGCAGCCACCGCGCTGGTGCTGCTGATGACGATACCGGGCCTCGCGCTCTTTTATTCGGGCCTCGTGCGCAAGAAGAATCTGCTCGCCACGATGGCGCAGAGCTTCGCTGCGGTGATGTTCATCTCCATCCTATGGTTCCTCGCCGGCTATTCGCTGACTTTCTCCGGCGACGGTGCGTGGCTCGGCAATCTCGACAAGCTGTTGCTCGCGGGCATAGGGCTGCAATCGGTCAATGCGGCCGCGTCGAACATTCCTGAATCGTTGTTCGCCACCTACCAGATGACGTTTGCCGTCATCACCTGCGCGCTGATCGCGGGTTCGGTCGCGGACCGGATGCGCTTCTCGGCCTTCATCCTGTTCATGATCGCGTGGTTCTTCGTGGTCTACGTGCCGAGCGCGCACTGGATCTGGGGCGGCGGATTTCTCTCAAGCATGGGCGTGATGGATTTCGCCGGCGGCATCGTCGTGCATTTGAATGCCGGCGTTGCAGGCCTTGTCGCCGCCTATGTGCTCGGCGCGCGGCGCGGTTACGGCACGGAGAATCTTTCGCCCTACGATCTGACGCTGGCCGTGATCGGCACCGCACTTCTTTGGGTTGGCTGGTTCGGCTTCAACGGCGGTTCGGCGCTGAGCGCGGGTTCGCGCGCAACCATGGCGATCCTCGCTACCCATCTCGCGGCCTGCGCGGGCGCGCTGGCTTGGATGTTCATGGAATGGTGGACGCGGAAAAAACCGTCCGTGCTCGGTATTATCTCCGGTGCCATCGCCGGCCTCGGCACGATCACGCCCGCATCGGGTTACATCCTGCCGTGGCATGGCGTGATCATCGGCCTCGTGGCTGGCTTGCTTTGCTTCTGGGCCTGCACCTGGCTGAAAGAGCGTCTGCGCTACGACGACTCGCTCGACGTATTCGGCATCCACGGCATCGGCGGCATTCTCGGCACCATCCTGACGGGCGTGTTCGCGGTCGGCGCATTCACCGCGACCAAGGAATTGCCGCAAGGCCAGCAGGGATTGCTGGAAGGCAACGCTACGCAGCTTCTGACCCAGTGCATCGGCGTCGCGATCTGCTTCGTGTGGTGCGCGGTCGCGACCTGGGTGATTCTCAAGGCCATCGATCTGCTCGTGGGCCTGCGCGTCAGCGACGAACATGAGCGGATGGGTCTCGACATCACGCAGCACGGCGAGTCGGTTCACACCTGAACCGGCCGCCTCGGGCCAAATCGGACGAAAAAAGAACGCGCGGTATTGGTTTGCCGCGCGTTTTTGTTGACTGCTTTATTTTTAATCACGCCTTCCCGTGATGCCTTCATTTTAGGCGGAAAATCGCCTGTTTGCGGCAACCCCGTGGCGAGTGCCGTGGGCTGCCTGTTTTTGAGTCAGCCAAACCCTTGAGACTCCACTGAATCCTGCACTGCACCCGAGTCTGGCACGAGGCTTGATTAGAGAGCAGCCGACTCGCCTGCGGGAGCCATTTCCCATGGGCGGAGTCCGATCAGCACGTCCGGCGGCAGTCCTTGTCTCCGGCACCACTGGGGGACAGGAACCAAATGAAGATCGTCATGGCCATCATCAAGCCGTTCAAACTGGAGGAGGTGCGCGATGCCCTCACCGGGATCGGCGTACACGGACTGACCGTTACCGAGGTCAAGGGCTACGGAAGGCAGAAGGGTCACACCGAGATTTATCGCGGCGCTGAATACGCGGTGAATTTCCTGCCGAAGCTCAAGGTCGAAGTCGCGGTTGCTACTGACCAAGTGAAGAAGGTGATCGACGCGATCACCGGGGCCGCCAAGACCGGCCAGATCGGCGACGGAAAGATTTTCGTCTTCTCGATCGATCAAGCGGTGCGGATCCGCACCGGCGAACAGAACGCCGATGCGCTCTGATCCCCGTAACAATCTCAGCTATGTGATGGAGAATTCTCCCATGACGTTCAAGAAACTCATTAGCGCGGGCCTTCTCGCGCTGGCGGCAGCGGTCTTCGTTGCCGATCCGGCGTTTGCGCAGGCCGCGACGGTTAACAAGGGCGACACGACCTGGATGATGGTTGCGACCATCGTCGTGCTGGTGATGACCGTTCCCGGCCTCGCCCTGTTCTACGGCGGTCTCGTCCGCTCGAAGAACATGCTCTCGATGCTCATGCAGATCGGTTACACGGTCTGTATCGTCATCCTGATCTGGGTGATCTACGGCTACTCGCTGGCTTTCACCGGCGGTTCCGAATTCATCGGCGGCTTCACCAAGGCCTTCCTCTCCGGCGTAACCGCGGAAAGCCTCGGCGGCACCTTCACGGATCGCGTCGCGATTCCGGAACTGGTGTTCGTGATGTTCCAGGCGACTTTCGCCGCCATCACCGCCTCCCTCCTGCTCGGCTCGGTCGCCGAGCGCATGAAGTTCGCGGCGGTCGCCGTGTTCATCCCGCTCTGGGTCACGTTCGTCTATTTCCCGATGGCGCACATGGTCTGGTACTGGGCTGGTCCGGACGCGACCGTTGACGCGGTGAAGGCTCTTGCCGCGGCTGCTCCCGATGCCAAGGCGAAGGCGCAGGAAGCGCTCGACGCTCTCGGCGCGGATGCAGGCTTCATCTTCAAGCTCGGCGCGATCGACTTCGCGGGCGGCACGGTCGTTCACATCAACTCCGGTATCGCCGGTCTCGTTGGTGCGATCATCGTCGGCAAGCGTCTCGGCTACGGCAAGGAGCTGATGCCTCCGCACTCGCTGGTGATGACCTACATCGGCGCCATGCTGCTCTGGTTCGGCTGGTTCGGCTTCAACGCCGGCTCCAACCTCGAAGCAGCCGGCTCGGCGATCGTCGCCTTCGTCAACACCTTCGTTGCCACCGCTGCGGCCGCCTTCTCATGGGTGATCGCGGAATGGCTGACCAAGGGTAAGCCCAGCCTGCTCGGCCTTGTCTCCGGCATCGTCGCGGGTCTCGTGGCCGTCACTCCGGCTGCCGGTTTCGGCGGCGCGATGGGCGTCCTCGTACTCGGCCTCGTCGCCGGCGTGGTCTGCTACTTCTTCTGCACCGTCGTGAAGAACATCTTCAAGTACGACGACGCACTGGACGTGTTCGGCATCCACGCGGTCGGCGGTATCGTCGGCGCCATCGGCACGGGCATCGTTGTCGCCCCGTACCTCGGCGGCACCGGTATCTTCGACTACACGATCAACAAGGTTGCCGACTACGACATGGCGACCCAGGTGCTCGCGCAGATCAAGGGCGTGCTCGTGACCATCGTCTGGTCGGGCATCGGTTCCGCGATCCTGTTCTACATCGTGAAGTTCACCATCGGCCTGCGTCCGACCCCGGATCAGGAGCGCGAAGGTCTGGACATCACCGATCACGGCGAACGCGCCTACAACTAAGTCTGGCGGGCCGGGACGAAATCCCGGCCCTCCTTACAAAAGTAAGGAAACCCCGGCTCTCGCGAGCCGGGGTTTTTCTTTGCCGCCATGGCACTTCTTCCGATGGTTAAACGCGTCTTAACCGCCGATTCCTAATGTCGGTGCCTGCAATCGAAGGCTTCGAGGCGGGCATGGCGGGAAGCGAACTGGCCGGGCGGGATCAGCGTGCGAGCTTGCGCTCGCCGTTCGTGCGGCTGACCGAACTGCTCGGCACGGCGCAGCCAGGAAAAGCACCGATCAATCTTTCGGTCGGCGAACCGCGTCACCCGGTTCCGAGTTTCGTCGCGCCCGTACTCGCCACACATATAAGTGGCTTCGGCAAATACCCGATGCTGCGCGGCACCGACCGCTTCCGGCAGGCCGCCGCGAACTGGCTTGGGCGCCGTTACCGCTTGCCGCGCGCAATCGATCCCACGAAAGAAGTGCTGGTGCTGAACGGCAGCCGCGAGGGTCTTTTTCTCGCAGCGCTCGCAGCCAAGCGCCTGCTCGGAAGTCGCGGCGGCAAACCCGCGATGATCGTGCCCAACCCGTTCTATCCGGCCTATGGCGCGGGCGCGGAAGCCGCCGGATGCGAACTGATCGCGCTGCCCGCAACGCGCGAAACCAATTTCATTCCCGATTACGACGCGCTCTCCGACGAAACGCTCGCGCGTGCGCTCGCGATCTATCTCTGCTCGCCCGCGAACCCGCAAGGTTCGGTGCTGCCGCGCGAAACGCTCTCGAAAGTCATCGCGCGCGCGCGCAAGGCCGGTACCTTCGTCTTTGCCGACGAATGTTATTCGGAAATCTGGCTCGGCGAGGACAAGCCCGCCGGCGCGCTCGAATCCTGTGGCGAGCGTTTCGACAACGTGATCGCCTTCAATTCGCTCTCGAAGCGCTCGAACCTGCCGGGACTGCGCTGCGGCTTCGCCGCGGGCGACGAGAAATTCATCACGGCCTTCGGCGAACTGCGCAACGTATCAGCGCCGCAAGTGCCGGAACCGCTGCAAGAAGTCGGCGTCGCCGCCTATTCCGACGAATATCACGTCGACGATACGCGCAAGCTCTATCGCGAGAAGTTCGACCTCGCCGATGAGCTGCTGGGAAGCCGTTTCGGCCACCGCCGTCCCGATGGCGGGTTCTTCCTTTGGCTCGACGTCTCCGAGATCGGCGACGACGAGACCGCGGCACGTGCGCTCTGGACCGAAGCGGGGCTGCGAGTCGTGCCCGGTTCCTATCTTGCGCGCACCGGCGCGGACGGCGCCAATCCCGGCGCGGGCTATATCCGCGTCGCACTCGTCGACGATGTGAAAACGACAAAAGAAGCGCTTACGCGCCTCGCCAGTTTCCGGAAGTAACGGATTTGAACATGCGACAGTCTTCCACCCGCAGCGCCGATTTGTTTCCCGAGGAAGTGATGAGCGCGTTCCGCCGCCGCCTCGAAGAACTGCGCGGCCTCGCGCTGATCGGCGTCGCCGCGCTCGCCGTCGCCGCACTTGCAACGTGGTCGGCACAGGATCCGAACTTCAACTTCGCGATCGACGGCAAGGTGAAGAACCTGCTCGGCCGTCCCGGCGCGGCCTTTGCCGATTTCACGATGCAGGTGTTCGGCCTCGCTTCGCTTGCCATCGTACTGCCGCTCGCCGTGTGGGGCTGGCTGATGCTGACCCACCGCGCGGCCCCGCGCTGGAAGCTGCGCATCGCATTCTGGCTCGGCGGCATCCTGCTCGCTTGCGGATTTTTTGCCTGCTTCAAATCGCCGGCAAGCTGGCCGCTTCCGAATGGCCTTGGCGGTTCGATCGGCGAAACCCTGCTTGCGATTCCCGCGCTCGTGATCGGGTCGAGCGCGAACGCAAGCCGCATCCTGCTCGGCCTTGTCTTCGGAATGCCGATGGTTTTCACGCTTGCCGTTGCAATGGGTGCGGGCTTCCGCGACGAACCGTCAGTCGCGGCCGACGAAGACGAGAGTGAAGAAGACGATGCCGATGCAGCGTCTCCGCGCATGGGCTTCTTCGGCCGCATCTCTGCGTTCTTCGGTGCGATCACGCACATGGTCTATGCATTGCGCACGCGACTTGCGGGCCGCCGTCCGCCGCGCGTGAAGCGCTCGTGGCGCGAACGCCTTGCCGCGTTGTTCTCCGGCGATCCGGAAATCACTCCGTCGAGAAAGCGGCAGGAGCCGACGCTGGTGCCGGGCCGCGGCGCCGACGCGCGCGACGATAACGAAGAAGAATATGAGGAAGACGAATACGAGGACGAAGAAGACGAACCGCGCCGTGCGCGCGGGCCCTCGACCATCAAGAAGTCGGCGCCGCGGCGGCGCGGCTCGCACAAACTCCCCGGCTTCGATCTCCTCACGGCGCATACCGGCTCGCGCGCGCCGGCGCTTTCCGACAAGGCGCTGGAGGAAAACTCGCGCGGCCTCGAAGCCGTGCTCGAAGACTTCGGCGTCGAGGGCAAGGTCGTCAACGCACGCCCCGGCCCGGTGGTTACGCTCTACGAACTCGAACCTGCGCCCGGCATCAAATCGTCGCGCGTAATCGGCCTCGCCGACGACATCGCGCGCTCGATGAGCGCGGTCTCCGCTCGTGTCGCGGTTATTCCCGGCAAGAACGCAATCGGCATCGAACTGCCGAACCCAAAACGCGAAAAGGTTTTCCTGCGCGAGCAACTCGAATCGAGAGACTTCCGCGACACGCCCGCGAAACTTCCGATCTGTCTCGGCAAGACCATCGGCGGCGAGCCGGTGATCGTCGATCTGGCGCGCATGCCGCATTTGCTGATCGCGGGCACTACCGGCTCCGGCAAATCGGTCGCGATCAACACCATGATCCTTTCGCTGCTCTACCGGCTGCGCCCGGAAGAATGCCGTCTGATCATGGTCGACCCGAAGATGCTCGAACTCTCCGTCTATGACGGCATTCCGCATTTGCTCTCGCCGGTCGTGACCGACCCGCGCAAGGCTGTGATCGCGCTGAAATGGGCCGTGCGCGAAATGGAAGACCGCTACAAGAAGATGTCGAAGCTCGGCGTGCGCTCCATCGACGGCTTCAACGAATCGGTCGCGGACGCTGCGGCGAAGGGCAAGACCATCAAACGCACGGTGCAGACCGGCTTCGACCGCGAGACCGGCGAAGCGATCTACGAAACCGAGGAAATGTCGCTCGAACCGCTGCCCTACATCGTCGTCGTGGTCGACGAAATGGCCGACCTGATGATGGTCGCGGGCAAGGACATCGAAGGCGCGATCCAGCGCCTCGCGCAGATGGCGCGCGCGGCTGGCATCCATTTGCTCATGGCGACGCAGCGCCCTTCGGTCGACGTCATCACCGGCACCATCAAGGCCAACTTCCCGACCCGTATCTCCTTCCAGGTGTCGTCGAAGATCGATAGCCGCACCATCCTGAACGAGCAGGGCGCGGAACAACTGCTCGGTCAGGGCGACATGCTCTACATGGCCGGCGGCTCGCGCGTGTCGCGCGTGCACGGCCCGTTCGTCTCCGACGCCGAGGTCGAGCGCGTGGTACGCCACCTGAAAGAACAGGGCGTGCCGGAATATCTTGAAGAAATCACCGCCGAGCCGGAAGGTGAGGACGGCGGCGCGGTGTTCGACAAGAGCAGCATGGGCGAGGAGGGCGGCGACCTCTACGAGCGCGCGGTCGCCATCGTGCTGCGCGATAAAAAGGCATCGACCAGCTACGTCCAGCGCCGTCTACAAATCGGCTATAACCGAGCCGCCACGCTGATCGAGCGGATGGAAATGGAGGGCGTCATCAGCGCCCCGAACCACGCCGGAAAACGTGAAATCCTCGCGGGCGGCGGCGAATAACCGCCCCCGCAACGTCGCCAAATCGCCATATCCGAACCCTACGTCAGCGTACGAAAAGTTTTGATGTCCGGTGCCCTGCCTGCGCTTCCGCCGGGGACGAGATTACAGGTACAAATCGCGGAAACGTCGGGCGGCATGATTCGGATCGCGGCATGAACTCCAGAAGCCTCACCCTTCTTCTTTCCGGCGCGCTGCTCGCGTTCAGTTTCGCCGCGCCCGCAACCGCGCAGGCCCCGAAACAACAGACCCAGAATGCGCCCGCCGGCCAGTTCGACGAAGCGCAGCGCGCATCGCTCGAAGGCGTGAACAAGTTTTTCAATTCGACGATGATCCTGAGCGGCAAGTTCCATCAGGTTGGCCCCAACGGCGCGAAGACCGAAGGCCAGTTTTACTTACAACGGCCGGGGCGCATGCGTTTCCAGTATGACGACCCCAGCCCGATCGAACTGATCGCCGACGGCTCGTCGCTAGCGGTGCGTGACCGCAATCTCGCGACGCAGGATCTCTATCCCATCGGCCAGACGCCGCTTCGCTTTCTGCTGGCGGAACGGATCGACCTGCTGAAAGACAGCAACGTCACTGCCGTATTCCGCGACGAGCTTTTCGTCACAGTCGTCATCAACGAGAAGTCGGCGCTGGCCGGCACGCATCGCCTGATGCTGATGTTCGGCGCGAAGGACTACCAGTTGAAGCAGTGGACCGTGACCGATCCGCAGGGTCTCGACACCACGGTCGCGATCTACGACCTTAACACCAAGAAACGCCCCGACCCTTCGCTGTTCGTGATCGACTACACGACCTACCGGCAATAATTCGTGCCGCTTTCGATCGCGACCTGGAACATCAATTCCGTCCGTTTGCGCTTTCCGCAAGTGAAACGGTTTCTCACCCGCTTCGCGCCGGACGTTTTATGCTTGCAGGAAATCAAGACGCCGGAAGAATTCTTCCCCGCCGATCAGTTCAGGAAGCTCGGCTACGAGCACGTCGCAATCCACGGCCAGAAGGGCTATCACGGCGTCGCTGTCGTCTCGAAACTTCCGTTCGAGGACCAGACGCGAAACTTTTTCTGCGGCAAAAACGACGCGCGCCATATCTCGGTGACCTTCGAGCGCAAGGCGAAGCTCGCAAAGCCGCTAACCGTTCATAACTTCTACGTTCCGGCCGGCGGCGATATTCCCGATCCGAAGCTGAACGAGAAGTTCGAGCACAAGCTGCGCTTCCTCGACGAACTGGCTAGTTGCTCGATCGCGAAGGATTCGAAGCGCGGCGCGCGTTCCATTCTGGTCGGCGACCTGAACGTCGCGCCTTTGGAGCATGACGTCTGGAGCCACAAGCAGCTGCTGAAGATCGTCAGTCACACGCCGGTCGAAACCGAAAAGATGGGTGTCGCGCAAAAGGCCGGTCAATGGATTGACGTGATGCGCTCCTTCGTTCCCGCGGACCAGAAGCTCTACACCTGGTGGAGCTATCGCGCGCCCGACTGGGCCGCCGCTGACAAAGGCCGCCGGCTCGACCACATCTGGGCCAGTCCGGCGCTCGAAGGCGCTGCGCGCGAAATGAAAGTGTTCAGGCCCGCGCGCGGCTGGCAACAGCCGTCCGACCACGTGCCGGTGATCGCGGCCTTCGAGGTCTGAGATTCAGGAAAGCGGCTGCTCGAAGCGCGGCAGCACCACGTCGAGATCGCGCACCGCTGCGCCGATTCTCTCCCGCAAGAATTGCTGCAACAACGCAGCCGCCTTCGGCTCGCCTTCCAGCATGCGCATGAATACGCCGCGGGTAATGCGGATCAGCGTAGACGGCTCCAGTGCTGTCGCCTGTGCGGGCCGGTCGGTTTCGATCATCAACGCCATTTCGCCGATCATGCTGCCCGCGCGCACGATGTTCGGCTCGTCCGCTTTCGATCCCGCCTTGCGCAAACGAATTGCGCCTGCTGCAACGACATAGGCACAGTCCGCAGGCTCGCCTTCCTCGAACAACGTGTCGCCGGAACGCAGATGCATCTGCTCCGCACTGATCGCGATGACGCGCAGTCCATCCGGACCGAGCGCGCGGAAAGTCGGGATTCGGCGCAGGAGGGCGATGTCGTCGTCGAGCGCCATGAAGCGTTACGGCACCAGCTTGTAGCCGCCGGCCTCGGTCACGAGCAGCGCCGCGTTCGAAGGATCGAGTTCGATCTTCTGGCGCAGACGATAGATGTGCGTTTCCAGCGTGTGCGTGGTCACGCCGGAATTGTAGCCCCATACTTCCGTGAGCAGTACTTCGCGCGACACCGGCGTCTTGCCGGCGCGATACAGGTAGCGAAGGATCGCCGTTTCCTTTTCCGTGAGCCGCGTCTTCTTGCCTTTTTCATCCACCAGCAATTTCGCGCCGGGACGGAAAGAATAGTGGCCGACCGGGAAGATCGCGTCCTCGCTCGCTTCGTGGCTGCGCAGTTGCGCGCGGATACGCGCGAGCAGCACCGCGAACTTGAACGGCTTGGTGACATAATCGTTGGCGCCGGATTCGAGGCCGAGCACGGTGTCGGAATCCGTGTCGTGGCCTGTCAGCATGATGACGGGCGACTTGAAGCCGTTTTTCCGCATGAGGCGGACCGCCTCGCGGCCGTCCATGTCGGGCAGCCCGACATCCATGATGAGAAGGTCGACGTGGCCCTTCTTCATGCGTTCGATCGCGGCCTGCGCATTGTCGAGCGCTTCGGTCGTGAATTCCTGATGGAGGGCGAGCTGTTCAATCAGCGTATCGCGCAATTCGGCGTCATCATCCACGATGACAAGGGTGCGTGCACTGGCCATGACGGTTGAGAACCCGTGATCAATTATTGTTGGCGCGGGAGTAACGAACTGCGCCTTGCTATTCAAGAGTTTGACATTACACGCTTTTGTGTGCGGGCGGAACGAGACGGGGAAACGTGGTGAAGGACACCGGAGTCGGCACAATCCGGGTCGCGGCGGCGGCGGGAACCCGCACGCGTGGGCATCTGAGCGCCGGAAACCACGTTTTTCCGGTCGCTCTGGGCCGGGGCGGCATCCTCGCAAATAAACGTGAGGGCGACGGCGGTACTCCGCGCGGCCGCTTCCGCCTTCTGCGAATCTGGTGGCGCCCCGACCGCATGCCCCGTCCACGCACGAAACTCCCCCTTCGCCGAATCGGAAAGAATGATGGCTGGTGCGAGGACCCGCGCGACCGCAACTACAACCGCCCCGTCAAGCTCGCTCCCGGCAGCACGGCCGACCGGCTATGGCGCGACGATCATCTCTACGATCTGATCGTCGAGCTGGACCACAACACGCGGCCCCGCGTGCCTTATCGCGGCAGTGCCGTGTTCATCCATTTCGCGCGCAGGGGATTCACGCCGACCGCGGGCTGCGTCGCGCTGAAACGCGGCGACTTGCAGAAGCTGCTCGCGCTCCTCGCGCGCGATTGCCGGATCGAGATTTACTGAACGCGTCTAGTTGCCGAGCGAGAAGCGATACGCGGTTGCGAACGTAATCCAGCGCGAATTTTCGCCCGCGAGATTACGCCCAAGAATAATATCCGCACTCCATGCTTCGACCGGCCGCCAGCGCAGGCCTAGTTGTCCGCGCGGACGCAATACGCTCGGCGGGATGTCGATGCCGTTGCCAGTAAAGCCGAACACTTCCGCGGTCACGATCCACATGTTGTCCGGCGTGCGCACGTCGATGCCTGCGCCGTAAGCGAAGAAATTGCGATCCAGCGTCTTGTCATGCGTCCAGCCTGCGTTGAGGTTCAACCGCGCCACATTGGAAAAGCGCATCGTCGCAGGCACCAGCACCGTGACCTGCGTGTTCTCGCCGGTCGCGGCATCGAAGGTCGCGTTCGTGGTGATGGCAAGACCGAACTCACCAACGCCGCTGTCTTTCAGCTTGACCTTGATCTTGGGCGTAAACGCGCTCGCATATTCACCGTCGGCGCGCGTACGGTCGAACTGCACGGCAAACTCGGTCGGACGATACAGCGCGAGCGAACAGGATGGACTGAACGACGCGAGCATGTCGCGGTTTCGCGCGAGAGACGTCCATGCTTCGAGCTTGCAGCCGTCTGCCACTTCGGACGTATCGACGTTGTAAGCGGTGCCCGCTGCTTTCGCGTCATTCGATGACAACGCCGCGAAGAAAACGGCCAGCACCGCGCACGCGCCAGCCCTGAACGCAATCATGAAAGCCCTCAACGCCCCGTTTCCGCGGGATTATCTGCACATCGCAAGTGGCCCGTCCACGGCCTGCCTGTCGTAGCGAAGCCACATAAAAACGCGATGAGAAATCAGGCCGCCCTGGGACGGCTGCCGAAGATCGCGCTTCCTACCCGTACATGGGTCGCACCAAGCGCGATGGCGGAGGCAAAGTCTGCGCTCATGCCCATCGAGAGCAGCTTCAGCCCGTTGCGCTCCGCAATCTTCTTCGTCAAGGCAAAATGCGGCGCGGGCGCTTCCTCGACCGGCGGAATGCACATGAGGCCCGCGACGGGAAGCGTGTAAACTTCTCGGCATTCGCGGATAAAGGCATCCGCCTGCTCGGGCAACACACCGGCTTTTTGCGGCTCCGCGCCGGTATTGACCTGCACGAACAGAAGCGGCGGCTTTCTCGTCTTCTGGATTTCTTTTGCAAGCTCGGCGGCAAGCTTCGGCCGGTCGAGCGAATGGATTGCGTCGAACAGCGAGAGAGCTTCCTTCACCTTGTTCGATTGCAGCGGGCCTACCAAATGCAGTTCGATGCCGGGAAAGCGCTCGCGCAACGCGGGCCACTTGCCCTTCGCTTCCTGCACGCGGTTTTCGCCAAACAACTTCTGCCCCGCTTCGATCACGGGCAGGATTTCCGGCGCATCGAATGTCTTGGAAATCGCGAGCAGGTTCACGGATGCGCTCTCGCGCCCTGCGTCTCTGCACGCGCGCGCGATCTGCTTCCTGACTTCTTCCAGTCCACTGACGGCATTCATGCGGCCAGCATCGCGATACGCGCCGCGCCGTCAAGCATCGAGACCGGCAGAAAGAAGCCCGGCATTCCGAATGAAATGCCGGGCTTTGAGTTTATGCGAAGTGCGGCGTGTCAGGCCGCCGCTTTCCATTGCTGCTTCGCTTCCTGCGTCGATTTGTTCAGGTGAACGTGTTCATCGACGCGCTCTACCCACGACAGCGGGATCAAATGGTGCTTGCCGTCGGCGGCGTCGGACTTCGTCAGCTTGATCTTGTCCGCGCCTTCCAGATGGTCGACCGTGCCGAGATGCTCGCCGTCCGAGCCCAGCACTTCCATGTGTTCCTTGATTTCGAACTTGTTCATGGCGTTTCTCCTTGTATTTCAAGGATTAACCCCTTGATTTGGCTATGGTTCCTGTACGCTCCCGGACGTTGACCCGGATTGCGTTTCCGTGGTTCCGTCCGCGCCGAACACACTGGAAAGACTGCCGATTCAATGAGCGCCGAGCGTTACAACGCCCGCGAGGCCGAGCCTCGCTGGCAGAAGATCTGGGACCAGCGCGAAATCTTCAAAACGAAGAACGACGACCCGCGCCCGAAATATTACGTGCTTGAGATGTTCCCCTATCCGTCGGGGCGCATCCATATGGGTCACGTCCGCAACTACACGATGGGCGACGTGGTCGCGCGCTACAAGCGCGCCAAGGGCCACAACGTGCTGCATCCGATGGGCTGGGACGCGTTCGGCATGCCGGCCGAGAACGCGGCGATGCAGAACAAGGTTCACCCGAAAAAGTGGACCTACGAAAACATCGACACCATGAAGAAGCAGCTCAAGTCGATGGGCCTGTCCCTTGACTGGAGCCGTGAAATCGCGACCTGCGATCCGAGCTATTACCGCCACCAGCAGAAGATGTTTCTGGATTTCTGGAAAGCGGGACTCGTCGAGCGCAAGATTTCCAAAGTGAACTGGGACCCGGTCGACATGACAGTGCTCGCCAACGAGCAGGTCATCGACGGCAAGGGCTGGCGCTCCGGTGCGGAAGTAGAACAGCGCGAGCTGACGCAGTGGTTCTTTAAAATCACTGATTACTCGCAAGAACTTCTCGACGCGCTCGATACGCTGGATCGCTGGCCTGAAAAAGTCCGGCTCATGCAGAAGAACTGGATCGGCCGTTCGGAAGGACTGCTGTGCCGCTTCATGCTGACGAAGCCCGAAGGCGAATTCTCCGAAGTCGAAGTCTTCACCACGCGCCACGACACGTTGTTCGGCGCGAGCTTCGTTGCGATCTCGCCCGATCATCCGATTGCCAAGGCGATTGCGGCACGCGACCCGAAAGCGGTCGCGTTCATCGACGAGTGCAAGAAGATCGGCACCGCGCAGGAAGCAATCGACAAGGCCGAGAAGCTCGGCTTCGACACCGGCCTTCGCGCGAAGCATCCGTTCGACGAGACGTGGCAGCTTCCCGTTTACATCGCAAACTTCGTGCTGATGGATTACGGCACGGGCGCGATCTTCGGCTGTCCCGCGCACGACCAGCGCGACCTCGATTTCGCCCGTAAATACGGGCTTCCCGTGCTTCCCGTGGTCGTGCCGGAAGGCAGCGATCCTGCAACTTTCAAAGTCGGCGACGAGGCATATGTCGAGGACGGCAGGATCGCGAACTCGCGCTTCCTCGACGGCATGACCGTCGAACAGGCGAAGCAGGAAGTCGCGGGCAGGCTCGAAAAGCAAAGCATCGGCAACCGTCCCGTCGCGCAGCGCCGCGTGCAGTTCCGCCTTCGCGACTGGGGCATTTCGCGCCAGCGCTACTGGGGCTGCCCGATCCCGGTGATCCACTGCGAGAAGTGCGGTGTCGTGCCGGAGAAGGACGCGAACCTTCCCGTCACACTCCCCGAAGACATCGAGTTCGACCGTCCCGGCAATCCGCTCGACCGTCATCCGACGTGGACGAAAGTGTCATGCCCGCAATGCGGCGGCAGCGCGCGGCGCGAGACCGACACGATGGACACCTTCGTCGATTCGTCCTGGTACTTCCTGCGCTTCACCGCGCCCGACGCGCCGACGCCGACCGACCTCAAGGCCGCGCAACACTGGATGCCTGTCGATCAGTATATCGGCGGCGTCGAGCACGCGATTTTGCATTTGCTCTACTCGCGCTTCTTCACGCGCGCGATGAAGAAGACCCATCACGCGAACATCGACGAGCCGTTCAAGGGGCTGTTCACGCAGGGCATGGTCGTCCACGAGACGTACCAGAAGAAGGACGGCACCTTCGTTTCGCCCGCTGAAGTGAAAATCGAACTCGACGGCGACAAGCGCAAGGCCGTGCTGCTCTCGGACGGCGAGCCGGTCACCATCGGCCCGATCGAGAAGATGTCGAAGTCGAAGCGCAACACCGTCGATCCCGACGACATCATGGAAACCTACGGCGCCGATGTCGCGCGCTGGTTCATGCTTTCCGACTCGCCGCCAGAGCGCGACGTGGAATGGACCGAAGATCGCGTGCAGGGTGCATCGCGCTTCGTGCAGCGGCTGTATCGTATCGCGAACGAACTTGCCGCCATCGGCGCGAAGCCGGGCACCACAAAGCCCGCGCAGTTTTCAGACGCCGCGACTTCCGTTCGCAAGGCCGCGCATCAGGCGCTCGCCCGCGTCGGCGAAGACATCGAGAAGCTGCGCTTCAACCGTTGCGTCGCGCACATCTACGAGGCCGCGAACGCCATCGGCACCGCGGCGGACGCGAACAAGAACCCCTCGCCCGACATGGCCTGGGCGTTCCGGGAAGCGGCCGAAATCCTCATCCGTATTTCCGCCCCGATGATGCCGCATCTGGCGGAGGAGTGCTGGGCGGCGCTGGGACATCAAAATCTCATCGCGGAACAGCCTTGGCCGGCGGTCGAGGCGGGGCTTCTGGTGGAGGACACCATCACCCTCCCCGTCCAGATCAACGGCAAGAAACGGGCGGATGTCACGGTTTCCCGCGATGCCGCCCCCGCGGAAGTCGAAAAGGCCGTGTTAGCTTTGGATGCGGTACAGTCGGCCCTTGGCGGAAAGTCCCCGAAGCGGATCGTCGTGGTTCCGCAGAGAATTGTGAATGTCGTTGCGTAACCTGACGAAATCCAAGGTTCTGGCCCGCTTCGCGGCGCTCGCCCTGCTGGCGGGCACGCTCGCCGGCTGCTTCCAGCCCATGTACGGCCAATCGACCCTGATCGGCACCGGCCCGTCGCTGCGCGATGCCCTCCGCGACGTCGAGGTGGTCGAGATCAAAGGCCGCCTCGGACAGGAACTGCGCAACGACCTGATCTTCGAACTGACCGGCGGCGAGGGCAATCCGAAAGGCGCGCCCTACAAGCTGGTGATGGTGCTGACCTCCGGCAGCCAGATTCCGCAGGTCGATGTCGTCTCCGGCCGCGCGCTCTCCGAGATCATTTCCCTCGACGTGCAGTACCAGCTGCGCGACTCCACCAACAACAACCGCATCCTGCTGACCGAGAAGGCGCTCGCCCGCGTCACCATCGACCGCTCGCAGCAGCGCTTCGCCGCCGTGCGCGCGCTCCGCGATGCGCAGAACCGCGCGGCGAAGATCGTCGCCGAGCAGATCCGCTCGCGCCTCGCCTCTTATTTCCTGACCCGCACCTGATACAATCGGTTCGATGGTCGCGCTGCGCTCCAACGAACTCGACACCTTCTGCCAGGATCCCGACCCGCGTTATCCGGTGGCGCTGATCTATGGCCCGAACCGCGGGCTGGTCAGCGAGCGCGTGCAAACGCTGCTCGCGAGCGTGCGTGCCAACTTCGGCAAGGACAGCGAGGTCGTCGTGCTGGAAGGCGATGCGCTCGCTTCCGATCCCGGACGGCTCGCGGACGAGACCCGCAGCATCGGCCTGTTCGGCGGCAAGCGCGCGCTGCATGTCCGCGCCGGTTCGCGCTCGTTCGCCGATTCGCTGAAAGCGCTGTTCGCTGATGTGCCCTCCGAAACATTCGTACTGATCGAAGGGGGCGACCTCGCGAAGAACGCGCCGCTCCGTTCGCTATGCGAAGCCTCACCGAAATGCGCGGTCATCCCCTGCTACGAAGACGACGCGCGCCAGCTCGGCGCATTGATCGACAGCTCGCTCCTGCGTGAAGGAAAAGCCATCGACCGCGATGCGCGCGAAACGCTGCTGAGCCTTGTCGGCGCCGACAGGCTGGCGACCCGCGCGGAGATCGAGAAACTCATCTTTTATGTAGGCGACGCAAACCGCATCACACTCGACGATGTGCGCGCGGTCGTGGCGGACGCTTCCGCACTCGCCATCGACGACGTGGTCGATGCCGCGGCCGCCGGCGACGCAAAGGCCGCACTCCGCGCGCTTGCCCGCGCGCGCGAAGCGGGCACTTCCGCCGGTTCGTTGCTCAACGCCGCGATCCGCCATGTCTCGCAACTGCATCGCATCGCGCTACAGATGGAAGCAGGCGAGCGAAATGTCGACGAACTCCTGAAACGCGCGCGCGTGTTTTTTCGCCGCTCGGACGCCTATAAGCGCGCGCTGAAGCGCTTCGGTTCGCTCCCGCTGGAGAAGGTGCTGGTTGCGCTCGGCGAAGCCGAACTGGAAAGCCGCCGCTCCGCGCACCTCTCCGACAGCATCGTCGAGCGTGCGATCCTCTCGCTTGCCGAACGCGGAAAATCGCGCGCCGCCTAGCCGCGCGATTCAGCCTGAAAATAAAGGACTTCTGAAGCTACGAGCGGACGCCGAGCTTGCGGCAGATCGCGTCGAGCTGTTCCAGCGTCTTGTAATTGATCTTGATGTCGCCGCGCGAACCGCGATTGTTGATCGCGACCGACAGGCCGAGATGATCGGTCAGCTTGCGCTCCAGCGCGCGCACGTCCGCAGTCTTCGATGCCTTCGACTTCGCCGACTTGGCCTTCGTGCTGGAGCGTTCCGGCGTCAGCGCCTCGACGTCGCGAACATTCATGCCGCCTTCGACGATGGCCTTCGCCATCTTCTCCGGATTGTCGTGGGTGAGCAGCGCGCGCGCATGGCCCGCGGTCAGCTTGCCCTCGGAGAGATATTTTTTCACGCTCGACGGCAATTTCAGAAGCCGGATCGTATTCGCAATGTGGCTGCGGCTCTTGCCGACCACCTTCGCAAGATCGTTCTGGCTGTAGTGGAATTGCTCGATCAGGTTCTCGTAACCCGCCGCTTCTTCCAGCGGGTTGAGGTCGGAACGCTGCACGTTCTCGACGATGGCGATTTCGAGCGCTTCCTTGTCGTTGATTTCAAGGAGCGTGACCGGAACGTCATGCACGCCAGCGCGCTGCGCCGCCCGCCAGCGCCGCTCGCCGGCGACGATCTCGTATTGGTCTTTCTTGCCGCTGACCGGACGAACCAGGATCGGCTGCAGGATTCCCTTCTCGCGGATCGAGGCGGAGAGATTGTCGAGTTCTTCCGAGTCGAACTGCTTGCGCGGGTTCTTCGCGCTCGGCTTCAGGAATTCGATGGGAACGCGCTTCTGTCCGCGCGCGCGTTCGATCGCGGCCGACTCGTCGCCGACATCGCCGATCAGCGCCGCAAGTCCACGTCCTAACCGGGAGCGTTCTTCCGCCATCGCCATTACCGCTGTTCCCGCGTCACTTGCTTACGCGGCCGCCAGCGCACGTTCGCGCTGCACGATTTCGGATGCGAGTTTCAGGTACGCCTGACTGCCGACGCACTTAAGGTCGTAGAGCAACACCGGCTTGCCGTAGGACGGCGCTTCCGAGACGCGCACGTTGCGCGGGATCACGGTGTCGAAAACTTTCTTGCCCATGAACTGGCGCACGTCCGCGACCACCTGGTCGGAGAGATTGTTGCGCGCATCGTACATGGTGAGCACGACGCCGTGGATGGTGAGCGAGGGATTAAGGTTCACCTTCACCTGCTCAACCGTCTTCAGGAGTTGCGACAGGCCTTCGAGCGCGAAGAACTCGCATTGCAACGGAACCAGCACTGCGTCGGACGCTGACATGGCGTTGATGGTGAGCAGGTTCAGCGAAGGCGGGCAGTCGACGAGAATATAAGAGTACCCGTCACCGGCGAGCTTGCCGTCCGCGCCGACGCTGGGACGGGAAAGTTTTCCTATCGCGTTCCGCAGCCGGTGCGCACGGTCGCGCGCCGTCGCCAGCGAAAGTTCGAGGCCGGAGAGGTCGAGCGTGGACGGCGCGATGTGCAGGCCGGGCACCGCGGTCTGCAAAATGATCTCGGACATCTGCGCGTCGCCGACCAGCACGTCGAAGGTCGAGCGGGTCCGCGCCTTGCGGTCGATGCCGAGGCCGGTGGAGGCGTTGCCCTGCGGATCGAGGTCCACGATCAGCACCCGCTCGCCGATGGCGGCCAGCGCCGTGCCGAGGTTGATAGCGGTCGTGGTCTTGCCGACCCCGCCCTTCTGGTTGGCGAGGGAAAGTACCCGGGGACGAGTGAGTGTGGTCATGGCCGCATCCGTTGGCGCGCTAGCGCCGCTCTGCCTTGTCGATCAGGAGGATTCTACCACGCGGATCGGTCAGGCTGTTTCTTAAGTGATGCTTAACGTTCCAAGATTTAGCGGCTGTAGTCAATTCTTCATCTATATCTTGGGACTTGAGGAATACGCCCTTTGCACCCGCTTTCAGAAACTCTTCCGATAGCTCCAGCAACTTAGGCAATGGCGCGAAAGCGCGCGCGGTGATCCTGTGAATTCGTGTGGCTATCCGTTTCGCTACCGACTCGACCCTTTCCGCATAAACGTCCGCGGACGCATTCGAGATGCGCGCGGCCTCGCGAAGGAACGAAGCCTTGCGCGTGTCGCTCTCGACGAGATGAAATTTTTTGTCCGGCGCGGCGATGGCGAGCACGAGCCCCGGAAAGCCGCCGCCGCTGCCGACATCCACAATTTCTTTCGCGTCTTCGATGTAGGGCAGCAGCTGCAGGCTGTCCGCGATGTGCCGCGTCCAGAGCGTATCGAGCGTCGAAGGCGCGACGAGCTGCACCACGCGCTGCCATTTCAGGAAATGTTCGGCGAAGCGCTCCAGCCGTTCCTGTGTTTCACGTGAAACGGGCGTGAGCCGAAGCGCGGCCTCGCGATCCTTCGCGAGATTTTTCTCTTCAGTCATCCGGCCTTGCGGCGTGCATGAAGCGCGAGCAGGCCGAGCGCCGCCGGCGTCATGCCTTCGATGCGGTTCGCATGGCCGAGCGTGCGCGGACGCACCGTGTGGAGCTTCGCGCGAAGCTCGTTCGAGAGGCCGGGGATGGCGTCGAAGTCCATCGCCTCCGGCAATGCCATTGCCTCGTCGCGGCGGAAGCGGTCGGCGTCCTCGCGCTGGCGGTCGAGATAGACCGAATACTTCGCATCGATCTCAAGCTGTTCCGCGATGGCGGGTTCGAGCACCGCGAGGCCCGGCCAGATTTTCGCGACCTGCGCACTGGTAATGTTCGGATAGGACAACAGGTCGAAGGCCGTGCGCCGTTGTCCGTCGCGGTTCAGAACGATACCGAATCGATCGGCTTCGTTCGGCGTCACCGATACCGAGTTTGCTTCCGCGCGCGCGGCCTCCAGTGCGGAGAGTTTCTTCCCGAACGCATCGGCGCGCTCGGTACCGACGCAGCCAATCGCGATGCCCTTTGCCGTCAGCCGCTGGTCCGCATTGTCGGCACGCAGCGCAAGCCGGTATTCGGCGCGCGACGTGAACATCCGGTACGGCTCCGTGACTCCCCTCGTAATCAGGTCGTCGATCATCACGCCGAGATAAGCTTCCGCGCGGTCGAACGTGATGGCGTCGCCTCCACCCGCGCGCCGCGCTGCATTGAGACCTGCGACCAGACCCTGTGCCGCCGCTTCTTCGTAGCCGGTGGTGCCGTTGATCTGGCCGGCGAGAAACAACCCCGGGATTTTCTTCGTCTCAAGCGATGCGGTGAGTTCGCGCGGATCGACATGGTCGTATTCAATCGCGTAGCCCGCGCGCTTCATGACCACCTTTTCGAGGCCCGGAATGGTCGCGAGCAAGGCCTGCTGCACGTCTTCGGGAAGCGAAGTGGAAATGCCGTTCGGATAGACGGTGTCGTCGTCGAGTCCTTCCGGCTCCAGGAAGATCTGGTGCCCGTCGCGCTCGCCGAAGCGCACGATCTTGTCTTCGATCGACGGGCAGTAGCGCGGGCCGCGGCTTTCGATGCGTCCCGAATACATCGCCGAGCGATGGATGTTGTCGCGAATAACCCGGTGCGTTGCTTCGGTCGTGCGGGTGATTCCGCATTCGACCTGACGGTTTTCGATGCGCGCCGTCAGCATCGAGAACGGCTCCGGCGGATTGTCGCCGGGCTGCATCTCCAGCAACTTCCAGTCGATGGTTTTGCCATTGAGCCGCGGCGGCGTGCCGGTCTTTAGCCGCGCAAGCGTGATGTCGAAAGCAGAGAGCGTTTTCGAAAGTCCGAGCGCGGGCGCCTCGCCGGCGCGGCCCGCAGGGATTTGTTGCTCGCCGATATGGATGAGGCCACGCAAAAACGTGCCGGTGGTGAGCACCACCGCACCGCAGGCGATCTCGCGGCCATCCGCAAGGCGCACGCCCCCGATCTTTCCGCTCACAAGAACGAGGTCGTCGGCCTCGCCTTCGATGATAGTGAGATTGTCCTGCGTGGATAACGCGCGCTGCATCGCCGCCGCATAGAGCTTGCGGTCCGCCTGCGCACGAGGACCACGCACGGCAGGCCCTTTGCGTTTGTTCAGAACGCGAAACTGAATACCTGCCGCATCCGCGACGCGACCCATCAGCCCGTCGAGTGCATCCACTTCGCGAACGAGGTGGCCTTTGCCCAAACCGCCGATCGCAGGATTGCAGGACATCGCGCCGATGGTTGCGAACTTGTGCGTGACCAACGCGGTCTTCGCACCCATGCGCGCGGAAGCGCTCGCGGCTTCAGAGCCGGCGTGCCCGCCTCCCACAACGATGACGTCGAATGTCTGCATAGGCCGAGTCCTCTAGCGCGGATCGAAGACTCGTCAAAGGCGTGTTTCACGTGAAACACCCTCATGCCGCGCGCGTGGCGCGCGTTAACCTTTCATTTACCAATACAGAAAGAACTGAAAATCTTGTCGAGCACGTCTTCGACGTCGACCCGCCCCGTGATGCGGCCGAGCGCGCGGGCGGCGAGCCGCAGTTCCTCGGCAAAGAGTTCTTCCTGGCCCGGCTTGGCCAACGAAAGCGCGGAAGAAATCCGCTCCGCTGCTTCACGCAAGGCAACGCGCTGGCGCTCGCGCGTCACCAGCGCAGGCTCGCCGGCGAAGCGTTCGGCTTCTTTGGAGAGCCGCCGCAGCAGCTCGTCGATTCCTGCGCCGGTCCTTGCGGAAATCGAAAGGGAACCCTGCGGACTCAAGGGTCGTTTCGAGTCTGAATCGATCAGGTCGGCTTTGGTCCGGATACGCCAGATCGTTTGATGCGGCTGCGCGGTAAGAGAAATTGTTTCACCATTCGCAGCCTCGAGCAGCAGAACGAGATCTGCCGATTCCGCGCGCTTCATCGCGCGGCGTACGCCCTCCTGCTCTATGGGATCAGCCGTATCCCTGATGCCCGCCGTATCGACCAGCACCACCGGCACGCCGTTCAGATCGAGCGCTACTTCGAGCGCGTCGCGGGTCGTGCCCGGAATATCGGAGACAATCGCCACATCGCGCTGCGCCAGCACATTCAGGAGCGTCGACTTGCCTGCGTTCGGCGCCCCAGTGATCGCAACGGAAAAACCTTCGCGCAGACGCTCGCCACGGCGCGCATCGGCAAGCGCCGCCTCGATCTCTAAGAGCATTGCCCGCCCGGCCTCCGCAGCGGGAGCGATCAGATTCTCCGGCACATCTGCTTCGTCGGAAAAATCCAAGTTCGCTTCGATCAGCGCCATCGCCTCGATGAGCCGCTCGCGCCACGCCTCCACCTTCTTCGACAGCGCGCCTTCGTACTGACGCATGGCCTGACGGCGCTGTGCTTCCGTCTCCGCGGAGACGAGATCGCCAAGACCCTCTGCATGAGAAAGGTCCATCTTGCCGTTCAGCACCGCGCGCTTCGTGAACTCTCCGGCTTCGGCGGGGCGAAAGCCGGGCAATGTCCCCAGCACCGCAAAAACCCGCGCGAGGATGGCGCGGCCGCCATGCAGATGCAGCTCGACCATGTCCTCGCCGGTCTCGCTGCGCGGTCCCTGAAACCAGAGCGCCAGTGCGTCGTCGATTGTTTCACGTGAATCAGGGTCGATGAGGCGCGCGCGCGCGGCGCGGCGCGGCTCCGGTAATTTCACGTCGAATGTTTCGAGTCCGACTCGAGCGTTGAGTCCGCTGATTCTTACGACCGCTATGGCCGCCGGAAGCCGCCCGCTTGAAAGCGCATAAATCGTATCCTCGCTCACGCGAACGCTCTCCAGATCGTCGTGTTAGAAAATCGCATGTCCGAAAATCGCCTCGCAAACGAGACCAGTCCCTACCTGATCCAGCACAAGGATAACCCGGTTCACTGGTGGCCATGGTCCCCGGAAGCATTTGCCGAAGCCAAGCGCCAGAACAAGCCCGTCCTGCTCTCCATCGGCTACGCCGCGTGCCACTGGTGCCATGTAATGGCCCACGAGAGCTTCGAGGACGAGGCGACCGCGGCGGTGATGAACAATCTGTTCGTGAACATCAAAGTCGATCGCGAGGAGCGTCCCGAGGTCGACGAGATCTACATGAGTGCGCTCCAGCATCTCGGCGAACAGGGCGGCTGGCCGCTCACCATGTTTCTCGACGCGGACGGCAAGCCGTTCTGGGGCGGCACGTACTTTCCGAAGACTGCGCAATACGGGCGGCCCGGCTTCACCGACGTCCTGCGCGAGATTTCGCGCATCTATCGCGAGGAGCCGGAGAAGGTCGGCAAGAACCGCGACGCGCTCGTGCGCGCGCTTCGCGAAAAAGCGCGGCCGGCGGGGAAGGTGACCATCGGCGTCGAGGAACTGAACCACCTGGCGAACCAGTTTCTCAACCTGTTCGACATGGAGAAGGGCGGCATCCGCGGCGCGCCGAAGTTTCCGCAAAGCGCGATTCTCGAAATGCTCTGGCGAGCAGGGGAGCGGGCAAGCGAACGTACCGCCTCCGAACCATTCTTCAGCGCGGTCATCGTCTCGCTACGGCAAATGTGCGAGGGCGGCATCTACGATCACCTCGGCGGCGGCTTCGCGCGCTACTCGGTCGACGACCGCTGGCTGGTCCCGCATTTCGAGAAGATGCTCTACGACAACGCGCAGCTCCTCGAGCTGCTCGCGCTCGCATGGCAGAGGACCAAAGACGACCTGTTCCGCCGACGCGCGCGCGAAACCGTCGAATGGCTGAAGCGCGAGATGATCGTCGAGGGCGGCGGTTTTGCCTCCAGCCTGGACGCCGACTCCGAAGGCGAGGAAGGCAAGTTCTATGTCTGGTCGCTGGCCGAGGTGGAGCGCGTGCTCGGTGCGCAAAACGCCGCCGCCTTCGCGAAGGCCTACGACATTACGCCGAGCGGCAACTTCGAAGGCCACAACATTCCGAACCGGCTGCTCTCCGGCAGCGCTTCCGATGACGAGGAAACGCAACTCGCTCCGCTCCGCGCGAAACTTCTCGAAGCACGCGCAAAACGAGTCCGCCCCGGCCTCGACGACAAGGTGCTCGCCGACTGGAACGGGCTGATGATTGCCGCGCTGGCCAACGCCGGCGCGATGTTCAACGAGCCATCATGGATTGATTTAGGCGCGCGCGCTTTTCGTTTCGTCTCCGACTCGATGGCGAAGGGGGCGCGCCTCGGTCATTCGTACAGGGCAGGCGGTCTTTTGTTTCCCGGCCTGTCGTCCGACTACGGCTCGATGATCCGCGCCGCGCTCGCATTGCATCGCGCGACGGGCGAGCACGGTTACCTCGAACGTGCCGCCGAATGGGAGGGGCTGCTGGAGCGCCACCACGCCAACCCGGAAACCGGCGGCTACTTCCTGACCGCCGATGACGGCAACGAGCTGATCCTCCGCCCCGCCTCGACCCGCGACGATGCCATCCCGAACCCCCATGCATGGATGGCGCAGAGCCTGATTCGCCTTGCCGCGCTAACAGGACAATATTCCTATAAAGAAAAAGCCGACCGCCTGTTCGAAGGCGTGCTGCCGCTGGCGGTCGCCAACCTGTTCGGCCATGCCGCGCTGCTGGCCGCGCTCGATTCGCGGTTGCGGCTGACCGAAATCGTCGTGACCGGAAACCGCGCGGAAGAATTCGCGAAGGCCGCGCTTGTACAATCCTTCCTTGCAAGCGTGTTGCTTCGCGCGCCGGACGAGTCCTCGCTTCCCGCCGGTCATCCGGCGCGGGAAAAGGTCGCCGCTGCGAAAGGCGAGGGCGCGGCTTTCATCTGCCGCGGAGAGACCTGCTCGCTGCCGATCACGCACCCGTCGAAACTGGCGGAAGCGCTCGCGACGTAGCACGCGCTTACTGCACTGCGGATTGCTTCGCATTCGTGCTTTCCATAGCTTGCTGCCAGCAACAAATTCGCGGGGGCGAACGTCATGCAAGCATCCATCCTGACCGACCTGCTGCTGCCGGTCGCGCTCGGCATCATCATGTTCGGGCTTGGCCTGAGCCTCACGCTCGAAGACTTCAAGCGCGTCGCGCGCTATCCGCTCGCCGTCAGCTTCGGGCTGCTGTTGCAGGTCGTGATCCTGCCGTTCGCGGCTTTTGCCATTGCGGTCGCGCTGAAACTCTCGCCCAACCATGCGATCGGCCTGATGCTGCTCGCGGCTTCTCCGGGTGGGGCGACCGCAAACATCTACAGCCATCTTGCGAAGGGCGATGTTGCGCTCAACATCACGCTGACGGCCGTGAACAGCATCCTGTGTTTGATCTCGCTGCCGATCGTGCTGAACCTCTCGCTCGACTACTTCCTCGGCGCAGGCCAATACGTGCCGCCGCCGCTCAGGAAAATCATCGAGGTCGGCGCGATCATTCTGGTGCCGGTGATCATCGGCATGTTCGTCCGCTCGCGTTCGGCAGCTTTCGCGCAGAAGGCCGAGAAGCCGATCAAGCTGTTCTCCGTCCTGATCCTCGGCATATTGATCCTCGCAGCGATCTGGCTGGAGCGCCGCACGCTCCTCGACAGCATCATCGCGGTCGGCCTCGCCTGCATCCTGTTCAACCTGGTCAGCATGGCGTCGGGATATTTCCTGCCGCGTGCGCTGAACCTGCCCGACAGGCAGGCAACCGCGATTGCCATGGAGATCGGCGTCCACAACACCGCGCTCGCGATCTACATCGCGCTCAACGTGCTGAACAACTCCGCCGCATCCATCGTGCCGGGCGTCTACACGCTGGCGATGTATGCCTCGGCGACCGCCTTTGCGATTTATTCTGCGCGGAGAATGCGCCAAGGCGCATAGCCATTCCGGCAACCAAATAAAAAAAGCCCGGTGTTTCCACCGGGCTTTTTTTTTCTGCGTTCGAGAGCGGCTTAGGTATTCATGCTCTCGAAGAAGTCGCCGTTGTTCTTGGTCTGCTTCAGCTTGTCGATAAGGAACTCGATCGCATCGACCGTGCCCATCGGGTTGAGGATGCGGCGCAGCACATACATCTTCTTGAGCTGATCCGGCGGCACCAGCAGTTCTTCCTTGCGCGTGCCGGAGCGCGTGATGTCCATGGCCGGGAACACGCGCTTGTCCGAAACCTTGCGGTCGAGGATGATTTCCGAGTTACCCGTGCCCTTGAATTCCTCGAAGATCACTTCGTCCATGCGCGAGCCGGTGTCGATCAGCGCGGTCGCGATGATGGTGAGCGAGCCGCCTTCCTCGATGTTACGCGCGGCGCCGAAGAAGCGCTTCGGACGCTGCAACGCATTGGCGTCGACGCCGCCCGTCAGCACCTTGCCCGACGAGGGGACGACGGTGTTGTAGGCGCGGCCAAGACGCGTGATGGAGTCGAGCAGGATCACCACGTCGCGGCCGTGTTCGACCAGGCGCTTGGCTTTCTCGATCACCATTTCCGCGACCTGCACGTGCCGCGTCGCCGGCTCGTCGAAGGTCGAGGACACGACCTCGCCCTTCACCGAGCGCTGCATGTCGGTGACTTCCTCCGGGCGCTCGTCGATCAGCAACACGATCAGGTAGCACTCCGGGTGATTGCTGGTGATCGAGTGCGCGATGTTCTGCAGCAGCACGGTTTTACCCGTGCGTGGCGGCGCGACGATCAGACCGCGCTGGCCTTTACCCAGCGGAGCGACGATATCGATGATGCGCGCGGAATTGTCTTTCCGCGTCGGGTCGTCGATTTCCATCTTCAGCCGCTCGTCGGGATAGAGCGGCGTCAGGTTGTCGAAGTGCACCTTGTGGCGTGCTTTCTCCGGGTCTTCGAAGTTGATCGTGTTGACCTTGAGCAGCGCGAAATAGCGCTCGCCATCTTTCGGCGAACGGATGTGGCCTTCGACCGTATCGCCGGAGCGCAGCGAGAAGCGCCGGATCTGCGACGGCGAAATGTAGATGTCGTCCGGGCCGGCGAGATAATTCGCGTCCGGCGAACGCAGGAAGCCGAAGCCGTCCTGCAACACTTCGACGACGCCTTCGCCGACGATGTCGACTTCCTTGGCGGCGTATTGTTTGAGGATCGCAAACATCAGCTCCTGCTTGCGCAGCGTGCTGGCGTTCTCGACCTGTAGTTCCTCCGCGACTGCGAGCAGCTCGACGGGGGATTTGGCTTTGAGTTCCTGGAGTTTGATTTCCCGCATGGGGATATACCTCTTCGGCGGTCAACGCCGCCGTCATTGCAGTCGGGGGATGTGCAGGTCTGCCGGGATTAGGGGAGGGATTTTTGCCCGGAGCCGCGGCCGGAATGCGAAACATGCCCGGCGGGAGCGGAAAGCCTGCTTGTGTAGGAAGGCAGCCGGAAAATAGGGAAAACGGGGCGGCCGCGCAAGTCCGGAAAACTGGCCCTCAGAACGGGCGGACGATCACCAGAATAACGATGCCGATCATGAGCAGTGTCGGGACTTCGTTCGCGATCCGGTAAAACCGTTCGGGGCGTTCGTTCGTATCGGCGGCGAACTGTTTGACCCAGCGCGACAGCATGCCGTGCATGCCCGACAGCACGATCACGAGCAGCAGCTTGCCGTGCATCCACCCCTGCCGCCACGCGCCGCTTTCGTAGAGCAGGTAGAGGCCTGTCAGCCAGGTCAGGATCATGGCGGGTAACGCGATCAGCTTGAGGAGCCGCATCTCCATCAGCTTGAAGGTTTCCGACTGGATCGAGCCGCGCTGCGCCGCGCAGTGATAGACCATCAGGCGCGGCAGGTAGAGCATCGCCGCCATCCACGAGATGACCGCGATGACGTGCAGGGCCTTGATCCAGAGATACATGCTCAGATTCTTTCCTGGCGCATGATCTGATCCGAAAACCGATTCCCACTTTTCGGAATCATGCACGCCTCACCCTTGCGATCATCCGCTCCACGTTCTCGACCGGCGTTTCCTTCCGGATGCCGTGGCCGAGATTGAAGATGTGCCGCGTTCCCCGCAAATCCGCCAACACATTATCGACAGACTTATCCAACGCTTCACCTCCGGCAATCAGCGCCAAAGGGTCGAGATTTCCTTGCAGCGCGAGCTTCTCCCCGAAGTTCACAGCCATTTCCTTGCGATCCGTAATCCAGTCGAAACCGACTGCCGTTGCCTGCGCCGCCTCGGCAACCTTCTTTGTGTTCGCAAGCGACGCGCCTTTCGGAAACACGATGATCTTCGCGCCGGGTACCTCCGCGCGAACCAGCCGCGCGATTTCCGCAACCGGCTTCACGCACCATTTCTCGAACGAAACGGTATCCAGCACGCCTGACCAGGTATCGAAAATCTGCACCACATCGGCGCCCGCGCGAAGCTGACCGATCAGGTGATGCGCGGAAGCCTTCACCAGCCGGTCGATGATTTCCTGAAACAGCGCTTCCTCTTGCATGGCGAGCAGCCGCGCCGGCGCTTGATCTTCGGTACCTCGTCCGGCCACCAGATAGGTCGCAACCGTCCACGGCGCGCCGCAGAAGCCGATCAACGCGGTTTCGCCCGGCAAAGCCGCTTTCGTCTGTGCGAGCGCCTCATAGACACGCTCAACGATATTACGATCCAGCGCTTCGCCGAATCTCGCGAACGACGCGCGATCGTTCACCGGCTCCAGCCGTGGGCCTTCGCCTTCCTCGAACCACAGCTTCGCACCAAGCGCGTACGGAACGATCAGGATATCGGAGAAAATAATCGCCGCATCGAACTGAAAGCGACGGATCGGCTGCAACGTCACTTCGGAAGCAAGTGCGGGATTGAGGCAAAGATCAACGAAGCCGCCGGCCTGCGCACGCGTTGCGCGATATTCGGGAAGATAACGCCCTGCCTGCCGCATCATCCAGAGCGGCGGTACCGCGAACTTCTCGCCGTCCAGAACGCGGAGGAACTTTCCCTTCACGTCGCGATTTCCTTCCCTGAAAAGAATCTTTTCTAGAATCTTTTGTAGAGTCTTATTGACCCCTCGAATCCGTGGACAAACCTTTCCTCCACGGACTTCTCCATCCCTTCAACAATTCACGCAGTTCACAACCGCCTTGAAGCGCGCTCCTGCATGTACTTCCTCATCTTCCATAGCGAATTCCCGTTGTGCACAGACAGGGTCAATTTTGACGCGCGCGAAATAGTTATCCGCCCTGACCGGCCGCTATCCCCGGCCGCCCTTGCGCCGGGCAAAACGGCGTGGCCTTCTCCCCAGCAATTCACAGTTCGATGGATGTTCCGCCGTGACGTCGAAAACGGAAAGCTATTTCCATCTCCACCTCGTTTCCGACGCGACCGGCGAGACGTTGCTGGCGGTCGGCCGCGCGGCCTCGGCGCAATATTCGACCGTTTCGCCGATCGAGCATGTGTATCCGCTGATCCGGAACGTGAAGCAGCTCGAGCCGGTGCTGGCCGATATCGAGGCCCGGCCCGGTATCGTGCTCTATACGCTGGTGGACCCGGTATTGAATGACCGGCTTGAGAGCTTCTGTCAGGAGAAAAGTATTCCGTGCCTCTCGATTCTAAGCCCCGTATTGAACCTGTTTCAGGCTTATCTCGGAACCGAAACGACCCCGCGCGTGGGCGGCCAGCACATGCTGAATGCCGAATATTTCCGCCGGATCGACGCGCTCAACTACACCCTGATGCATGACGACGGGCAGCACGTGGAAAACCTCGACGAAGCCGACGTGGTGCTGATCGGGATTTCCCGGACCTCGAAAACCCCGACCAGCATTTATCTCGCGAACCGCGGCATCAAGACCGCGAACGTGCCCCTCGTGCCGGGGATCGAGCCGCCGTCCGAACTCGACCATATAAAGAAGCCGCTGGTGGTCGGGCTGATCGCCAGCCCGGAGCGCATCGTCCAGATCCGCCAGAACCGTCTGCTCGGCCTGAACGCGCATCAGGCCGACTCGAATTATGTGGACCGCCACTCGGTGTCCGATGAGATCGCACTCTCGAAAAAACTCTGCGCGGCCCACAACTGGCCGATCATCGATGTGACGCGCCGCTCCATCGAGGAAACCGCCGCCGCGGTGATCTCGTTGTTGCAGGATCGCCGCCGCGAAGGCGCACCCACGACATGACGCTCTGGATCGCAGAACCGCTGGTGCTTGCCTCCAAAAGCGCGCCGCGCCGCATGCTGCTCGAAGCGGCGGGGATTCCGCTCGTGATTGATCCCGCCGACATCGACGAACGCGCAGCCGAAGCGGCTTCGCCGCGGGAAGCAGCGAAGCCCGACGGCGCGGCACTTCTGCTCGCACGCGAAAAGGCGCGCGAAACCTCGCGGCGGCAAAAAGGAAAACTCGTGCTTGGCGCGGACCAGACGCTTGCGCTCGGCGAGCGCCGCTATTCCAAACCGAAATCGCTCGACGGCGCGCGCGAGCAATTACTTTCACTCTCCGGCAAGACCCACGCGCTTCACTCCGGGATTGCGCTGGTGCGCGACGGCGACGTGGTGTTTGAAACCGTCTCCACGGCGCACCTCACCATACATGCGATGAGCGGCAATTTTCTCGATGCCTATCTCGCGAGCTCGGGCGAGCGTGTGATGTCGAGCGTCGGCGGTTATCAGCTGGAGAGTTTCGGTGTGCATCTCTTCGAGAAGATCGAAGGCGATCACTTCACGATTCTCGGCATGCCCTTGCTGCCGCTGCTCGCCTATTGCCGCAAGGCCGGGCTGGTCGTGTCGTGACGAAACGCGCCTGCGTCATCGGGTATCCCATCGCGCATTCGCGCTCTCCGCTGATTCATAACTACTGGCTGAAGCAGCACGGCATCGACGGCGAATATGTGCGCCATGAAGTGAAGCCGGACGAGATTGATGCGTTTCTCCGGAATTTTTCCTCGAGCGGATTTGCCGGCTGTAACGTAACCATTCCGCACAAGGAAGCCGCAGCAAGGCACGCAATCGAATCGACGCCTGTCGTGCGCGCGCTTGGCGTCGCGAATACGTTGTGGCTCGATAACGGAATGCTGCGCGCCGACAATACCGACGTGCGTGGCTTCCTCGCACATCTCGAAGACTCGCTTCCCGGCTGGGCGAAGCAAACCACACATGCCGTTATTCTCGGCGCGGGCGGCGCGGCCCGCGCCGTGGCCTACGGCTTGAAGGAAAGCGGCGTCGAAAAGCTGACCATCGTAAACCGTTCGCGCGAGCGCGCGGAGCAACTGGTTCGCGAAATAAAAATCGAAGCGAACATCGCAAACTCCAACGATGTTGAAGCATCGCTTTTCTCCGCGGATCTTCTCGTCAACACGACTTCGCTTGGCATGAAGGGCCAGCCGCCGCTCGAAATAAATCTTTCTTCAATGAAAAAAACTGCTGCCGTCTATGATCTCGTCTATGCGCCGCTCGAAACCGCGCTGCTTAGTCAGGCGAGGGAACGCGGACTGAAGGCAATCGACGGCCTTGGCATGTTGCTGCACCAGGCGGTGCCCGGCTTCGAAAAATGGTTCGGCGTATTGCCGCAAGTGACGAAAGAACTGCGCGCGCTCATCGTCGCCGACCTCGAAAAAGACGCCCCCAGATGAAGATTCTCGGCCTCACCGGCTCCATCGGCATGGGCAAAAGCACGACCGCACAGATGTTTTCGGAAGCAGGCGTGCCGGTGTTCGACGCCGATGCCGCCGTGCACGAACTCTATAAAGGAGAGGCCGCGCCGCTGATCGAGGCGGCATTCCCCGGCACGACGAACAACGGTGCGGTGGACCGCGAAGCGCTCTCGAAGCAGGTTGTCGGCAAGCCCGCCGAACTCACGCGCCTCGAAAAGATCGTGCATCCGCTGGTCGGGAAGCTGCGCGCGCAATTCATGGAACAGGCAAAAGCGGGCGGCGCAAAGGCCGTGCTGCTCGACATCCCGCTGCTGTTTGAAACCGGCGATCCCTCGAAGTTCGACGCGGTCGTGGTGGTGAGTGCGCCGGAAGCCGTGCAGCGGGCACGCGTTCTCGCGCGCCCGGGGATGACGGCGGAAAAGTTCGAGGCCATCCTTGCGCGTCAAACCCCCGATTCGGAAAAACGCGCGCGCGCGGATTTCGTGATCGACACGGGGCAGGGACTCGAATTCGCCCGAAACCGGGTGAATGAAGTGCTCTCGGAAGTGTTGCGTCCCGGCTGGCGCAAGAAGGAAAACTAGATGCGCGAAATCGTATTCGATACGGAAACCACCGGCTTCGACCCGGCGACCGGCGACCGCATCGTCGAGATCGGTTGCGTCGAATTGCTTAACCGCATTCCCACCGGCGCGACCTTTCACGCCTACATCAACCCCGAACGCGACATGCCCCCGCAGGCCGAGGCGGTGCACGGCCTGAGCGAGGAGTTTCTCTCCGACAAGCCAGTCTTCGCCGAAGTCGCGGAAAAGTTTCTGGAGTTCATCGGCGACGCGAAACTCATCGCGCACAACGCCGGATTCGACATGACCTTCATCGAATACGAATTGAAGAAGTGTGGACTA